>JBDTNV010000089.1:0-12547 GCA_039933555.1 Ignavibacteria bacterium
GCTCGCCTTTGTCATCTCTTACTACTCCGGAAATTTTACCAGTAGTTCCGTAGTAATCTGAGCCTGAGGAAAACACATCTTTTGCCGCAAATGCTGAAACGAGAAGAAGGGCTAAAAAGAAATGGTTAAATAGCCTCATTTATATTACCTCCGATTTGTTATTCAAAAAAAGCCCCGATAATTGTAATCAGGGCTCTTCTTATTTATGTTTGTTAACTAAAATCACTTTTTTTGTTTCGTTAAAATCTCCAGACTTTAATGTGATTGAAAATTGACCGACAATAGGATTAACCTCTAAATCCCCGTAATCAGAAACATGGATATTGCATTGTGTATCAGCATAAAAATTAGCTGCTTTACAAGCCGAAATGTAAGTGAAAAATACTAGTAATAGTAGAATTCCATTGAACATATCTATCCTGCTTTTTTCAATTTGATTGAATAATTTGAAATAAATATAATACAATTAAAAAATGAAGTCAAGTATAAATTAAGAAATTATTAAAAAATCATAAAAACCATTTTTAAGTAAAAATACCAAATTGATTCCTTGCTTTTAAATAAAAAAAAGGGACAAGAATTCTTGTCCCTTTTTGAATTAATTGAATAATTTAGACTATTTTACTAAAACCATTTTCTTGGTATCAGTGAAATCAGCTGATTTTAAAGTATAGAAATAAACACCACTTGGTAAGTTAATAGCGTTAAAATCTACTTCTTTTAAGCCTGCTGTAACTGATTCATTGTTAGCCAATGTTGCAACTAATCTTCCTGCTGCATCATATACCTGTAATGTGATATTAGAAGCCTTAGGAACTGAGAACCTGATCTTTGTTACAGGGTTAAACGGATTCGGGAAGTTCTGGCTTAATGAGAAATTCTTAGGTACTTCGTTACCAATATTTGAAATACCGATTGGAATATTTGCATTATAGATCTTCCTGAAGATCTGCTGTGACCTTGTGATAGGAGCTGCATCGTTGAACGCACAGCTGCCCGGCTGAGTATCTTTCTGGTACATCATATACAGCGTTACGCCAAAGCTTCCACCAAGATCCGGAGCAACTCTGTGTAAGCTTACATATCTTTCATCCTTTGAACCTGCACCTGAATTTGTTACCTGGATCGGTGATCCAAATAATAAGGTAGCAGTTGGGGATGCGCTATAGAAAATATGACATTTATTAAATCCATTTAATGTATCTGCTTCAAACTGAACTGAATATGCGCAGAATATTGTGGTTCCGTCAGCTGAGAGTGATAAAGCAGGATGATCGATTGTACAAATACCTGCATCTGCATGCAGAACTAAATTAGCTGCACCCGGGATACCGTTTACTCCGCTATGCTGAGCAACTAAAACCGGTGTTCCGCTGTTTTTCGAAACCCACATTTTACCAGCGCTGAAATTACCCGTTGGGTCATTTGTATTGAAAGCAACATAATAGTTTCCTGCAGCATCATAAATAGCATCCAAACCGAAGAATGGAGCTAATGTATCTGTTCCAACAACTATAGGATTGAACATTACGGCTCCGTTATCCCATGTAGCACCGCTGTTTGTTGTCTTGAAGATGTAAATTCTGCTTAAGCCAAAGTTTCCGCCAACATCAGAAATTGCATCAATAACATAAATTCCAGCACCGCCCGGACCAGCTGCATATGTCCATCTCATGTTTGTCTGAGAAACGCCATCTGGATTGAACAAAAGTGTTGTAGGTGACATTGTATTAGTTGTTGTGTTAAATACACAAACTGCTCCTGTATCTGTACCAGCGCCGCCTGTATATGATTCACCTGCAACCATCATGTTACCGTTTGAATATCTTGAAAGACCCGGCCATATAAACGGATGTGTTACGCCTACTCCAGTGAATGAACCTGCACCAGGAGCTACATCATAACTTACAAAGCCATTTAATACAGATGCCGGCTGGTAGTGATTTGCTACAACAGCTTCACCGGTTGTCTTGGCTTCGAGTGAAACGAACCCGCTTCTGATTGTCGGAACCTGTGTGATAAATGTCCAGGTTGCGCCATCATCATCACTGAATGAGTATGTTGACCTTCTGCTTCCATTTTGATCTGTCGAATCTGTTGAAACCATCATTACAGCATGAAGCTCAGTTGAGCTGGAACGATTGATCTGATGTTTAGCATCTCCATTTGTCTGATAATCATAGAAACCTGTGCAACCGGTAACGGCAACTTCGGGTCCAAACCAATAATCAGAACCTGATTTTGTACCTTCTAAAACCAATGGGTAGTTTAAAATTGTCTTGTTTAATTGTACGGTCTGATTTTCATTCAAGTCATTTGGAATTTTTGTTCCAACCTTTGCATGATTTCCAGCGAACACAATCCCAATGATAAAAAACATCATTATTTGACCAATTAATAATCTCTTAGTCATTTTTTCTCCTTAATTTAGTTTATTAATTTATACTACAAAAAAATCTATATCTTTTTTACAATATAGTAGATTTATTAAATCTTGTCAAGCAACTTAAAAATATGCAAAAATTAACAAAATATTCCCGCACTATTAAGCTTTTGTTAAAATCAGTAAAAATATCAAATTACGTGAATATTATTACCTAATTAATCAGATAATACCCTCTAAAATTGGATTTATTTTTTTAAAAATAAAGTAAAATAATGGATATTATGTGAAAATCAATTTCTATGATCGTGAAAATTTGTTTTTTTGCTGAAAGTAAAATTTGGATACCGTGATTACTTTATCATATTTTCAGCATTCAGAAAAAACTAATAACAAATGAAAATCACTGATTGAAAAATAAAAAAACTTTTCAAACTACTTTTACAAAAAAATTGACTGCAATTTCATATAATCTAAATATAAATTTTGATTCTTTCAATGCTTTTTAATGTAAATCATATTTTTGGGTATAAAGTTCTGAATTCTTCCATTATTAGTTTTAACTGAAATTTCTGAATTGATAAACTATACTATAATATACATATTTGCTAAATATGGGCAGACTTTTTGAGTGGTTTATAGATAAATTTGAATTCTTTTTCCTGGAAGTTGGAAGAATTACCATGATGATATGGGGTATTCTGGTCAGTTTTCCGCGGGTATTGAGGGACAGGAAATTGATTTTAGATCAGATGGGGCATATTGGCGTTGGTTCAATTCCACTGGTGATAATCATCGGATTCTTTACCGGAGCTGTTTCAGCTTGGCAGGCCGCTTACCAGTTCCAGGGATTTATATCGCTCTCCTACCTTGGCTCGGCAGTAACCAAGGCAATTTTTATAGAGCTTGGCCCGGTACTAACAGCAATTGTACTTGCAGGCAGAATTGGGGCATCAATTGCTGCGGAGCTTGGTACAATGAAAGTCACTGAACAGATCGATGCACTTGAATCTCTTGCAATCAACCCGGTTCGCTACCTTGTAATGCCAAGATTTTTGGCAAGCATTGTCATGCTACCGGTACTTACTATCATTGCAAATTTCATAGCTATTATGGGAGCATTCCTGGTTGCATATCTTTTCCAGGATGTTTCATTCCAGGTATTTTTCTCCAGTGCAAAAAGAGTATTTGATGTAAAGGATATTGCAGGCGGTTTAATAAAAGCATTTTTCTTCGGCGCATCGATATCAATTATCGGCTGTCACGTGGGCTTAAACGCGCAGGGCGGCGCGCTCGGCGTTGGTAATGCTACTATCCGCGCATTTGTACTTGCAGCTTCAATGACATTAATTCTGGATTATGTATTATGGATAACAATTTTCGGGTAAAAATTTCAAAAATTCATTTTCTTAATCATAAATGAAATCCTGGACAATATAATTTGTTCACATTAAAAAAGATTCCTGCTTTCGCAGGAATGACAAAAAAGTATAACAAAAAACCGTTTAGCTTACTAAACGGTTTTTTGTTAATATTCTTTAATAAATAATATGCAATCTTTCAATCCGTAATCTGCTAATACATTTCAACAAGCGCTCTAGCCATTATCATTTTCTGAACTTCGCTGGTTCCTTCGCCAATTGTTGTGAGCTTTACATCACGGTACAGCTTTTCTACCGGGAAATCCTTTATAAATCCATATCCGCCGTGTATCTGAATAGCTTCATTGGTAGCTTTTGTCGCAATTTCACTGGCATAATATTTTGCAAGCGACGCAGCAAACTTAAAATCCTTACCTTCATCTCTCATTACAGCAGCTTTATAGGTAAGAAGTCTTGCGGCTTCTACTTCAGTAGCCATATCAGCAATTTTAAACTGTATGCCCTGAAATTCGGCCAATGACTTCCCGAACTGCTTTCTCTGTTTTGCATATTTAATAGAATGTTCAAGTGCAGCCTGCGCAATACCAACTGAAAGAGCAGCAATGGAAATTCTGCCGCCATCGAGTATCTGCATACACTGTTTGAATCCTTCGCCTTCTTTGCCAATCAGGTTTGATGCCGGTACTTTGCAGTTATCGAAAATCAGTTCGCAGGTATCACTTGAACGCATTCCAAGCTTATTTTCTTTCTTACCCACTGAGAATCCTTCAAAACCCTTTTCAACAATAAACGCAGAAATTCCTTTTGCACCTTTTGATTTATCGGTTATTGCGGTAACAACTGCTGTTTGGCCAACTCCGCCCTGTGTTATAAAGCTCTTGCTGCCGTTTAAAATATAATGGTCGCCTTCCTTAACAGCAACTGTCGCCATGCTGGCAGCATCACTGCCTGAAACATTTTCCGTCAAACCCCATGCTCCCAGCTTCCGGCCCGATGCAAGGTCCGGGATATATTTCTTCTTTAGTTCTTCGTTAGAAAATGTGTAAATATGATTTGTACATAAACCATTGTGTGATGCAACAGTAAGCCCCATTGATGGGTCAGCTTTAGATATCTCCTCTACTATAATAGCATAATCTAATATAGTAAGGTTTGAGCCTTCATATTCTTCAGGGAACATTATGCCCAAAAAACCCATTTCACCAAGTTCTTTTGCAATTTCCCATGGGAATTCAGAAAACTCATCATATTTCATAACCGTTGGAGCTATCCTGTTTTGCGCAAAATCCCGGGCAAGCTTTTGTATCTCTAAGTTACTTTCAGAAAGATTGAAATCCATTATATATTTAGTTTAAGTTATAAATTCATTTTTCGTGAAAAGCTCATCAACAAAATCATAAGGTGTAACTTCACGCGCAGATATCTTTGAAATAGTTTTATCCAGCAGCTTTTTTCTTTCTTCTGTCCAGAACTTGTGCTCAAGCTTATTGTTTACAAGCTCGTTTATCTGTTTGATAAGGTTCTCTTTCCTTTTCAATTCCAGCTTGCCTTTTTTGCTCAGGTAATCTTTATGTCTAATTATGAAATCATAAAGCTCATCAATCCCTTTATTCCTAGAAGCTACTGTTTTAATTACCGGTACTTCCCTGTCGCTTTCTCTTGACATTTTCAGATGAAGCATTGTTCTCAAAGCAACGCCAAGGGTTTCTGAGCCCTCCCTATCTGACTTATTGATAACAAATATATCACCAATTTCCATTAATCCCGCCTTCATTGTCTGCACAGCATCGCCTGATTCAGGCACAAGCACAACAATAGTGGTATCTGCAGTCTGAGCAATATCCAGCTCTGATTGCCCTACCCCCACTGTTTCTATAATTATAAAATCCTTACCGCTTGCATCAAGTATCTCGCATGCTTCTTTGGCTTTCTTGGCAAGCCCGCCAAGACTGCCGCGTGTTGCCATTGAACGTATAAAAGTATCCTTGCCTGAATCCTGCATTCTTATCCTGTCGCCAAGCAGCGCGCCCCCTGTAAAGGGACTTGTAGGGTCAACTGCAATAATTCCGACTTTACTTCCTTTTTCATTCAGCAATTTTGCCAGGCAGTTTGTGATCGTACTCTTGCCTGCTCCCGGCGGCCCGGTTATCCCGATCAAATAAGCCCTGCCGGTATTTTTGTATAAAAGTTTAAGCAATTCACTTGCCTGCCTGGATTCATTTTCTACCAGTGATATCCCGCGGGCAATCGCATTCTTTTCTGAATTTAATATTCTTTCTGCAAGATGATCTAACAACTTATATACTTACCTGTTTTAGTTATTTTTTATTCTTAAAAAATTCCGTTGTAACCTTTAAGCCGGTTTCAATATCGGTCATTGGCTGCCAGCCAAGGGATTCACTTATTTTTTCAAAACTAAGTACTGACCGCTGCTGCTCGCCCAGCTTTGCGGGGCCATGTTTTTCTTCGAACTTTGTGCCTGCGTAATGATTTATCCTGTCAAAAATGTAATTTACGTCAGTTTCCTTTGTTGTAGAAATATTGTAGATTGCCGGACCTTTAGCGTCAAGAGCAAGTACGTTTGCGTTAACAACATCACTCACAAATACGTAATCCCTTGTTTGCGTGCCGTCGCCGTTTATCAAAGGCTGGGTTCCCCCAAGGATCTTATCAGTAAAAATTGCTATTACTCCGCACTCGCCATGCGGGTTCTGCCTTGGGCCGTATACATTGGCATACCTTAGGACAATATAATCCATACCATAAACGTGATTATAGTAATGCAGATATTTTTCTACGCAATTTTTATTGATGCCGTAGGGCGCAGTTGGTTTGGTTGGGTGATTTTCATCGGCGGGAAAGTAATCATGCTCGCCGTAAATTGCCCCGCCTGTCGAAGCGAAAATGAACTTCTTAACTCCATTCGATTTTGCATTTTCGAGCAGGTTAACCGAGCCTGCAATATTTACATTTATATCGAACTTCGGGTCCTCAACTGATTTCCTCAGATCGATCTGCGCTGCGTGATGATTTACCACATCAATTTTATTTTCTTTGAATACCTGCGAGATATTATTATCACAAATATCCATTTTGTAAAATTTTGCTTTCGGGTTGATATACTCTTTTACACCGGTTGACATGTTATCGATAATTACAACATCATGCCCTTTTTCAATATAAGCATCAACAATATTTGAGCCTATGAATCCGGCGCCGCCTGTTACTAAAATATTCATTTATATTAATTTCCCTTTATAAGCCCTTTAAGCCTATATCTTTTCTGCAATATTTATTTTCAAAGTTAATTTTATCAGCGTTATGATAAGCAATATTTATAGCTTCTTTTAAGCCAAGATTTGAAATGCCGGTGACATTCAATACCCTGCCGCCGTTAGTTAATACTTTGCCTTCTGACTCTTTAGTACCAGAATGGAAAACAATTGAATCACTGCTTATATCATTTAGTCCTGTAATCTCTTTACCTGTTTCATATTTATCAGGGTAACCTTTTGAAGCGAGCACTACTGTGCAATAATAATTATTATTCAGTTCAAGCTTATACCCGGGGATATCTCCCTTTGCTGATGCTATGAACATTCCAGCAATATCTGAACTTATCTTTGGCAATACAACCTGTGTTTCAGGGTCGCCGAACCTTGTGTTGAATTCAATCACATAAGGCTCACCTGCAGGATCGATCATCAAACCGCAATATAAACATCCCTTAAATTCATTTCCTTCACTTTTCATATGCTTCAAAACAGGCTCAATAACTTTACTCTTTACTTTATCCAGAATTCTTAAGGTAACTGCCCTATCGGCCGGGGCATAAGCACCCATCCCGCCTGTGTTCTTTCCTGTTTCATCTTCGCCAATTTTTTTGTGATCCTGTGAGGCAGGAAGAATAATATAATTTTCACCGTCACAAATTGCAAATATCGAAGCTTCAACTCCATTTAGGAATTGCTCGATTACAATGTTTTCGCCTGCAGAACCGAATATCTTATCGTCAAATAATTCATTAACCGTCTGAATTGATTCATCAACATTATTGCAAATGATAACACCTTTGCCCGCTGCAAGCCCATCAGCTTTTATGACAAGCGGATACTTAGCGCTGCTGATATAGTCATATACTTTTGCCTTATCGTTTAAGCTGAATGTTTCATAATCAGCTGTAGGGATATTATTTCGTTTCATGAAATCCTTGGCAAATATCTTACTGTGCTCTAGCCTTGCTGCGGATTTTTGCGGGCCGAATATCAGCAAACCATTTGCGTTGAACATATCGACAATACCAAGCTCTAAAGGCACTTCAGGACCGACAACTGTCAGCTCAATATTATTATCTTTTGCAAATTTCAGCAGACCCTCAACATCATCCGCTTTTATATCAACTCCAATTGCAATTTTATTTATCCCTGCATTACCCGGTGCACAGTATATTTGTGTTACATTTGGACTCTGCTTAAGTTTCCATACAATTGCATGTTCCCTGCCTCCTGAGCCGATTACAAGTACTTTCATTTAAGCCTTCACCTCTTCTTCATGCTTAACCAGCGCATTAAACTCACGTGCCAATTTGCCGGCAAGCTTTTTCCTGTTATACATTCCGGTCATTTCCCCGTTTGGCACTGGCATTTTACCAAATTTGAACAGTTCATAATAATTCAATATTGCCTCAGCAATTGCAGCGGCATCATCAGGATCAGTTAATGTAACAGCGCCGTACATAGCAAGTGATCTTCTGGCAACTCCTTCGGGTACACAGGCAAGAATTGGTTTACCCGCGCCGAAATATTCATAAAGCTTACCGGTTGAGTGCAGGTCAGAACGCTCACTTTTATTTATCATCATCCACAATACATCAGACTCCGCGAGATACTTTGTGCAAACAGAGTGTTCAACGTAACCAACAATGTTTACAGCATCTCCCAAACCAAGCATTTCTATGTACTCCTTATATGCATCCGGGAATGTTCCGATAAAACATGCTTCTATATTATCTTTCAGTTCCGGCAGCTTTTCAGTGGCCAGCTTTAAACCATCAATGAAATGCTTTGGTGTATAGTAATTCAGGAAACTTCCTGAATAAGATATGCGCATCTTTTTTGTTTGAGCAGTATTTGACTTAGTATACTTCTCAAAATCTTCGGGGTCAAACCCCTGTGGTATCACCGAAACTTTTTCATCATTTACAAATGGGTAGCGCTGGTGAATAAGCTCCTTTATCCTGTCATTTATGGTTATGACCTTATCAGCGCATTCAAGCACACCGGTTTCCATTTTTTTGTGTTTGCTTCTGTGCAACGGAGTCGGATAGAAATTATTCGGGCAGTCGATCCAGGAATCCCTGTAATCGATTACTAACGGAATACCAAATTTCTCTTTTAATTCACATGCAACCAAGAAATCAGTGTAAGGCGGCGCAGTTGCGTAAAGCATATCAATATTATTTTCTGTGATGATCTTTGAAGCCAATTCAACTGCTTTTGATTTCCAGAAAATTTTAGAATCAGGGATTAAGAATGTTTGCGAGAGGTTACTTAATAATTTACGGTTTGAATCATTCTTGAACTTGACAACTTTGTGCCCGTTTACTTCAAGTTCCCCTGAGCCGGTTCTGAAGATCTTAACGCCGGCTTTTTCCACTTCATCCAGCAGGCAATAATCACTTGCGAGGTAAAGTTTTGGGGTTACGGTCAGCACATAGGGCTGCCATTCATACATGCTTAAGTATTTTGCAAACTTAGCCGTACGCTGTACGCCGCCCATACCCATCGGGGGGAAATAATACGAAATTATTAATACTTTCTTCAATTATCCGATTTTTTGCGCAATTTCAAAGTTAATTAAAATTAGGGTTTCATTCAATTTATAAAGAAATGCATATTAATGATGGCTGAAATTTAAGACCCTCTTTCTCCAACTCCCTTTCCTGATCAGGAGAGCGGTTAGTCTACGACTCTTGGAGCCGAAGACTCGTAGAGGGGTGAGGTCTATAAAAAGATAAGGCAGCCTTTTTGAGGCTGCCTTTAAGTGGAATGGTTCCGAATTTTATAACCACCAGTGTTATAATATTTCGGGCCATTCCGGGGAAATTAGAAGGAAAATATTTGCAGAAATTGGGGATAAAACTCTTTATTCTTTCCGGAAGTCAATTTTAAAATCAATCCGGCAAACCCTGAAATCTACAGTATCCCATTTTTATTCCGGGATAACTGTCATGGATACTTTCGTTATCATACAATCATGGTAACTTCCATATTCACAATTTCTCTTGTTAAAATATAAGTACAGGCTCTAATCCCACACGTATATTCCAGCTTTTTTGATCTGCCGGGCTGTGTTTAGTATTCTTTCCCTTAAGAATTATGTTAAAGAACAGTGCAATTTGTTTTTCGTTTAACGCAAAACTCTTGAAT
The DNA here is from genome assembly GCA_039933555.1 of Ignavibacteria bacterium. Lineage (GTDB taxonomy): Bacteria > Bacteroidota > Ignavibacteria > Tepidaquicellales > OLB5 > OLB5. Next base: position 10,194 of record JBDTNV010000089.1, read on the forward strand.
ATATATGGACAAATACCGTGCCAAATCTCTTCTACTAGTTTTACAAAGAATTTGAGCTCTTTTCTTCATTCCGTTAAAAGGACTGACAAATAAGGTCAAAACTGTCAAGATGGAGTATGACATTCTTTCCGTTTGTCTGTTTATTTTTCGTTGTTTAATCTTATTTTTATTATTATGTTTTCCGTGGAGGTTACAAATGAAAAATAATAAAATACTCTTTGCTTTACCTGTTTTATTTTTTGCAGCTTCAGTTTCATTCTCACAATGGACCCTTTGCCCGGTTCAGTTAATATTACCTTCAGGCATTTACTTCTATAGAATAATTGCTGGAGATTTTAGCCAGACTAATAAAATGATTTTGGTGAAATAACGAAGTTATTTGCGAATAAATTGAAAAGACGACCCATTGGATCGTCTCTATATTAAAATTACAATTATATTTCATTTCACTATTCCACTATCTCACAACTTCACCATTTAGGTGCTCATTCTTTCCATCACATACATTTTAACTTTATCCTTGTGAATTCTTTCCTGCTGCATGCTGTCACGCTCGCGGATGGTAACGGTATCATCTTTCAGTGTATCATAATCAACAGTAACGCAATACGGAGTTCCGCATTCATCCTGTCTCCTGTAACGCCTGCCTACTGCGCCGGAATCATCATAAAACACCTTGAATGTCTTCTGCAGGTCATCTGTTATACTGCGTGATATTTCCTGCAGCCCGTCTTTGTTAACGAGCGGGAACACCGCGCACTTTATCGGCGCAAGCTTTGGGTGAAAGTGCAATACTGTGCGTACTTCTGATTTACCTTCTGATGTTGGGGCTTCATCTTCATCAAAGGCATTGCAAAGGAAAGCCATGAATCCGCGTGTAGCTCCCGCAGATGTTTCAATGACAAACGGCGTAAAGCGCTCTTTATTCTGTTCATCAAAGTAATCCAGTTTTTTCCCTGAGAATTTTGTGTGCTGTGTTAAGTCAAAATCACCACGATTATGGATGCCTTCAATTTCTCCAAATCCAAACGGGAAGCGGAACTCAATATCAACAGCCGCCTTAGCGTAATGAGCGAGTTTATCTGCCGGATGCGGCGCAAAGTTCAGATTTTCTCTTTTTATACCAAGATCTACCCACCATTGTATACGGCGTTCTTTCCATTCATTATAACGCTCTTCATCACTGCCCGGTTTTACAAAATACTGCATTTCCATCTGCTCAAACTCACGCACTCTGAATAAGAAATTTTTGGTATTAATTTCATTGCGGAATGCTTTACCAATCTGCGCAATTCCAAAGGGCAGTTTCTGCCGTGTTGATTCCTTTACATTACCGTAATTAACAAAAATACCCTGCGCTGTTTCGGGCCTGAGGTAAGCAATTGAATCTTCGCTTTCAATTGCACCCATATAAGTCTTGAACATCAGGTTAAATTTTCTCGCATCTGTGAATGTTCCGGTATTACCGCAGGTTGGACAGGTAATATCAGGAACAAAAAGGTTTATGTTATCACTGAAAAAATTATTTATAGTAATTTCATTCACTTCAGCAATTTCTGAGCTTAAAGTTGCTTTTACTTTATCTTCAATATGCTTTTTACTTTTCTTTGGCAGCATGTCAAACAAAAGGTCAACCCTGTAACGGGCTTTGCACTGCTTGCAGTCAACCATCGGATCAGTAAAGTTCTCAACATGCCCAGATGCTTCCCAAACCTTGGGATGCATGAGGATCGAGGCATCTAGTCCTTCGATATCATCACGATAGGTCATAGCCTGCCACCAAGCCTGCTTGATGTTATTCAGCAGTTCCACACCAAGTGGACCGAAATCCCAGCAGCCATTCAAGCCGCCGTAAATTTCAGATGACTGGAACACAAATCCCCGCCTTTTGGCAAGAGAGACAATTTTATCCATTACATTACTTTTTGAATCGTTTTTCATTATGTATAAATATTTGATTTTTATGGTATGCGCAAAGATAAGTGTTTGGAAATTTTGAAAAAATATAGAATCAAATACCATTGTGAAACGGAAAAGGTGAAACGTCAAACGTAAATCGGATTATCTCTCCCCTCTCCTCCCAGGAGAGGGGCTGGGTTTACAACCTTGTAAAGGGGTGAGGTTATCACTCTACTATAATATCAGTCTTATCCTTCGGGTTATAATACACCGTTACATTATCACCTTTCCTTGGAACATTGACACGTGATACAAGCATTTCGACCTGGGCCTCAAATGAAGGTTCACCCGGCGGCATTACTTCTAGATATAATCTTACCATAGGGTTTTTGTTTACGGTAATATTCATATCTTCAACTTTCTGAACCCCTGGAGGCACACGCCAATGTTCCCCC
>JBDTNV010000090.1:0-12496 GCA_039933555.1 Ignavibacteria bacterium
GATCTGCTCGGCAGAGAAATAACAACACTCGTAAATCAGCAAATGCAGCCGGGGAGCTACAATGTATATTGGGATGCATCAAACTTTCCAAGCGGTGTGTATTTTTATAAGCTTGAGTCAGGTGATTTTAAAGAAACAAAAAGGATGGTATTAATAAAATGAAAAAATTATCAATAATATTTTGTATCCTGTTATCCGGGTTAACTATCTTAAATAAAACAAATTCGCAAACAGTGACGCAATACGGATGGCAGTGGTTAAATCCAGTTCCCACAGGTAATACGCTTTATCATGTTAAATTTGCTGATGAAAATACAGGGTATGCTGTAGGGAAGAACAGCACAATACTTAAAACAACCAACGGAGGAAACAACTGGCTGTTTCTGCAGACATTTGATTCCAGCGGCAGTAGAATTTACAAAACACTCTATGTATTCAATAAAGATACAGTTCTGGTTGCAGGCTATTGGGGTAAAATATATAAAACAGTAAATGGCGGCGCTAACTGGCAGTATATTAATTCAGGTTCACTAAGCTTCCTGAATGATATATATTTTATTAATTCAACAACCGGATATATTACAGGCGAGAGTGACCTGTTAAAAACTACAACAGCAGGAAATACCTGGAACACTCTCAATACCGGTTTTTCTTTTTCTAAAAACGGTGTTTTTTTTGCAAATCAAAATACCGGGTATGTGCTTGGTACAAAATTAATGAAAACCACAAATGCCGGTGTAAATTGGGATACCTGTTCAATTCCTGGTTTTACTGGTGCTAATGATATGTATTTCATAAATGATCAAACGGGCTATCTTTGCGGATTTAAATTATACAGAACGGCAAACGGAGGCACTAACTGGTCAGAAATTACCGTCGGTGCATCGGTAATGTATAATATCAGCTTTTTGAATTCGACTAGCGGGTGGATCTCCGGCTATAACGGCATTTTTAAATCCGTTGACGGGGGTTTGAACTGGAGCAATTCAAATATCACATCTGATATTGCTGATGTATATTTTGTAAACGCCTCGACAGGAATTTACTGCAACTACAGTAATATTTTTGGAAAAACAACAAATGGGGGAATTAACTGGATAAGCCAGGGGTATAAATTAAATACAAACGATAATAGTATTTATTTCTTAAATGAAAATACCGGTTTCCTGGCCGGCGGTACTTTTTATAAAACCACAAATGGCGGCTCAAACTGGACAGCACTTTCTTATACTGCCGCAAACAAGATTAAGTTTTTTAATGAAAGTACCGGATATGTTGCGACTGGCGGAAATTCAGGACAGGGAAGTGTGAAAAAAACTACTAATGGTGGAGCAAACTGGACAACTGTTCAAACAACGTATGGTGTATTTGATATTCACTTTATTGATATTAATACAGGTTACGGAGTCGGAGCATCCAGATCAATTATAAAAACAACAGATGCAGGGTTAAGCTGGCAAACATTATATTCCGGAGTAGGCTGGTTATTCTCTGTTTATTTTGTTGATGCAAACACAGGTTTTGCTACAGGTTCATATTCCAGCTGGCCTATACAACATTCTTTAGTTCTTAAAACAACTAATGGAGGATCAACATGGTCAGTACAGGAGACAAGCTGGGGTACAGGTAACTCAGTTTACTTCATAAATTATAACACAGGATATATTGCAGCAGGTTATTCAGAAACTCAGGGATTTCTTTTTAAAACCACAGATTCCGGTAACAACTGGTTATCTCAGGAAATCGGATTTCCTTATGAACTATACCAAGTACAGTTTATTAATGAATTCACAGGTTTTGCAAGCGGTTCTAAAGGTAAGTTTATTAAGACCACTAATGGAGGGATAAACTGGATGGAAAGCTATTACGTTACTGAATCTACAATATGGAGTATGCATTTTATCAACCAGAATGTAGGCTATTTAAGTGGTTCAGGCGGGGTTTTACTTAAAACAACTAATGGAGGGGGAAACCTTGTTGGTGTATCTGAATTTTCAAATTCCAATATTCCAAATTATTATCATTTACATCAAAACTACCCAAATCCGTTTAATCCGGTAACAAATATAAAATTCGAAATCCCAAAAGCGGAATTTGTTAAAATTACGATTTATGATATTTTAGGCAGGGAAATTGCTCAATTGGTAAATCAACAATTCCAGGAAGGGAGTTATAATATAGATTGGGACGCGTCAAATTATCCAAGTGGTGTGTATTTTTATAAGCTGGAGGCAGGGGAATTTTCTGATGCAAAGAAAATGGTGTTATTAAAATAATAATATTTATGAACTTGTTAAACAGGAGTGATTAATCAGAATATTTTAGCTAAAAAATGCTATATATTTGTAGTACTATAAGTAATTAAATTCTTAATTCATTACTTATTTAATATCTTAATACATCTTCATCCATCCGGAATTATTTTTACCAAGTTTAATTTAATTTTTCCAATAACTGATTATTAATCATACTTATGATGAAAATAATAATTACGGTTTTTTTGTTGTTTATTTTAAATGCTCAAAGCCTGTTTGCGCAGGTCGGTTACAGTCCGCGGATCGATTCAATATCCAACCTTGTAACATTGCAGGCACTTTCAATTCTTAACAGGGAGTTATCAGGCGATACTGCAACAATTATCGGGGGAGCACCTTATACGATACTTTCAAGAAACTCAAACTCACCACACAACCCAAAAGCTGCGCAATTCATTCTAGAAAGATTCCAAAGCTATGGCTTAACCGCAAGGTATATGGATTACCGCACTAACGGAACTAATATCATTGCTACGAAGACCGGTTCAAAATATCCAAACCAGATATATATAATCTGCGGACATTATGATAATATGCCATCAGGTACACTTGCCCCCGGAGCTGACGATAATGCTTCAGGTACCTGCGCAGTTATGGAAGCAGCAAGGCTTCTTGCGCCATTTTCTTTTGAATATACTCTGATATTTGTTGCTTTTGATGAAGAAGAACTGGGGTTAATAGGCAGCCATGCCTATGCTGATTCATCTTATAACAGGGGAGATTCAATAAAAGGTGTATTGAATTTTGACATGATAACATGGGACGGAAATAACGATTACAAACTTAATATTTATTCTAATTCTGCTTCAGTGAATTTTACAAATACTGCTAAATTCTGTTTCAATGTTTACCAGCCTGTTCTTGACCCTGTTATTTCAGTAGGGAATATGTCAGGCAGTGATCATTATTACTTCTGGCAGCGTGGTTATAATGCGTTTTGCGGAATTGAGCTTAATGGTGATTTTAATCCATACTATCATACTGTGAACGATAACTTTTCTCATGTAAATATGCCTTACTTCCTTAAATTTACCAAAGCCGCCCTTGCATCGCTTATGACATTTGGGTGGGATTATATGATAGATTTTATCCATACACCAATAGTTACATCCGGAGAATCAACTCCTAGAATTGCGAATGTTGTTATAAATTCAAGGTATAAGTTAAAAAAACTGGTAAACGGACCAAGATTATATTACAGGGTGAACGGGGGAGCGTTTAATTCTCTTAATTACGATTATAATAATCTGGATACTTTCAGGTTCACAATACCGGGACAAAGCCAGGGCTCAATAGTTGATTATTATTTCGCTGCGCAGGATTCGCTCGCTAATTTTGTGGGTACGCTGCCGCTTGGAGGCAAAGGATTAAATCCTCCGGGCACAATTGCGCCGCCAAATTTTTTGCAGTATACAGTTCTTACAGGTATTGCTTCAAACAATGAACCTGCTGAGTTCAGATTAAACCAGAATTATCCAAATCCGTTTAACCCAATGACAAATATCCAATTTACGCTTGGTAAACCAAGTCATTTAAAAATTGTTGTAAATGATATATTAGGCAGAGAAGTTGCTGAACTGGCTGATATCAGTTTTAGCGCGGGAACACATAATTCGGTCTTTGATGGAAGAAATTATCCATCTGGAATATATTACTATTCAATGTTTATTGATGGAGCGCTCTTTGAAACTAAAAAGATGATACTGGTTAAATAAATTGAGATCATTTATTTTTCTTATCTCAATTGTTATGGCAGGCTGCTTTACATTTAATCCAGACCGTGAATATCTATCGGGCGAATGGACAGATTTTGAAGAGAAAGAAGGCACCATATACTTTGCAGGCAATAAGCTGAATGTAAAATTCAGAAAGAACAGTTTTTATTACCATGTTGAGAAATGGACTGATATTGTGAGAGAAAATGATACCTGCCGACATGAAAATGATGACAGGTATTTTGCAGGTAAGTACAAAGTAAGTATTGAAAAATTTTATTTTATGGGTTTCTGGACGAATTATAAATATGATACTTTGAAATTATCAAAGTGTGTCGAAAAAGTGAAGTTTGAGCTTACTTATAGAATTGTTTCAATTGATGAAAACTCAATTGAGTTAAAGCTGCTTTCACCCATACCTTATTTATATGACTGGAGATACAGGGATAAATTAAGGTTAATGAGGAAATAAAGCCTTTTTTTAAGGAAGTTTTGTAATTAGATTATTTACATGCAACCAAATAAATATTTAGAAGTATAATATATATGAAATATATATTATATACTTTTTCTGTATTTATATTGTTATATGCTTCATGTGATAAGGAAGACCCAGATACCAAATTGATATTTCAGAGTGAATGGACTGATTTTATAGAGAAAGGCGAACTAACTGGCTTTGGAGGAGATGAAATAGACATAAAGATCAATAAGGATATTTTTTACTATCATTATAGTAAATGGAGTGATGTAGTAATAATAGACCCATGTGTTAATTACATTGATAATTCATACGCAACCGGGAAATATATTATTGATGGTGAAATGGTTTTTGTAAATGGACATTGGACTGATGAAAAGTTTGGAACTAAAAATATTTCACCATGCATAAGAACCGGGGAGTTTGAACTGATTTACAAAGTAGATTCTTTAAATAAAAGTACAATTTACTTAACTATGAAGCCCCCCTTAAGGGAAAATCCCTGGGGATCCTGGGGAATAAAAAAGAAGTTAGTACTCTATAAAAAATAAAAAGCCAGCTATTAGCGGGCTCTATATAAAAACTTATTTCTTTACTCTTACTTTGAAAAAGCCACGAAAACAGAATCACTTCCGCCGCACTCAACCTTTTGTTTGGTTACATATGTAATAGCTTTGGGGTCTATGTAATCTGGGTCCTGGTATTCAGCTTTAACCTTAATTCTTTTGCCAACATCATTTGCCAGGTTTATTGTATATGTTTTACTCTTGCCTACAAGTAAATTGCCCTGAGAAAAACCGTCAATTGTGAGATTTATTTCAAATAACGAATTATTGGAAACATAAATGAATGCCTCGCAATTTGCCTTATCTGCGGAAGCTATGCCTGATGATAGGCCAATATATAATATTGAAACTGCTGCAATTACTGAAAATAGTTTAATGGTGTTCTTCATAATTTTAATTCCTTCCGTTGTCTCAAATTTAACTATCATTTCTTCAATATAAAATCATAATACTTTGCATAATTCGTAAGTTACTGAATTCCCAGCAAATTCAACCCGCGGTATGTTACAAATGCCAGTACATAAGCCATAACTGTATATAAACCTATCTGCATTAATGGAATCTTCCATGACCCCGTTTCCTTGCGGGCAACTGCAACTGTCGATAGGCATTGCATTGCAAACATAAAATAAATGATCAGCGCGATTGTTGATGCAGTTGTGAATAGCGGCTTTGTTCCGTCAGGTGACTTTGCTTCCCTCATTGATGATAATATGGACTTTTGGAAATTATCCTCATCTTCGTCATTTTCGGTTATATTAAACGTAATTGCCATTGCGCTAACAAATATTTCCCTGGCAGCAAATGCTGAAATAAGAGATACGCCAATACGCCAATCCCACCCAAGTGGTTTAAGTACCGGTTCAAATACATTCTTGCCAATAGTTGCTGCGTATGATGTGTTTAGTCTCTCGGACTCAATCATCCTGTTAACCTGCTCCGAAGTGAGGCCCTGTGTTTTTGATTCGGGTAATTCAGGGCTTACATTGGGGAAATATGTTAAAGCCCAAAGTAACAATGAAAATAAAATGATTATGGGTCCAGCCTGCTTTACATAAACAAGCACTTTATAATATGAATTCTTGAATATATGTTTGAATACAGGTGTTCGGTAGGGAGGAAGTTCAAGCATAAAAGTAGATTTTTCCCCGGTCTTTTTGAATTTGCTTATAAGTCCGGCGGTAACAGCGCCTGAAATAAGACTGAAAAGATATAAAGCGCCCATTCCGATACCCGCTATCCACGGCTTACCCGGTGGAACAATGAATGCCAGCATTAATGCGTAAACAGGCAGCCTTGCGCTGCAGCTCATTAATGGAATTACCATAATGGTTAAATATCTTTCACGCCGGTTAGAAATTGTCCTCGCCGCCATCATTGCAGGTATTGCGCACGCATAACCTGAGAGCATTGGTATAAATGATCTGCCATTGAGTCCGAATTTGGTGAGCGGTTTATCGATCAACATTGCAGCCCTTGCAAGGTAACCGGTATCTTCAAGGAGTCCGAGTAAAATAAAAAGAATTACAATTTGCGGAACAAATATCATTACAGAGCCAAACCCGTTGATAATCCCGTTTGTGATAAGATCATTATACCACGTGTTTGCAGGCAATACTCCGGAAACAAAAGAGCTTAGACTGCTGAATGCAGTATCAATAATATCCATCATCGGCTGGGCTATCCAGAAAATGGAAGTGAAAATTACACCCATTGATATAATGAATATAATGATTCCCCAGAACGGGTGCAGGAAAACTTTATCAAGCTTGAGTGAATTCTTATCCGGTGTACGTGAGAGTGCACGGAAGTTCTTTTTGTTTATTTCTGAAAGGTCTAATTTATCTGTCTTAGATTCAATTACTTTTCTTTCAGTATCTTCTGTGTAATCATAAAGGAATGCAACATCAGCTTCTGTCGGGTGGCCCAGCTTATGGATCGTTGATTTATAATCTTCTATTGAGTCATCATAAAAAAGCTCTTCAGTTTTTTTAATGAGCTCTGCTATTCCGGTTTTCTTTGAACTGTTAACTTTTATTACCGGTGTACCTAAAATGTTACTTAACTTCTCTGCTGATACTTCAAGTCCTTTTCTATCGAGAAGGTCGTTCATTGTGAGCGCAACTACTGCTTTGAAGCCTGTATCGATTACCTGTTTAACAAGAAAAAGCTGTCTTGAAAGCTGGGTACAGTCACAGCTTATAATTATTACATCCGGTAAACCGAACCTTGGATGGTTAAACAGTCCGTCAATTGTCACATCTTCATCAGGTGAGCTTGGATTAAGGCTTACTATACCGGGTGAATCAAGTATATGTGCTTTAAAATTATACTTCTCTATTAGCTTCCCTGTGGAATATTCAACAGTAGCGCCTGGATAATTAGATGTCTTGAAGTTGGAGCCTGTGAGCGCATTAAAAAGCGTGGTTTTGCCTGAGTTAGGCATGCCAACGAGTGCAATTACAGGTAAATCAATATCTTTTGAATTATTTTTAAGGGCAGCAGTATTGTGACAGTCTTTTTCCTTAGTTAATAAAGCCATTTGAATTTATTTTAATACACTCTGCTTCACCTTTTCTTAATGCTATTATTGTGCCGCGTACAGATACAGCAAGCGGATCTTTGAACGGTGATTTTGCAACTACAGTCACTTCCTGTCCGGGTGTAAAACCAAGCTCCATTAGTCTTAAGCAGTGACAGTGCACATCTAAACAGTCGTCACCAACCGATGTTATAAGAGCTGTATCGCCGATACTCATATCAGCAACCGATCTTGTATTTTCTAAAGTATTATTTTCTATCAATTATAAGATATAATTAAATATAAGACTAAATATGTCCAATATTTAAGACATATTCAATGCAAATAACACCCAATATAGTTAAAATTTTTCTTTAAAATAATAAAAAACCCCGGCTCTTTGGCGGGGTTTTTTAAACAAAACAATAAAGCAGGTTAATTTTATCTGCCTTTGGAACAAGGTTGTGAAATGACTCTGTTATTTCACTAAGATCATTTTCTTTGAGTCTGTGAAATTTCCTGCTTCAAGCCTGTAATAATAAATGCCGCTAGGCAGCTGTGAAGCGTCAAATTCAACATTATAATAGCCTTCGGTCTTTACTTCATTATTAATAATTACAGCGGTCTCTCTGCCCAATGCATCATAGATCTTAAGGCTCACTGCGGACTTCTTGGGCAAGGCGAAACTTAATATTGTAACGGGGTTGAACGGGTTGGGGAAATTCTGTGATAACCCGAATTCAATAGGTACGCCATTCTGATTAGGTTCAATACCAATAGAAGAAGTGATTGTGAAATTAGCATTTGAGAGATCAAAGAAAATATTACCAAGAGCTTCAATCTTTATTCTTGCCTGTGTGTTTTCAATATCCGGAAGTGTAACCGATTCAGATCCGTCGTTTGGTGTATTGGCAGCAAGTACAGTTGGCCATGTATTTCCGCCATCAGTTGAAAGTGATATTTTTACGTTTGCAACGCTGACAGGTGCTGCAGTAGTATTTGCAACATCCCATGTTACTGTCTGTGCACCGCTTAATGTTACATTGGTATTAGGGAAAGTTACCAGGAACGGGCCGGCAGCATCAGTGCAGTCAAATACCACTTCATCAGACGCTATACCGCCGCCGCCTGCGCGGTTATCACGAACTGTTAATCTGAATCTTAGCAGCCTTGAATATGTTGGCAGCCTTTCGCCTAATGTCTGTGTGTTGTTTAAAATATCTGATAATTTTGGGAACAGCCTTGTTCCGTTACTAACAGGAATAAATGGTCTGAAAATAGGAGCGTTACCAACCGGAGCATTCGGGTTGCCTTGCGGCCCAACACTTGTTTGCTCCCATGAATATGTTATAGGATCATTATCCGGGTCAGAACCCGTGCCTGTTAAGTAGAATGGTGTTGATATTGGCAATGTTACAGCAACAACCGGCATTGTAACTGTTGGCGGCTGATTACCTGTATTTGTTACAACCGGACATGTACTTGCAGATCCGCCTTGTGTGTTAGGGATGATCTCATTAATAAGATTACCTCCGTGAAAATATGCAATACTATTACTTGCTAGATTTGGAGGACAAACACCGGCATATCCCATAATTGTGATCCCGCTTCCCGGCTCCCATGCTGTGGGAGGGTTAGCGTTACAGTTAAGGTTATTTTGTGTGTGGTTACCGCCGAACTGATGTCCCATTTCGTGCGCAACATAATCTATAGCCCATGGATCGCCAAACGGTGAGGTAGAACCTGTTGCTCCCCTGCCTTTTTGACCTGCAACACAGACTACGCTTAGCCCTGCAATACCGCCAAAGTTACCTGTGCTGAAAACGTGTCCTATATCATAATTCGCGCTACCAATTGTATTATCCAGATTGTTTTGGTTTTCCTGCAGCATCAAGCTGCCGTTATTGTTTGTATATGGGTCAGAGCCGCCTGTTGTATATATGATGCTCATTTCATTTGCAATCAATACAAGCCTTACTGACATATCATTTTCATAAACACCGGTAATCCTATTTATGGTTGTGTTAATGTTGGCAAGTGTCTGTGCTTGTCCGCCAAGGAGTGTAGTATATTCACCAGTCGCGGCAACTGCAAGCCTGTATGACCTGAGCTGTTCGCCCGTTCTGCTGAAAATATTTGTATATACCGGCGGGTTTGAATCAGTACCCGTTAAACAGTTAAAAGTGCTTTGAACCGCAGGGCGGAAATCATCCCTGAAATATGAAATATAATATTCTCTTTCATTCATGCAGACGGGATCTATAAATACAGAACCGTTTGGTGAAAGAACCATAGCATGAAAGCCGAGGGGCGTAAGATCAAACCTCACGACAGCATTGGGGTCATCAATTCCTTGTCCAAGATAGCTTCTTATCTCCGGATATTGAGCAGAGAGCTCCGGCGCCATGACCGGTGACTCAACAAACTTGAACCTGGCATTGCTGCCATCAGGCATAGGCAATGTAATTATAAGACTGGAATTCTTAACCCTAACGTTTGATTCCATTGGGGCGCTCCTAAGAAGGCTCATTGCCTCGTCAAGATTCAGTTTTACTGTTCTGGATGAAACTGCGGTAATATAAATATCACCTTTGATGGGAAAGCTTCCCGGCTGCACATCCTGCCATAAATTATTTGATGAGAATAATGCAGTGCTGAAAACTACTAAGAAAATGAATGAATAGAAGATTTTCATGTTTTTTACTATTATTTAATTTGTTATTGAGTTCCAATACAATAATTACATCAAACCCGGATTAATCCTCCTTTAATTCAGGAATGCAAAGTTTGATTCATAGAGGTTTCGTGCAATATAGTGTACCATCTGAATTTATTCAAGATATATTTGTAATTGCGTTTGGAACGTGATTAATTTTTGCAGGAATTAATTAAGGTAAAACTATATATTTGTAATATGAATCCGGTAGAAATCATCAAAAAGAAAAGAAACGGTGAGATACTGAGTGAAGAAGAGATTAATTTTTTCACTTCACGGTATGTTAAGGGCAGAATTCCTGACTATCAGAAGGCAAGCCTTTTAATGGCTATATATTTCAGGGGACTAAATGATGAAGAAATTCTTGGATTTGTGAAGGCATTCATAAATTCAGGTGAGAGAGTTGACCTTTCACATATTAAAAAACCTAAAGTTGATAAGCATTCAACCGGCGGAGTTGGAGATAAAACTTCAATAATTCTGGCTCCTTTGGTTGCATGTTTCGATGTTGTTGTCCCGATGATGTCAGGCAGGGGATTGGGGCATACCGGCGGAACTTTGGATAAGCTTGAATCGATTCCCGGCTTCAATGTTCATTTAAGTATACCGGAATTCATCAGAAATCTTGAAAAGCTGAATGTTTCCATGATAGGACAGACGGATAAGCTAACCCCTGCAGATAAAAAAATATATGCCCTAAGGGATGTTACCGGTACTGTTGAGAATGTCGGACTCATAACGGCGAGCATTACAAGTAAGAAAATTGCTGAAGGTTCTGAAGGAATTGTATATGATGTGAAAGTAGGAAACGGCTCAACTTTACCCACTTATGATAAATCAAAAGAGCTTGCTTCAAAATTGCTAAAGATATCTACCGATTTTGGACAACAGGCAATAGCTATATTAACAGATATGAGCTCTCCTTTAGGCTATGCCATAGGTAACTGGGTTGAAATAAAAGAGTGTGTAGAAATAATGAATCCTGCTCTTGAAATCTCACCACTTTCAAAGGATTTAGTAGATGTTACTTTATTTCTTGCAGGCGCAATGCTTAAAGTTGCCGGTAAATGCAGCTCAATTGAAGAAGGCGCAAAACTTTCGGGTGATATGCTTGCCGGAGGTAAATGTTATGAGAAATTCCTTTCTATGGTCGAATTGCAGGGCGGTGATACTAAAGTAATAAAGAATATGAGTCTATACCCCCAAGCAAAATTCTCCGCAGAAATTAAAGCAGATGATGCCGGATTTATATCTGAGCTTGATGCACTGACATTCGGACTTGCCGCTGTAAACCTTGGCTGCGGAAGAAGAACTATTGAGGACAAAATCGATTTTTCGGCGGCAATTTTGCTGGATAAAAATTGTGGTGATGAAATTAAAGCAAACGATGTTATTTGCAGAATATACGGGGAAACGGAAGAAAAGGTCAGCTCGACAAAAGAAATGCTTCAAAAGGGAATTAAAGTTACAAAATCAAAACCTGAAATAAAAAACCGGATAATTGAAATCATTAATTAAACTGACTTTTAAAACCGTTTTCACAATCGCTGTATTAGGATTGCTTGTATATTTTGGATGGAAGTACATCGTACCAAAGCTGGACCAGAAGGATTCAAAAGAAAAAATTGCCTATACTGTAAAAAAAGTGAATGACGGCGATACATTTGAAGTGTTTATAGATGGAAAGACGGAAAAAGTCAGAATGCTTGGGATTGATACCCCGGAAAAATGGGATTCAGATAAGTTTGAAAGAGATCTGGAAAGAACAGGTAAAGATAAGGAAACTATTAAGAAACTGGGAACATTATCATCGGAATTCACTACAAAGCTTATCGGTGGGAAAAAAGTAATTTTGCAGGCTGATACAAAAGGTGACGATAAAGATAAGTATGGCAGGCTTTTGAGGTATGTTTATCTGGAAGACGGTACATTTGTAAATCTTAAAATAGTTGAAGAAGGATATGCAAACGCTTACCGGAAATTTAATGTTTCCAAACAAAACGAATTCATCGAAGCTGAAAAACTTGCAAGGGAAAAGAAAAAGGGCCTTTGGGGGGATGTTGACGGGTTAAATTATTTCGATTCACGTGATAAATGATAGTTTTATATTTTGAGATAATTTAGTATTTTTACAGTATAAATTCCATAAAGGGGAAAACATAATCAAGGAGATAAAAATGAA
>JBDTNV010000091.1:0-12446 GCA_039933555.1 Ignavibacteria bacterium
GATAAGCGGATGTTCGGCATTATTCTGGTTGCTCCAGTGCTGCAGCTTATCTTTCTTGGTTACGCTGCAACGCTTGATGTTAAGAATGTTAAGACTGTTGTGTGGGACCAGGATAGAAGCACGACGAGCAGGGAGTTCCTTGAGAAATATGAAAAATCAGGTTACTTCACTTTGAAGTATTATGTAACAAGTTACGATGAGCTCACGGAATTAATAGATAACGGCGATGTAATAATGGCAATTATTATTCCAGTAGATTTTGAAAAAGATGTGCTGGGCGGAAAGACATCAAAGCTGCAGACAATATTTGATGGCTCAGACGGGAACAAAGCGTTAATAGCCGCGGGATATTCGCAGGGCATAACAATAAGCTTTGCGGCAAATATTATAAATGAGTTCATTGAAAGATCCGGCAGGAAAAATCTGCCTCAGATGAGGGTGCCGGTTATTGAAGCGGAAACACGCGCCTGGTATAACCCTGATCTGGTTACAAGGAATTACATGCTGCCTGGTATAGTTGGAATGCTGATAATGGTTGTAACAATCAATCTTACTTCACTTGCGATAGTTAAGGAGCGTGAAATCGGGACATTCGAACAGTTAATAGTAACACCACTTAAATCATACCAGATAATTATAGGCAAGCTTGTGCCCTTTTCAATCCTTGGGTTTGTTTCAATTACAATTGTTTTAACAGTAATGCGGTTCTGGTTCGGAATCGAAGTAAAAGGTAGTGTCCCTTTGCTGTACTTTGCGGCATTTTTATTTATGCTCTCAACACTTGGGCTTGGTTTGTTTGTATCGACAATCTCCAAGACACAGCAGCAGGCAACCATGACATCTTTCTTTGGAGTAATGATGCCTATGATTTATCTTTCCGGTTTTTCTTTCCCAATTGAAAACATGCCTATATGGGTCCAGTATATTACTTACATCATCCCTTTAAGATACTTTATTACTATAGTAAGAGGTATAATATTGAAGGGTGTGGGGGTTGAGCACCTATATGACCAGTTCCTGGCTCTGTTTATTTTCGGGATCGTAATACTTGCATTAAGCTCATTAAGGTTCCGGAAGAAGCTGGAATAGCAAAACCGGATATTATCAGAGCCTTAGGCAGTAAAAACGCCAAATTTGAAACAATCGGATTAAAAATTCCTTAATAAAAAGCAAAATTTAGCCCTAAAATACTTGCATTTTTTAATAAATGCATATATATTTGAATAATTTCCAATGAAAAAGCCACTTAAAATAGCAAGTATCACTTGTCTGCTGATAATATTAGCTGCGGGATTTTTATATGCAGCTACAGAGCTACAATATTTCACTGGTAAAAATGAATCAGATTCAATTCTTTTGGAATGGAAAACAGGTCAGGAAGATAACCTGAACCATTTTGAAATTGAAAGAAGTGCATCTGCGCCAAACAACTATGTCAATATTGGTAGCTTAACAGCTATTGGAAGTAATTCATATTATTATTTCAGAGATAATACTTCTACAATGAATTCAGTGCCTATTTATTATTACAGGCTGAAAATAGTTGATAACAACGGCAATTATGTATATTCGCAGACAATAACCGTTGCACATGTTATTTCCA
Source organism: Ignavibacteria bacterium (assembly GCA_039933555.1). Lineage (GTDB taxonomy): Bacteria > Bacteroidota > Ignavibacteria > Tepidaquicellales > OLB5 > OLB5. The sequence goes on from JBDTNV010000091.1 coordinate 1,604, forward strand.
GTGTTCGTGATACCTGGGGAAGCATTAAGGCTATCTTCAGATAGCAGACGGTTTCATCAATCCATCCGCGGCTATACATCATTTCCGATAAAAGAAAATCCACAAATAATTTTTAACACCGTGTAATAGTGATAATTTAAATATTTTCATAAATTAATCTAAAGGAGAATGTTTCATGGCAGATACAAGACCGGCTGTAGCTTCAATAACACAGGCAGATATTGAAGACGGAAAGATGATGGCTATTTTAGCCTACATCTTTTTTTTAGTTCCGCTTTTTGCAGCAAGAGATAAGAAATTTGCAATGTATCACACTGAACAGGCAATAGCGCTTTGGATCGCTTTCATAGCGATATATATAGTTATAACAATTTTAACCATTGTAGTAAACCAGATCAGCAGCACATTAGGCTGTGTGATTTCAATACTCGGTTTATTACCATGGCTGGCTTATGTTGTATTATGGATAATGGGTCTTTTAAATGCTATCGGCGGAAAAGTAAAAGAGCTTCCGTTAATAGGCGCATGGGGCGCTAAATTTAATTTAGTAAAATAAAATACTGGTTTTTTTAACAGGAGAAAATAAATGGTAGAATCTACAAGACAGGTTAATTTTACACAGGAAGATGTTAATAACGGTAAAACGATGGCAATACTATGCTATCTGATATTCTTTATTCCGTTATTGATGGATGATATGAAAAGAAATAATTATGTAATGTTCCACACAGAGCAGGCTATTGCTTTGTTTATTCTTAATATTCTAGCGGGAATAATAGGGACAGTTACATGCGGGTTTGGTTTGATATTATATCTTCCATGGGTTGTGTTTCTTATCATGGGAATGATGAATGCCTCCAAAGGCGAAGCGAAGCCGCTTCCTCTTATCGGGCAGTTTGGTGAAAAATTCAACCTTGTCAAATAACAATTGAGTCAATAGTATCACTTAAAAAGCGCATTCATTTTTGGATGCGCTTTTTTTATGTATTTTTTTAATAAAATTGAAACAATATTTACATTATAGAGTTTAATTTTTCAGATAAACCCAGTTAAGATTTAATTAAAACAGTCAAAAAATGAATAATAACGAACAATTAAACCTTCTAAAAATATTCTTTCTTATATCGGGAATATTAAACATACTCTATGGTTTGGGATGGTCAGGCTATACTCTCATAGGCGGCCTGGTAACTTGCGGTATTGGCTGTCTGTTTGGCGCAATACCTGTAATTAATGTTATTGCCTGTGTAATGGATTTCATTTCGTATAACCGCCTCAGCAAAATGAACCGTTCAGGTTCATTCAGCACACTGCAATTCGCAGCAATATTTGACATAGTTTCAATATTAACAGGAAACGTCGCAAGCATGACTTTCGGGATATTAGCTCTTGTATTTTTAAATAACGATGAGGTAAAAAATGAGATGAGGCAAAAAGGGATATATTAGGTGAAACGTCAAACGTCAAACGTGAAACGTCAAACGTCAAACGTCAAACGTGAAACGTAAAACGTAAAAAGTCAAACGCAATAAACTATTAATTTTGTTAATCATTATAACGAAAATATGGAATATAGAAATCAGTTAAATACATTAAAGACATTATTTCTGATATCGGGAATACTGAACCTTATTTGTGCAATTGTGTGGCTGGGGAATACAATATTGGGAGCAGTTGCTTTTTGCGGACTGGGTTGTGTAATAGGGATATTTCCGGTAATAAATACGATTGCCTGTGTGCTTGATTTTATGGTCTATAATAGACTGAATAAAATGAACAAAACCGGCACTTACAGTACGATCAGGTTCGCGGCAATTTTTGATATTATTTCAATTGTTACATGTAATATCACAAGTCTGGTATTTGGAATAATTGCACTGGTTATGATAGGCAAGCCTGAAGTGAAACAGGAAATGGTGAATAGAGGAATCTATTAAGATAGTAAAAAGGCAAAAGTAAAAAGGCAAAAGTAAAAAGGCAAAAAAGGCAAAAAAATAAAAAAACTACAAACCCGAAGCTATAAGTTTCGGGTTTGTTATATATGCTATTTGATATATGCTATTTGATATTTGCTATTTGATATTTGTTATTTATTATTTGCTATTTATTATCCACACCGTCCATATCAACTATCATACCTTCGGTTCCGGTTAGTGGTTTTGGTTTTTCTTCGCGGTTCTGGATATAGCTTTCTTCCTTATATCTTGATGCAATGAACATAAATATTATGGCAGTCACAAACATCAATCCGGCGTAGAACCAGAAGTATGTTGGTGTACCAATAGTAATATATGTCTGCAATCTTGAACTGACCTGTGCTGTTATCAGATTACCGAGTGATACTGAAAGCAGCCACAAACCCATCACGAAAGATTTCATGCTGTTAGGCGATTGCGTGTATGAAAATTCTAGGCCCGTAATTGAGACCATAACTTCGGCGGCAGTCAGGATAACATACGCAAAGAACTGCCATAATATGCTTGGAGTTGCTCCCGCGCTAATCTGAATCTGCGCTACCCCAAGCAGTGCGAATGAAAATCCCGCAATGAACATTCCTATAATTATCTTCCTTAATGCAGTCAGCTTAAACACTTTATTTATTGCCGGGTAGAGAACATATGTAAACAGCGGAATAAATATCATTATTAACAGCGGATTGATTGCCTGGATTTGCGATGCCAGGAGCTCGAACTTTACAAATCCTAAATTCACGAATTTATCCATTTTTTCGGCCTGCAAAACCCAGCTTGAACCTGTTTGATCAAAAAGGGACCAGAACACTGCAATAAACACATACATAATTGATAAATTGATAATTGCCTTCTTACCCTGCTTAGAAAATACATCGCCTTTATACTGTTTCCACCCAACCGGAGGAACGGCTATGAACTTTTTCCTTCCGATATAAAACACTGCTGTTGCCACAAGCATTAAGAATCCGGGTACACCGAATGCAACATGCGGACCGAATTTTTCAAGCAGCACGGGTGTTAAAAGTGATGAAGCCGCTGCGCCAAGATTTACCGAGAAATAGAAATAACCGAATATCTTTTCAAGCAGATGCTTATTTACTTTTGTGAACTGGTCACCAACATGAGCAGATACGCATGGTTTTATACCGCCGGAACCCATTGCAATAAGTGTTAACCCGATAGTTAAGCCCAGCCTTGTATCATCCATGGCAAGTGCTACGTGTCCAAGTACATATACAATGGATAGTGTTATTATCGTTTTATATTTTCCCCAGAGAACATCTGAGAGAATTGCACCGAGAATAGGGAAAAAATAGTTTGCCATTGAAAAGTAATGATACCATGTGGTGGCATCGGCATCTGTCATAGGTTCGACCTGCCCTGAACGGTTCATGATATACTGCGTCATGAATACGACGAGGATGGTTTTCATTCCATAATAGCTGAAACGCTCGGCAAGCTCATTACCTATAATGTAGGGAATGCCTTTAGGCATTTTGTTGGATACTACTGTATCGTTAGCCATAAATTCTTATTTTTAAAGTTAAGAATAACTATGCAATTAAGTCATTGAAAATATTATATTCAATGGAAATTATATAATAGGAATATTAATGTTATGATAAGCTAAAAATTATTTTTGTATATTTGCAATCAATTCACAAAATAGCTAATTACATTCCCGATCCCCGCATTCGCGAGGATGAGTTTGTCCAAAGGTCTCCTTTGGAGGGAGTAAGATAAAATAACATTAATGGATTCCCGCATTCGCGGGAATGACTATCTGTTTGTCAAAGTTCATACACCTACATAACCATTCACACTACTCACTGCTTGATGCAATATGCACCATTGAAGGATTGGTATACGCTGCAAAAGAGCATAATATGCCGGCTATCGCGCTTACTGACCACGGGGTCATGTACGGCTCAATGGAATTCTACAAAAAGGCGCAAAAAGAAGGCATTAAACCTATTATAGGATGCGAAGTATATATAGTAACAAAAGGCTCACGGTTTGAAAAAGGCACCAAGGGAGAAGAATCTGCCGATACCATGCTTGGTAAGGATAAATCAGCTAAGACAGGCGGAAAAGGCTCAGGCAGGAAATCGAACTACAATCACATGGTTCTCCTTGCCAAGGATTATAAAGGGTACCAGAATCTGGTTAAACTTTGCTCAATCGGACATACCGAGGGGTTTTATTATAAACCCAGGATCGATTCCGAAATTTTAAAACATTACAGCGAAGGGCTTGTGTGCCTATCGGCATGCGCTGGCGGAGTGGTTTCTTCACACATTGCTACGGGCAATTTTGCAGCAGCCAAGGAAGCCGCAGAAATTTATAAAGATATATTCGGACCCGAGGATTTTTACCTTGAGATGCAAAACCACGGGATGGAAATTGAAGCAAAGATACGCGAGCATGTGCCGAAGCTTGCTAAAGAGCTTGGTCTCAAAACCATTGCGACAAATGATATTCACTATATTAAGTATGAGCATCACATTCCCCATAACTTATATCTGTATATAAGCACTGACCTATCCAAAGACAAGGAAGGTAAAAACCTTGAAAAGGAATTAAGATATGAAACCGACCAGGTTTACTTTAAATCAGCAGAGGAAATGTGCAAGGTGTTCAAGGATTTTCCTGAAGCGATACAATCAACCCTTGAAGTAGCTGATAAGTGTAACCTGGAATTGCCTAAGGGTGTATATCATATGCCTGACTTCCCTATTCCGAAAGAATCAGGCGCAAAATCACTCGATGAATATTTCAGGCTGCTTTCTCATGAGGGGTTAAAGGAAAAAGTTAAGACGGTTACTCAGGTTGAAATTGACAGGCTTAATGTGGAGCTGGATGTCATTACAACCATGAAGTTCTCAGGCTACTTCCTGATCGTTGCTGACTTTGTTAATCACTCAAAACGTAAAGGAATATATGTGGGTCCTGGCAGAGGAAGTGCGGCCGGCTCATTGGTATGTTATGCGCTGGGTATCACAAATGTAAACCCGCTTGATTATAATTTGCTTTTTGAAAGATTTTTGAACCCGGAGCGTGTTTCAATGCCGGATATTGATATTGATTTCCAGGATGATAAACGCGATGAGGTAATAGAATACTCCCGCCAGAAATACGGCGCAAATTCGGTATCGCAGATAGTAACATTCAACAAACTTAAGACCAAAGCTGTATTGAAGGATGTAGGCAGAGTACTCAATTATCCTTTTGATACAATCAATGAAATTACAAAGCATGTCCCTTCGATCTTCGGTAAGATAAAATCACTGACCGATTGTTATAATGATATCCCGGAATTCAAACAGTATTTTGACCAGGCTAAGGAACGTAAAAAGTTATTGGATTATGCAATAGTACTTGAAAACCTGAACAAGAATGTGAGCATGCATGCATCAGGCGTTGTAATTGCGCCCTCGGATATTTCTGATTTTGTACCAATTGCAAAAGCGCCGCAATCAGATAACCAGTTCATGACACAGTATGACATGAAGATGCTTGAAGAAGCCGGGTTGATAAAAATGGATTTCCTGGGGCTTAAGGAATTAAAAATTCTTCAGCAGGCAGTTGATCTGATCAAAGTGCGGCATGATGTATTTATTGACCTTGATAAGCTTTCGCTTGATGACACTAAGACTTATGAAATGTTCGCAAACGGACATACTATCGGGATTTTCCAGTTCTCAAAACCCAAGATGCGGGAATATCTTGCCAAGCTAAAACCAAAAGACATAAACGACCTTGCGGCTATGAATGCTCTTTACAGACCCGGGCCCATGGACCTGATCCCTGAATTCATAGATAGAAAGCACGGGAGGAAGGAAGTTACATATCTCCATCCCGATATGGAGCGTGTGCTAAATGAAACGTACGGAGTTATTGTTTACCAGGAACAGGTAATGCAGCTTGTGAGAGAGATCGCGGGTTATACGCTTGCAAAAGCGGATCTTGTGAGGCGCGCGATGGGTAAAAAAGATGAAAAGCTGATGAAGGAACAGGAAGAAGAATTTATTAAAGGGGCTGCTGAAAAAGGATATAACAAGAAAGTCGCAAAAGAAATATTTAAGTTAATTTTAAAATTCGCTGATTACGGTTTTAATAAATCACACAGTGTAGCATATTCGGTTCTTGCATATTACACGGCATATCTAAAAACACACTATCCCCATGAGTTTATGACATCACAGCTTAACTGCCGCCATGGTGATATGGATGAGATGGTATTGCTTATAAACGAGTGCAAGAGAATGAAAATTTCTCTCAGCCTGCCTGATATCAATGAATGTTTTTCGGAGTTCACGATAAATCCGAATGTTGAAAATCAGATTCTCTTCGGATTGACCGCGATTAAGAATGTTGGAAAAACCGCTGTTGATAATATCATAAAGGAAAGAACTGAACACGGTCCGTTTGAGAGCTTTGTTGATTTCTGTTCAAGGATAGACCCAAGGGTAGTAAATAAAAAATCCCTGGAATCTCTTATTTTTGCGGGGGCCTTTGATAAAATGGAGCCTGTCCGCAAGAAGCTGTATGATTATTATGAAGCTGCAATTCATCGTTACAGCCAGAAAAAGAGCGAGAGCAGGGGTCAATCAAGCCTGTTTGGTACAGAAAAATCAAAAACCGGTGTGAAAGATGTAATATTTTCACAGCTCAGCGCAGATTACAAAGACTGGTCAGATAAAGAAAAGCTTTCATTTGAAAAATCAGTTCTTGGCTTATATGTAAGCGCTCACCCCTTAAGCGATTTTGAGCATGAAATAAATAAGCTTAACCCGTTCAAATTCGGTGATGTGCAGGATGTTGATACTGAAGAAATTGATTTTAACAGCCTGCAGAGAGTGAGGATGTGCGGTATCATCACGGATATGAAGGTGAAGATGAGCAAGAAAGGAAATCGATTCGGGGTATTTACACTTGAAGATTTTACGGGTCAGGGTGAGTGTGTTGTATTCCCTAAGACATACGAGCAATACAGCGAAATACTTGTGAATGATTCAATAGTTACAATTATTGGCAAAGCAGAAGAAAACGGCAATTCAATAAAACTAATTGTGGATGAAATCAAGCCTTTGCACAAGGCAGCCTTAGAAGACAGGCAGCCTGTAAAGATCATGATAAGGATAGACTCAAACAGCTTCGACGCAGCCAAATTGTTCCAAATTAAGAGTGTTTTAGCCACAAATGAAGGCGAATCGGCAGTAATCATACATCTGAAGAACGGACATAAGGAAAGCAAAATGGAACTTGAAAACGTAAAAATCCATTATGATAAATACACTGAAAAAGTTTTAACAGAGATTTTCGGTAAAGATAATATTATATTGCAGTAAGGTAAAAATTTTATATATACAAATACATTTCACAAAGGAGAGAAAATGAACGCTATTGAATTCACAGATGCTAATTTTGACCAGGAAGTACTGAAATCCAATGTTCCGGTATTAGTTGATTTTTGGGCAGTATGGTGCGGGCCATGTAAAATGATCGCTCCGTTCGTAGAAGAGCTTGCAGGCGAATACCAGGGTAAAGTTAAAGTTGGTAAAGTTGATGTTGATAATAATCCAAATATTTCTGTAACATACGGTATAAGAAGTATTCCGACATTATTAATTTTCAAAGATGGTAAAATTGTTGACCAGATAATCGGCGCTGTTCCAAAACAGGCAATGGCACAGAAACTTGATGCACAGCTTCAGCCTGTAGTTAGCTAAAATATTCTGCAAATTACTTTTTAAAGACAGGCCTAAAACCTGTCTTTTTTATTTATTTTTAGCTAATTTTACAGATATAAAAGCTTAATTTATAGAAATGTTAGAAACGAATGTAATACTGCAGGTAATATTGGTTTTTTCATCGTTGATCTTATTGACGCTTACATTTATTTCACCTCAAGTGTTCCGCGTAATAAACCTTCGATATTTGCTTTTAACTGCAGCCGGAATAACAGTTATAAGCTTTTTTTTTCTGGAATCAATCCTCAGCCATTACCTCTTGAAATTTTATCATTCTGCAGGTTGGAGCGGTTATTTTCTATATTTATCCCTCTTCTTCATAGTGATAGCACCGTTTATTTCTACTATATTAAGAACTATTACTAAGTTTCAGTTCAAAAAAATTGCACCGCTTACAGTAACTCCGCAAAAGATCACGGCAGAAAAGATCATTTTAAAAGAAGTAACTACAGAGCAAGTAACTGCAGTACAAGTAATTGTAGAAGAAACCACCAATACAATCACTGACAATATATTACCAAAACATCCTGAAGAACTGCAAAAGCCTGAAGAAACATCAAAACCCGAAGAAGCCAAGAAAAATGAAATTGAAAGCTCAGAAATGAAGAAACAAACTCAGGGCCGAAAAAAAACTACCGGAAGAAAAAGTACAAAAACCAGAAAGAATACCCATCCAAAGAAAAATATTGAACCAAAGAAAAACACAGGCGGGGAAAATGCAAAAGATTAAATTCATATTATTACTGATTTCATTATTTTCATTACTCTCGGCATTTAGCTGCAATTCAAGCGATACAAAAACGAAAATTAATGAAAAGCAAAACTCAGGTAGTGATAATTTCAATAACTACTTCCCTTTAAAAGAGAGTAACAAGTGGGTCTATATAAATGAGGGGCCAAGAGATGAAACCGAGTTATTCACTGTGCAGGCCAAGGATGTTAAAAAAGTCGATGGCGGAATTCAGTTAAAAGTCAGCTCATTCCCCTACCTCACTAAAGATAACGAAGAACGATCGCTCACAGTTAAATCAAATGGTGAAATAGAGATCAGCAATTACATGGGCACAAGCGGAGTGTTTATTCCGAAGCCCAATGATTTTAAAATTAGTTACAAGTGGAGCTTTGGAGTTTTTAATGGCACAGTTAACAGCGGTAATCAAACAATAGCAACAGAAGACGGTACTTATAATGACTGTTATTATATTATGATGACAGATGGATTTACATTCAGCTTCGAGATGTGGTTCAAAAAAGATGTGGGCATTGTAAAATGGGGTGCAAACCGGACAAATCCACCCCAGCTAAAGGCTACATATTATGTCTTAAAAGAACATACATTGAATTAATTATTCTAAACAGAATAACAAAAAAATAATTGCACGATATAATAATTTACATATTTGCGGCGATTACTATTCTTTCTGTATTGTATATTGCATTCAGTGCAGGCGTAAAGAGCACATTAAAGAGTTTAGCAATTTTTACTCCCGGCATTTGCGGATTGCTGATTATGACAAATTCCCAATTGCTGGCGTTAATATTTACATTACTCATATTAATAACATTTTTAATTTCTTACATACTCGAAGATAAGGTCATTAAACTCTTAACTGTTGATACCGGAACATTTGCAAAAATTAATATATTTTCGCTTTTAGTTATCAGCTTATTGACTGCATTACTGACAAGCCTTTTTGGCAATACTAGATGGCCGATGGCTGATATTGAATACAGCCTAAATACATTTGGGATGATACTCACAAAATACTTACCCTTTTTTATTGCTATTTCGCTTGTAACGTCAACTATTATTCCGGTATTAATACGGATTTACAAAACTTCTGATACTACGAGTTAATGGAAACAGGGATCAATCATTTCATTTTCATCAGCGCAGCAATGTTTTGCATCGGGCTGTACATATTGCTCACAGCAAGAGAAGCTGTGAAGGTCATTACCGGACTTGTAATACTCTTTGCCGCTTCAATCTTAAACATTTCAGCATTTTCTGGTTATTGGAATTTCAATCCTGAAGGACAAATAACAATTTATCTGGTCACGGCTGTTTGCGCGCTGAATATCCTTGCGGGAATAATTTTAATGATTAAGCACTACAAAGCATATAGATCAAATCTGTTTGATGAGGTAAAACAAGTTGAGTGAATTATTTATATATACCGAGCTGTATTATATATTCGCAATAATTGTTTACCTATTTATTTTGGTAACTTCTGTATTATTGATTTCGGCTGCACTCAGAGAATTAACATTTAGAGTTATCGGTAAGCTGAAAGCTAAATTACCTTTGCCTGAAGTATTGAAAAACGTCATTGAAGCTTCCCGAAAATACTTTTTTGCACCAATCACCCGTGGTACAGGATTACTCTTAACATATTTGTACATTCTTTCCGTTTATATCAATAAAGGGGAGGAATTTTTTATATCGGTAGTTCTTCCTGAATTGGTTGAGCCTGTAAACTATGCATCATTAATTCTGAGGAAATGTTACACAAACAGTCAAACTGCAATTATTACCTCAGCAGCCCTAATATTTGTGGTATTTTATTTCATTTTAAGTATTTTTTAAAATTATTATAATTGTGTTCTTAAATTTTCATTATTTTCACATAAATGAGTAAATTCATCGTTTATTGTCTATATTCCGATATTCATGATAGATTGTATATAGGTCAGACAGGCAATATTGAAAAAAGATATAAACAGCATTGTTCAGGCAGAGTGATCTCAACGAGGAAATACCTTCCATACAGGATTATATATATTGAAGAAGTGCCGGATAGAGCTTCTGCATTCAGAAGAGAAAAAGAATTGAAAGTTACTTCTCAAAGGAAGTTTTTAAGGACATTTATTAACAAGTAGTATTTGCCGCCATGGCGGAATTGGTAGAACTTTCAACTGCTTCGCAGTTCCAAGTCAGGCGCACTAAGTTACAAAACCTGGTATTGGCAACATTTTAACGGTGAGGGTCCTTGACTTAAAGAGCAGCGTCAACTGCGAAGGAAGTCGTTTGGCGGTACGAAATATTTTTGGCGGGATTGGTAGACCTATCAAATGCTCCGCATTTCCCAGGGAACCGCGCTAAGTTACAAAACTTAG
>JBDTNV010000092.1:0-12315 GCA_039933555.1 Ignavibacteria bacterium
CTAAATTTTCATCAAAATATACCGTATTTTCACGTGTAAATTTGCAAAAAATAAAATTATTTTGAAATATAAAAAGAATTATCACCTGTAAATTGATAAAAAATAAAAATATAGCATTGGGTCTGATCCTGGGCTCAGGGGTTGACTTAAGCGATGATATAATTACTGAAAAAAATGTAATTTTTGAAGAAACAAAGGGTGTACACCATAAGCTAATTTATGAATGCAAAATTGCCGGGGCTGATGTATTAGTATTTAAAGGCAGAAAACACTTTTATGAAGGATATACCTCTGAAGAAATTACATCAAATATTAAAACTGCTAAAGAGCTTGGTGTTAAAAACCTGCTTATTACAAATGCGGCAGGCGGCCTAAATGAAAATTTCTGTGAGGGAGACTTTATGCTTATCACGTCACATATAGATTTTATTGATAAGCTTCCTAAGCTGCCTTCGGCAAATACTTATAGCAAAGTTCTTCAGGAAAAATTCAGGGCTGCATGCAGGAAAGCGCAGGTAAGGCTGCAGGAAGGAACTTATGGCTGTTACAGCGGCCCGACATACGAAACCAAAGCCGAAATACGATTCCAAAAAAAAATTGGACTTGATGCCGCAGGAATGTCAACAGTGCCTGAAGTTAACAATGCGAATCATTACGGAATAAATGTGATCGGAGTATCAATTATTACGAATATTCTGAAGGAAAACTCCATATCAGTTGCTACCCATGAGGATGTTTTAATTACTGCAGGATTGGCTTCTAAAAATCTGAATAATGTTATCCCTGCATTCATTTCAGAATTGAATTAATGCTAAATTCTGGTTATTTTTAATAATATTACAGTAAATTCCGGTCTGGTTTCAGACATCAATTTTATGAAAATTCATCCATAATGGGAGCCGAAATTATGAATCCCGGGGCAGCATATGTAAATGATCTGAAGCAGTTTACAATGGAAAAAAACTTCAGGCAGGCAAGTCTCTTAAGGCAGATTGAAGGTTTATCGATGGAAGAGGCTCTTTATAAACCTACTCCCGGTAGACACGGAATCTGGCAATTAGTAAGACATATATCATACTGGAAACACTGGGCTCTTACATATTTAAACGAAGATGTGAAGTTAAGCGCAAATGAAGATAACTGGGGCCCGATGCCTGAGGTTCAGACAGAAGAAACATGGAACGAAGAGATATCTAGGCTTAAAAAGCTTAATCAGGATTGTATCAGTTCGGCCGAAAAACTTGGCGATGAACTGATGACATCGACAGAAGAAAAGATAGTATTCTTCAGGCAGTTGATTTACCATGATTGTTATCATACAGGACAAATCGGATTCTTAAGAGCAATGCAGGGCTTAAAGTCCGTTGAATAAATATCTTTATTCTCGTCCGATGACTCAAAGTCATCGGATAAGTAATACAGATTTAAAATTTTAGAAAATTAACCCAATAAATTTTATAGATGGCTAACGAAAAAATAATACCTGTTAATATTGAACAGGAAATGCAGAACTCTTACCTTGATTACTCGATGAGCGTAATTGTAGCACGCGCATTACCTGACGTAAGAGACGGATTAAAGCCCGTTCACCGCAGAGTGCTTTATGGTATGAATGAGCTGGGGCTTCAGCCTAACCGTACTTATAAGAAATCCGCAAGGGTAGTAGGTGATGTTCTCGGTAAATACCATCCACACGGAGATAAAGCGGTTTACGATACAATTGTACGTATGGTGCAGGATTTTTCACTGAGGTACCCGCTTGTTGACGGCCAGGGAAATTTTGGCTCTGTTGATGGAGATTCACCTGCTGCTATGCGTTACACTGAAGTAAGACTTGCGCAAATTTCAACAAATATTCTCGCCGATCTGGATAAGAACACTGTAGATTTTATTCCCAATTACGACGATACTACAAGGGAACCTTCGGTTCTGCCTACAATCCTCCCAAACCTTCTTGTAAACGGCTCCAGTGGTATTGCAGTCGGTATGGCAACAAACATACCGCCTCATAACCTGAATGAAGTTGTTGACGGGCTTGTTGCGCTCATAAAAGATTCTGATTTACCTGTTGAGAAAATAATGAAATATATCAAGGCTCCTGATTTCCCGACCGGTGGTATTATATGGGGATTTGAAGGTGTTAAATCTGCTTATACAACAGGCAGGGGTAAAATTATTATCCGAGCAAAGGCAAGGATAGAAGTTGGCAAAGGCGATAGAGAAACAATTATAGTATCTGAGCTTCCTTACCAGGTCAATAAAGCAAACCTGATTGAAAATATTGCGTACTTAGTGCGTGATAAAAAAATTGAAGATATCTCAGACGTAAGGGATGAGTCAGATAAAGACGGCTTGCGTGTTGTAATTGAAGTAAAACGAGGGGGCGCCGCAAATGTTATACTTAACAACCTCTTCAAGCATACACAAATGCAGGTCACATTTGGCGTTATACTGCTGGCGCTGGTTGATGGTATCCCGGGAGTTCTTACCTTAAAGGATATGATGAGCAACTTCATCAAACACAGGCTTACTGTAATTATCAGGCGCACAAAGTTCGATCTTGATGCGGCTGAAAAACGCGCGCATATATTAGAAGGTTACATGATAGCCCTTGATAACATTGATGAAGTTATCGAAGTTATTAAGAAATCAAAGGATGTACCGACTGCGCAGGAAAGATTGATGAAAAGATTCAAGCTTTCCGAAATACAGTCAAAGGCAATCCTTGAAATGAGGCTTCAGCGGTTAACCGGACTTGAACGCAAAAAAATTGAAGAAGAATATAAAGACCTTATTAAAACTATTGAAAGATTAAAAAGGATTCTTGCCAGCGATGCGCTAAGACGCGAAATATTAACCGATGAACTAAAACATCTCAAAGAAACGTATGGTGATGAGAGACGTACTGAAATAGTCATGAACGCTGTAAAGATAAGCGATGAAGAGTTCATAAAAGAATTCATCAAAGAAGAGGACGTTGTAATTACTATAAGTCACAGCGGCTATATCAAACGTACACCGGTGAGCGGTTACCGCAGGCAGTCAAGAGGCGGCAAAGGCATAATCGGCGCAACTACACGTGAAGATGATTTCATTGAGCATATGTTTGTGGCTTCTACGCATAATCATCTCATGTTCTTTACCGATGCAGGTAAATGCTACATGCTGAAAGTACATGAAATTCAGGAAGCATCCAGAACCGCTAAAGGATACTCAGTTGCAAACTATATTGGTAAGACCAAGGAAGAAGAAATTACAGCGATACTGAATGTTAAGGATTTTGACGAAAATATGTTCATTACCATGGTAACCAAACAGGGTACCATGAAGAAAACCGATCTAGCGAGCTTTGAAAATACACGCAAAGGCGGAATAATTGCTATCAGCCTCGGCAAAGAAGATTCACTCATCGATGTACAGCTCACCAACGGCAAGCAGGAAATCCTGATCGGTACTCATGGCGGTATGGCTATCAGGTTCAATGAAAGCGATATACGCTCAATGGGCAGAACTGCAGCAGGCGTAAGAGCAATAAAACTTGATAAAAAGGATTTTGTTGTCGGACTCGTTGCAGTAAAACGTGCCGGAACATCAATTCTAGTGGTAACTGATAAAGGTTACGGCAAACGCAGTGACCTGCAGGATTACAGGATGACACGCCGCGGCGGTAAAGGTGTTATCACAATGAAATCAAGCGATAAGAACGGTTCAGTTATATCGATAAGAGAAGTTGTTGATAACGATGACCTGATGATAATTACTACAAAAGGAATTATGATAAGGCAGAACCTTGGCGAAATAAGAGTGATGGGAAGAAATACACAGGGCGTAAGGCTCATAAAGCTTCATGAAGGCGATACAATATCAGCAGTAGCCAGCGTTGTCGGCGATGATGATGAAGTTGCGGAATAAGATTTTTTCTGTCATTCCCGCTTGCTCGTCTCAGATGAGGCTTATCCGGGAATTTATTAAATTATTATGTAATAGCCCCGACCTTTAGGTCGGGGATTAATGAAAAACCATAAAAGGACTTTAGTCCTGATATGAAAATGGATAAATTAATAAACGAAAAGTTATTGTTCGGTCTCAAAGAAAATTTGAGAATACTACATGATTATACCGTTAACTATAATATGGATAGTCTTAATGAAAATGAAATGTATTATGATGCCTGTGTCCTAAGAACTGAAATGATATGCATTTTTATTATATGTAATAAAAAAATACTTTCACAATTATTTGAAAATAAAGATTTCGATCTCTTTGAAAATATTCTCATTTTAACTAAGGATTATACAAAGAAGCATTTATCTGAATTATCATATTTTCTTAATCATATGCTTCCTTATATAGAAACTAAATTTAAAAAATTTTGATTGATCTCCGTTCCGATACAGTAACCAGACCTTCTAAAGCCATGCGCGAAGCAATGGCTTATGCCGAAGTTGGCGATGATGTATGGGGCGATGATACAACTGTAATTAAGCTTCAGGAAAAATGTGAAGAGCTGACCGGTAAACCGGCGGCTCTTTTTGTTACATCTGGGTGCATGGGCAACCAGCTCGCAATTAAATGCCATACAAATCCCGCCGAGGAGATAATTGCTGAATGGGATTCACACATAGTTAAATATGAAATTGCCGGACCTTCATTTATTTCGGGTGTGCAGGTAATGCCCATAAAAGGCAGCAGGGGATTCATGTCACCTGAAGATGTAAAAAATAATATCAGGCCCGATTGGTATCACTACCCAAAAACATCGCTGGTTTGTATCGAAAATACCCATAACCGCGCAGGAGGCACAATTTACCCTTTAGAAGAAATAAAAAAAATCAGCGCAGTTGCAAAAGAGAATAATTTAAAGCTGCATCTAGATGGAGCGAGGATATTTAACGCATCGGTTGAGTCAGGTGTTAGCGTAAAAGAATATGCATCTCAGGTAGATTCAATAACTTTTTGCTTCTCAAAAGGTCTCGGCGCGCCAATTGGCTCAATGCTATGCGGTGAGGTAGATTTTATCACACGAGCCCATAAGTTCCGCAAAATACTTGGCGGGGGAATGCGTCAGGCTGGCATTATTGCAGCAGGGGCTATTTACGCTCTCGATAATAATATCACGAGACTTAAGGATGACCATAAGAACGCAAGGCATTTTGCTGAGGATTTAGCAAAATTATCATGGATTGATATGGATCTTGATTCAGTGCAGACGAATATTGTAATTTTTAAAACGAAAAAGGACGCATCGAAAATTGTTGAACAGCTTAAGGAAAAAGGGCTGCTAATCTCCAATGACGGATTAGACAAAATGCGGGCAGTATTCCATCTGGATGTTAGCGCTGAACAAACCGAACAGACAATAGAGATTTTCAAAATAATATAAAAGTAGCCGCAACCTTCAGGTTGCGTATTGTGTGAATATTTCTGAGCCTGAAGTCCGCTGCAACAAAAGCTTTATTAACTTTCATGGAACTCGATAAATCTAAATATAAACAAAAATTCCAGCTTCGTGTGCGCAACTTCCAGGTTGATTCACAGGGGATAGTGCATAATGCAATTTACCTTGAGTATTGCGAAATTGGCAGGGTTGAGTATGTCCGTAATCTCGGCATCCAACTGCTGCCAACCGGAATATTTGATGACGGCGTGAAGATAAATGTTAAGAGAAATGAAATTAACTATGAATCACCCGCGACAGTTGATGATATGCTTGATATCTATACCCGCATTTCATACATAAAAAATTCAAGCTTTTGCTTTGAACATTTGATATTCCATACTGAAACAGGAAGGCTATTGATAACGCAAAAATCTGTGCAGGTTAACCTGAATGCTGAGACTAATAAACCGGAACGCCTGCCCGAGGAACTTAGAAAAATTATTATGGATTATGAGGGTGATAGTCTGGAAATTTTAGGTTAAAAAACTCAACTATTTATTTTTCAACTTTACAACTTTATAACTTTACAACTCTTTTTACTTCTTCTTTTTAAAAGCATCTTTCAGCGAATCCTTCATTATCTTCCTGCCTTTTGTACCGCCAAAATTAATTGTTATTGTTCCCTGGTGTGTTAACCCTAAATCCTGGTGATTGTAAAACCCGTAATCAATTTCAAATATGGAATAGTATAGCCCAACTCCGCCTGAAAATCTTGTTGGTTCGGTACCGATTCCCGCTCTTAGATCGATCATGTCAAATACTGAATATTCAATTCCTGCTTTTACCGATGTAGTGTACCTTGTATCTTTTTCCACATCAAGCACAAAGTTAATATCGTTTCTTGGCTGTATTGAAATCCCTGTTCTGTAAACCTGCGGCAGCTTATCATCCTGTGTGCCAATTTTGGGGCGGTTTAGATTGAAAGCGGCAAATCCCCATCGCAAAAAATCCGTTAAGTATGCAAGCCCGCCGATATCAATCCCGAATGTAGAAGCTGAACCGTAGTTCTGAATTTTGAGATTATAAAAATTAACATTCGCGCCGTAGTAAATTTTCTTCTTATAATTGTTGGAGTAAGTTGCAGTCACCGTAATTTCTTTGTAAAGGTCAAATCCATACGTCTTTGCTGAGAGTCCGAACGCGCCAAACTTAGTAGGCTCAACATAATTAACCGAACCGTTGGCAAGCTCTTTCAGGCCAAACGGGGCAGGTGAATAAAATATCGAAACTTCCCTGAACTGCATCTGTGAAATTCCGGCGGGATTATAATAAACGGCATTTGAATTATTTGCAAGTGAAGTAAACGCACCGCCCAAAGATATTGGCTTTGCGCCAACATCAATCAGCTCGAATTGAGCGAAAGAATTGCGGAACAAAACAAGAATTAAAACAATTATAAATTTTGAGCTTATCTTCATTTATTATAATATTTACTAAAATAACCGTTAAAACAGCATGGATTGATTATATTAGCTTCTTTGATTAACTTGAATTGTAAAAATATGAATTATTTGTCGAAAATGCAAAAAATATCGAAGAAAATATGCATACTGTTTGCATTTTTCTTAACCCAGTCTTACTTTACTCCGCTTGCAGCACAGGAGCTTGATGCTACTGTTGATGTGGATGTATCTGCAATTAATATTGATATCAGGGACAGGCTTTCTAACTTCAAGATTGATGTTCAGAATTACCTGAACAAAACGCGGTTCAGTGATGAGAATATTGTCAATGACCTTAGAGGAAAGCCATACAAGATCAAATGTAATTTTTCATTTTTCTTCCGTACTGCAACAGGGGTTGATAGCTATGAAGCGCAACTGGTAGTTGGTGTTCAGCGGAATGTATATAAGACCGAAACATATACAACTCTCTTCAGGATAAAGGATGAGAACTGGGGTTTTAATTATGTAAAAGGACAGAGCTTTTATCATGATGACCAGAAATATAATAATCTTACCAGCTTTCTTGACTATTATGCCTATATGATAATAGGCTCTGATGATGATTCCTGGGAGCCATCATTGGGTACAGTGCGGTTTCAGAAAGCGCAGAATATAGTTAACCTTGCAATTGCCAACAGTGACGGCAAAGGGTGGGTTGATAATTCAAGCTTAAAACAGTCAAGAAGCGTGTACCCGGCCGAGTTACTGAATTCCAAATACGATAATTTCAGGAAGGCATTGTGGACCTATCATTTTGCAGGCATTGACTCGCTGCAGTATAACAAGAAGCAGTCACTGGAAAGAATTGCGTCTGCTCTTGAAATAATCGGAAAGATCAAAAAAACCGAAGTGCGTTCCTTTGTGATCAAGCTGTTCTTTGATTCTAAATACCTCGAAATTGCGACTACACTGGTTGATTATTACGATAAATCAATTTACCGGAGGCTGATGGAGTACGATACTGACCATACTTCAACATACGAAGAGTACGCCAAAAAATAAGTAATAGTAATATCTATAGTTTTTTAATAACATTCTAAGGGAGAAAATGAAAATAAAAACTTTTTACAAACAGGCAGTCATTTTACTTGTAATGATGTGTTTTATTTCCGGAAGTTCATTTGCCGGTGATAAAAATGATTACAGGTCAAAGCCATATTTTAAGGAAGTAAAAAAACTTCTTGCAAAACGAAATGCGCTCTTCAGTCTGGATGCTGATATAAAAGTAGGTGTTGGCATTTCAAACGCGACTTTCGAACTGAATAAACCTGATACAACAGGGCAGATCAATACTACATCTTCTAAGGTCGGACCCATTGCAGGGGCTACACTTTCAATGAATTTCCTTGGATTTGGTTTCACTACCGGTTTTATGTTCGGTAACAAAGGATTCAAAAGTGAATCCGGAGATAAGACCAATCTCAACTATTTCAATATTCCGTTACTTGTGAATTTTGATTTTAACGTCGGGCAGAAAGTAAGAGTTGAAGGCAACTTTGGTCCTTATTTCGGTTTACTTATGTCACAGGATGTTAACCCGGCTTATAAAGTAAAGAACTTCGATTTTGGCTTGACTGCCGAGCTTCAGTTTGCCTATATGTTCAATAAGTATATGGGTGTGCTGCTTGGAAGTAATTATGAGTATGGCGGACTTAATAATCTCGGAAATAACGAAACTGTGAAGAAAATCACAACTTCTACAATTAACATATATACAGGATTGAAGTTTGAGCTATAAATCATTATTTTGCTAATTATTTAAAAGGAATCAGAGAAAACTAATTAAAGGAGAAAATATGCGTTTTTTGACAAAATTTAAATATTTATTGGCATTATTAGCAATAATAAGTATAAGCTTTTCAATATTGAATGGTTGTGATGATTCAGGTAATGTGACAGCAGTTCAATCCGACTCAGGAGTTGTTCATTTTGATAGTATTGGAGTCGTTGATGGTATAGGTAATGTAATGAACAGTATTAACCTGTATGCCGGAACTACTGTTGAAAGAGATAGTTCTACAAAAGATGCAAACCTTAATACTATTGATACTGTACCAAATGTAAACTATATTTTACGTTCAGGTGATTTGATAGATTTGTATTCCCGTGTTCAGGGATTCCAGACACGTTTTAACAGAATATATGCATCAATGACACAGGCTGAGTTTGATACTATAACAATTATACCTGTTAACAGAGATACTATTTTACCTGACCTTGATTTTACTGCAGATGATACATACGGCGGCGGAGCATGGGGTTATTTTAATGCTCCAATGAGCACTTCTGATCTAAGGCCTGTATATTCTTTCTGGCTGAAAGGTAAATCTGCGAACTTTATCGGCAGAAATGTTTATGGAATTTTAATTCCAAGAGAGGCAACTATTGTTGGCGGTACATACAGAATGTCATTTGAGGTAAAAATAAATGTTAAGGGTTATAATTACTTCTTTCACGCCCATTAATAGAATCTAATTTTTTTCAAAAGCCCGGCAAACACCGGGCTTTTTTATTTTTCGTTATTTGTTTTGTGGATGTTTGTAAAGTAAAGGTCAGTAGCTAAGAATGCCATCTTAATGCTCATAAGTTCGCGGTGCACTTTATCAAAATCCTGGATATACCTCTTCGTCAAATAATATTCCTTCTGTTCCGTTAGCATTGACTGAAATTTACTTTCAATTTCCGGCTGCTTCAAAAATTCCTTGTATTCCATTTTCCTCGTGTAGTGAATACATCAAATTAACTTTTTTTGGTTAAGGAAATATTAATTACAGGTTAAATATATTATTTTTCGGTTAAGTTTATTTAATTACGATTAAAGGATTGCTCTGTCATTCCCGCGTAGTAGTCGTAGCCTTCAGGCTGCGTTAATTATAGCGCAACCTGAAGGTTGCGACTACGAGATAACCCTCATATGACGTACAATCTTCTTGCATTTTCTGACGTAATCTCACCAAATTCTTTCACTGAAATACCCTTTAATTCCGCTAATTTTTCTGCAGTATATTTGATGTATGAGGGCTCATTCTGCTTGCCGCGGTAGACAGGTAGTCGCAGCCTTCAGGCTGCGTTATTGTAGCGCTACCTGAAGGTTGCGACTACGTGATAACTCTCATATCCCGTACAATCTTCTTGCATTTTCTGACGTAATCCTACCAAATTCTTTCACTGAAATACCCTTTAATTCCGCTAATTTTTCTGCAGTATACTTGATGTATGAAGGCTCATTCTGCTTGCCGCGGTAGGGAACAGGTGGCAGGTAAGGCGTATCAGTTTCAAGCAGCAGATGTGATGTATCTGTGTTTTTCACGATCTCATATGTTATTAAAGTTCCTGCATTTGGCTTATATGTTATATTCCCTGTAAATGAAATATAGAATCCCATTTTTACACATTCCTTTGCTTCTTCAATTCCCGCGCTGAATGAATGAAACTGCCCTTTTAGTTTTCCGCCATCATATTCTTCCCTTACAATGTTCATCAAGTCACCGGTTGAATTCCTGTTATGTATAATCACCGGAAGGCTGCACCTCTTTGCAATTTGGAACTGCTCGCGAATAACCAAAGTCTGTAATTCCTTGTCATATGGCTCCCAATAGTAGTCAAGTCCTATTTCACCGATTGCAACAACTTTCTCTTCTTTTGCTAGTTCTTCAATTAAGGGTAAATGTGATTCTTCAAAATCCTTAAGCTCAGTGGGATGTATACCAATAGCAGCATAAAGCATCTCATACTTTTGAACAAGCTCAACAATTTCAAGTGAAGTATGGTAAGTTGTAGCCGGAATAATAATTTGAGTTACACCTGAATCCGAAGCCCTGCTAAGAACATCATCGATGTTCTTTAAAATATCAGGATAATTTAAATGTGCATGTGTATCTATAAACATAAATTAGATTAAAAATTTTCTCCCCTCTCCCCCTGGGAGAACTGCACCGTCAGTCGGGTGGGCTGGGGGTGAGGTTAAGATCATTCTTCCCACACCTGGCTTTTATCGTCAATAATAATCTGTTTCTTCCCTTTGTATTCTGTCAATTGACCCTTTACATAAAGGTAGTATCCTTTCGGATTATTCAGCTTTAACTCATCGATCAGGTCAAAATGTTTCTTAAAGAAAACAAGATCAATTGTATCATCATCGTTTATTTCAATTTTGGCGAGGCGGGGATTGTTATCAGTAACAACCCTTGAAATATTCCCGAATACAGTAACAGTATCGCCAACATGAGTGGCCATTTTTTTGTAGTCACTTACATCCAGCATACTGTAGAAACCCGGTTTGCCGGCATACTGAGTTTCAAAGCGCCTTATCTGGTCGCCGCGTTTATTCCACCATTCTAGCCTTTCGGTGTAATCAGGATAACATAGCTCCTTGCCGCTCCATATGCCCAGTTTGTTCTTCTGAGCATATTCCTGCGCTGTCCTGAACTCCTTATCGAACCTTGCAACATACCCGTACTTACTGAAATAAGGCGAGTAACCCTGCTTCACACACTCAATATTGTAATTGAATTCTGTCCCATCAGCCTTAATGCCTATAATATACACTAGGTAACGGTTAAACATATCTATGACTCTTTTGTAATCATCAACTTCAAGCCGCACTTTTACAACATCCTTAAACAGCTCTTTGGTCCATTGCCATGTGTAATAGCCGAAAGGGGAGTCAACCTTGGCAGGCTTGCCTGAAGAATCTTTCTGGCTGGCATAAACTTCCGCCCAGTGGCTTGCTATATCATTTACCTTCATCTCTGCTTCAGCGTCTTTCCACGTCTCCTCTGTATCAATTCCCATAAGGCGGGTTGATTTATCCAGCCCCTCAAAACGGAATGTATCACCATCCAGTATTTTCTGTACTGTGAATTCACCTATGACAAATTCCTGCTGCGCGTAAAGTGACTGAATCCCCAGCAGTAGGAATACTGCTATTTTGAACCAATTTCTTTTTATCATATCAACAAATTAACGTAAATATTTTTTATTTATAAGGTATGAAATTATGATGTCTTATATGTCTTTACCCCCTCCAGCTCCACCTGTCAGGGGGTGAGGCAAAGACGTCAACAAAAAAGCCTGTTCCATTTTATGAAACAAGCTTTTTGAATATCTAAAATAATTCTAAACTGTTACGGCCTGAATTCTTCGCTTACGTAAGGCATTAATGCTATCTGGCGCGCTCTTTTAATTGATTCAGTGAGCTGTCTCTGCATCTTTGCGCTGATGCCTGTAATTCTTGCAGGTAAAATCTTTCCCTGCTCGTTAACAAACCTTGCAAGTAAACGGGTATCCTTATAATCAATGAACTTTATACCCCTTATCTTTAAAGGATCAACTTTCTTCTTTCTCTGCTGCGCCTGCTTCTGAGTCATCTGCAGCGTTTTGTACGCGCTATGCTCTTCTTTTTTGTTTTTTCTCATATCTTAAATTGAA
>JBDTNV010000093.1:0-12238 GCA_039933555.1 Ignavibacteria bacterium
TGGTCACTTTATTTAGGTATGAATTTTTTCTTTAAATAACGTAATTTTGCAGAATTCAATTTTTATAGTTTTGCGGGGAGCTAACCTGCTCTACGCCTTAATCCCGCTGAGCGGGAGGAAGGAAGCAATCTCAAGGTTCATAATTTTTAAGAGCAGCATTTAACAATATAATATAAATCAATATGGCAGAAACAAAAGATCTTGTAACACCGCAGCTTACAACACCTGAAGTAACAGATGGTATTGTACTTACAGAAAAAGCGGTAAATGAAGTAAAAAAGATAATGGCAGAAAACTCTATCCCAGCTGACTATGTTTTAAGAATAGGGGTTAAGGGCGGAGGATGCTCAGGGCTTTCATACACACTTGGCTTTGATGCTGAGCTGAAAGATAATGATAAAACATTAATGTATGATAATGTAAAAGTAGCCGTGGACTGGAAGAGTATTCTTTACTTAACCGGCACTACTGTTGATTATACTGATGGCTTAACCGGCAAAGGATTTGTTTTCAATAATCCTTCTGCCAAGAAGACATGCGGCTGCGGCAGTTCGTTTGGTGTCTAATATTGACAGAATTATTATTGCTTAATTCTCTAACTCCGAAGGAGTGGGATTATTGTAGAATAATATCATGATTAAGTAAACAAACCCCGTAGGGGTGGCATTTTTTTTCAATTTTTTAAATTTAATAATTTATTTCATAATTCATTAATGAAAGATAAAAGCAGAAGAACATTTATTAAGACTTCTGCCATGGGTGCAGTATCGCTTGCACTTTTGCCAAAAATAGATTTTATAACAAAAAATTTTAACGCGGGCCCCGGGTCCGCTCAACCTAAAGGAGGATTTAACAAAATGGCTTATGAATGGAAATTCAATCCGCGTCCCTACTCAGATGAAGAAGCAAAATCATTACTCAAAGATGTAATTGACGCTGAAACAACTGACTGGCATTACAATACTCACCATAAAGGATATGTTACTTTCCTGAATAATATCGAAAAAGAGCTTGAGTCAGCCGATTTAGCTAAAGCAAACGGCAACTGGTCTGATTTAGGCGAGCTGAAAAGAAGGTTTACATGGAACCACTCAGGCGCTTACTTACACGATGTATATTGGGATAATTTAGGCGGAGATGGCGATATATCAAAGGGTCCTGATGTTAAGAAAGCAATCGAAGATAACTTCGGCTCGTTTGATAATTGGAAAGCTGAATTTAAAGCCTGCAGCGTTGCTGCAAAATTAAGCGGTTGGGGATTATTGGTTTTTGATAGACTCTCTTCCGGCAGACTAATTAATGTTTTAGTTGATGAACATCAGTATGGTGCAATATGGGGCGGCGTTCCGCTTGTAGCCTGCGATGTTTTTGAACATGCTTACTATCACAAAGATGGACCCGCAAGAGCTAAGTATATTGATAACTTTATCAATAATCTTCACTGGTCAAGAATAAACGACAGGTTCAATAAATACTGCAAATAATTATAGAATATTGAATAAACTATTTTTCCTGTTAACTATAGGGTTACTTTTTATTTTCTCATCATGTGATAAAAAACCTGATGAAAAAACAAACACTACAAGTGATAAAAAGGAATTCGGTTGGAAGGATAACATTACTGCCGCTGATATCCCCGATATTCCTGTTAAAGGTTTCCTTGGCGGCAAAGAAGTTCAGTTTGCTTACATAAATTTCGAAAAGTGGCGCGGCGCAAATGATAATGTAATTAACTTTTCGCTGGTTAAACCAGCGCAAAACTGCGGCTTCATCGAAAACT
Source organism: Ignavibacteria bacterium (assembly GCA_039933555.1). Taxonomy (GTDB): domain Bacteria; phylum Bacteroidota; class Ignavibacteria; order Tepidaquicellales; family OLB5; genus OLB5. The sequence continues at coordinate 1,781 of JBDTNV010000093.1, forward strand.
TTGAAGGATTTACTATCCTGAATAAAGGGTCTGAAATTAAACAGGGTCCGTACACAAAATCGAAGTTTGCTGATGACCCGGCCTCCTACCAGGTGAGCTTTAAGCAAGGCGGAAGTAAATCAGGTGACCCGTGGAACATGGCTTTGGAAATTGAAAGCATAACAGACAAATCAGTTAAAGGAAAGATAGCTCTTTTCTTTAATGATAGCGGCAAAAGCTGGCTTGCGGGAAAATTTGAAGCGGTTATCTGTAATAATTAATTTTTGGAGTGCATTGACAGTGTCAATGCAAATTTTTAACAATTAACTAATAATTAAAACCATAGCATGAAAACAAAATTCAATTTAGCATTTGTAATTTTTACAGCAGTTGTTATTGCAATCTCAGGATGCGGCAAAAAACCTGACCAGAAGACCGAAGGCGATAAAAAAGATACAACTAAGCAAAGTACTACAAACCAGAATACTACTGCTGGTGATAACAAGACAGCTCCTAATACTGACCCCAAAACAAATGAGCTTGGAATTAAAGAGGGTATGCCCGCTGACTATCCTAAAGATGTGCCGCAGCCGATCAGTTCAAAGTGTCTTGGTTCATTAAATACAACCGAAGGAACTGTTGTTACTTTTGAATCTACAGAAAAGCCAAAAGCAATACTTGCTCCGTTTACTACTGATCTTGAAAAAGCCGGCTTCAAAAAGAGCGAAGGCGAAATGATGTCGGATGACGGCGGTATGGCAATGTGGAAAAATGATAAAAGAGAAGTAAGCATTATGCTTGCGTGGGATAAAGAAAAAAGCAATTCATCTGTTGTTGTTACATATAAATAATCAATAACCCTGAGCGAAGTGCTACGCCTTAATCCCGTGTAGCGGGAGGAAGGAAGGGTCTCATCAGGAGAGCAAATAAATATAGAGATTTATAATCTATAATAAGATGAAATCAAATTATAAAATATTGAGCATAGTCCTTTTACTGTGCTCAATATTTATTTTACAGCCCTTTCTCTCATCAGTCTATGCTCAATACCCTATAGTATTTGTATCGAGGAACATCACCCAGGGCGGCAGTTTTTACTATCCGCAGGCAGGATTACTGCCCGGTATGGGACCCTATTCCAGAACAGCAGTTGTAGGCGGCAGACTTCTTGTAAGGGAAGCAAACGGAACTGTTCGGGTTCTTGTTGATAGTACTATTAACTTCAGCGGTACGAAGCTGATTGATGTATCTGACCCATGTGTTTACTGGAATGCATCTAAAATTGTTTTTTCAGGCATTGAAAACCGTGATAGCAGCTGGAGAATTTATGAGATACGATCTGACGGAACGGGCTTCAAAAAAATTACCCGGACTGACAGGAATGTTAATCTGGTTCAGTTCGGTCCAATTGCATATAAATTTGTGAAGTATGATGATGTTGACCCGTGCTACCTGCCTGACGGAAGAATTTGTTTTTCAAGCACGCGCTACCCTGCGCTATCCCAATACACCGCAAAGAGAACAACAAATCTCTATATTATCGATTCAACTTCACTGAACATTCACAGAATTACAACTGAACGCAACGGCGCCGATGAGCCAACTATCGATCCGATAACAGGTAAAATAGTGTTTAGCAGGTGGTGGTTGAATATAGATCATCCTTCTATACTTACCTCAAACGGACTCACACGCGATTCAGCTTTGGCAGTTACATCTGATATTTCAAATATATGGTCTGCGGCAAAGATAAGGCCTGATGGCGAGGGGCTTGGCTTGTATGCAGGCACCGGAAATCTGCGTTCAGGTCAGAATAACTACCGCCCCTATGTTCTAAACGATGGTAGAATGCTCAGCCTGTTTACTCCCGATAATGCAATGGCATATACCACCGGCAGCTCAGGCATTAGATTATTTGATGAGGGAAACAGTTATGGTACTTCTGTCATCGGAGTAAATCCGCAAAACATGCAGTTGTATATCAACAATCCTCCTTCGTACGGTACAATGCAGCCGCCTTATGCATGTGACCCGGTTCAGCTGCCAAGCAATCAAATTTTAATATCATATGCAACACAGGTTGAAAATCAGGATTACGGATTATATACTGTCAATTTAAACGGCAGCGGTTTGCAGCCATTTTTTGATATTACAGGTAAAATGGAATTGAATGCAGAAGTTCTGCTTCCTAAACCGGTACCGCCAGTTTTGATTGATGGTGTTATTGAAGTTGCCGATGAGCTTCCGCCTACATCTGATCCATCCACATGGTATAAAGATGGAGGCTTCAGGTTTGACTGCGTTAATATGTTTTCCAACGGACCCGTTGATAACCCAATGCAGGACGGGCCGCCAATTACTAGATTTGCGAGAATAAATTTCTTTATGAATTTCCAGAGGCGTGATTCCCTTGGACTGGATTCCGCAATTTATTTAACTTATATCCCTGTTTTTCATACCGGGCAAATTGCTTTTGATAACGCGCCGGCGAATGTATCAATGTTTGAGCAGGTAGTTGATAGCGCAGGTAAAGTTCTTCGCGGTTCAAGCGGGCAGGTAGCGCATGTTATCGGCATGAATTACGGCAGAGTTGGCACAGGTACAAAATGTGTCGGATGCCACTCGGGGCATACTCAAATATTTGTTCCCGGAACAATTTCAGAGGCTGCATTTTTTAATACGTCAACTTCTGCAGTTGTGACACAGAGCTCGTTCAAATTTATCAATGATTCTCTCCAGTATCCCGGAAAAAGGGTTGTTGATAGAAAAGCAAATAATGATTCACTGCGGGTAAACTGGATAGCTAACGGAACGAACAATGAGTTTGTTGATCTTAAGTGGAGCGTTCCGATAGATGCAAGAAGAATTACTATTTATAACATTAAACCAAATGCCTCCAATAATACAAACATCCAGGTGACTGACTGCGAAGTGTTTTGTTATTTTGAAGGTAGTGAAGAAGCTCATATTCTTAGTACCGGTATTATCAGTCCAAGCGGTACAGATATAAGTATAGCGGGTACCCCCAAAATTGATGAAGTAAAAGTAATTGTTAAATCATACACAGGGGTAGTTAACGGTGAAAACCTTCCGGGCCTTGCAGAAATTGAAACGAATGCTAGGATATCCTATTACGATGTTTTCGGAATACAGACTATTTCTACAATTGCCGATAAATTTTCACTTGGTCAAAATTATCCCAATCCGTTTAACCCCTCAACCAAAATAAAATACTCTATCCCCAATTCAGTTGGTTCAAATAATTTCGTAAGGATGGTTGTTTACGATATCACGGGCAGGCAGGTTGCTTTACTTGTCAATGGTTTTCAGCGTTCGGGTGTTTATGAAGCCGATTTTGACGCTTCTAATCTTGCAAGCGGGATATATTTCTACAAAATTACTGTTGATGAAAAATTCTCGGATGTTAAGAAAATGGTTGTATTAAAGTAATATTGATCCCGTGAAAACAAAAATAATGCTTCTTTGTATTTTTGTTTTTCTCTTATCCGGCAGGCTCTATTCACAGCTTCCCAATCAGAACATGTATCTCCTTGCCAACCTAAACCAGCATATTACTAATGATACTTATTCCGGGTGTTATGGTTATACCTCTCCAAATGGAAGAGAGTATGCTATACTGGGCACGCATCTCGGTACGGCTTTCATAGATATTACCGATAGCTCGAATATTCATGAAGTTGATTTTGTACCGGCGCCGTTTCCCACCAATAGCGGAAATCACTGGCGCGAAATTACTGTGTATTCACACTATGCTTACATTGTTTGCGAAGCTGCCTTTAGCGGTATAGAGATTGTTGACTTGTCATACCTTCCTGATTCCGTTCGTTATGTATCAAAATACGAGCTGCCAAACTACTTAACCGGCCATACAATTTCCGTTTCAGGCAATTACTTATACATTAATGGTTCCAATTCAACATTCAACGGCAATGGCGTAACTGTTCTTGACCTGACTTCTGATCCTGAAACACCGATAAGAAGGGGAACATGGAACACAATGTATGTACATGATTCAAGAATAGTAAATGATACAATTTTTGCGGCTAATATTTATACAGGAACGCTGACAATAATAAATGCGGTTGATAAAGATAACCTGCTGACTATCGCTTCGTTCCAGACAGCCCCTCATTTTGCAACACATAATTGCGCCGTAACAAGGGATAGAAAATATGTCTACACGACTGATGAAACAGGAAACCCATCGGCTGGTACATTGAAGATATTTAATATACAGAACCTGAGCAATATACTTTATGTGGGTGACTGGCGGCCGACTGGTATTACAACATCACAGGTGCATAATGTTGAGATATACGGTGATACTGCAGTTGTTGCGCACAGAACGGCGGGTGTAAGAGTTTTGAATATTTCAAATCCCTCAGCGCCAATTGAAATTGCATGGTATGATACTTATCCTGCTAATAATAATAATGAACAGGTAGGCACGTGGGGCGTGTTTATGTTTCCTTCAAAGAAAATTATCTGTTCAAATAAGGAAACCGGATTGTGGGTATTTAAGATGGGTACAACTGTCGGTATCAATAACAATCTTTCAAATGTTGTGGATTTTAAGCTGGAGCAAAATTATCCTAATCCATTTAATCCTTCGACTATTATAAAATATTCCATTTCAGGCAGTGGCGGGCTGGTAAAACTTACTGTTTATGATATTCACGGCAGGCAGTTGAAGACACTTGTTAATGGATACAGGAATAAAGGGAGCTTTACAGTGGAGTTTAATTCCGGAGGATTCTCCAGCGGAGTATATTTCTACAAGCTTACTGTAAACGATAATTTGTCTGAAGTCAAAAAAATGATTGTGCTGAAGTAAACTTTTAATCCTGAACGTAGTGAAGGATCTCATTCAATTAACCATTGGCATAGGTTTTGACATCAAGAGGGTTGCTTCTAATTCTCACCCATACTGATTCTACTATCTTTAATCTTTTATCCTTATTTTTGGATATTATGAAAAAAATATTAATCATTTTATTATTTGTCTTTCCTGCTATAATATTCTCCCAAAATTCCAATTTTACTATTCTTTGTGTTGCAGCGCATCCCGATGATGAAGATGGCGCAACTCTGGCGTATTATTCCAAAATAATGGGGTATAATGCATACACCGTCTTCTATACGAGGGGAGAAGGGGGACAGAACGAAATAGGTTCTGAGCTTTATGACCAGCTGGGGAAAATACGCGAGCAGGAATGCTATAACGCCGCTGCAATACAGGGTTCAAGCGCATATTTCCTTGGTGAGCTTGATTTTGGCTTTTCAAAAACGGCAGCCGAAACATTTAAATTCTGGGGCGGTAAAGATTCAGTCTTAGCCAGAATTGTATATATGATAAGGCAAATAAGGCCCGATGTTGTAATTTCTAACCATGATACTGTTACTACAAAGCCCGGCCGCCAGCACGGCAATCATCAGGCTGTTGGAATTTCTATCTTCGAGGCATTTGATAAAGCCGCTGACCCAAACTATCACCCTGAACAGCTTGTGAACGGCATCACACCATGGCAGATTAAGAAATTATTCTTCAGAAATATTATGGGCACGACCCAAACCGATGTCTATCGTATTAATATTTTTGAAAATGATCCCGCAACAAATAAAACCATACGTGAAATTTCCAGAGAGGCTCTTTCACAGCATAAGACCCAGGGCATGGATAAAATTAGTGATACCAGTTTGTATTTCTATGGTAATAGAACATATTATTTGGTAAAAAGCGATAAAATGTATCCTGTTGAAGGCAGTGACCTCTTTGCCGACCTTACACCGGGAGATAAAAGCGGTCGGTTGAATGATATAACATCATTTAGTACCAAGTATACCTACAGAACACTAAGCCGTGAAGACAGTCTCGGAATAATAAGAGCCGTCAATTATAATTCAGGCGCAAGGATCGGACTGGTAAAAACATACGATAATACCGTTGAAAATATTTTGAAAGCGTTCAAGATAAGATATGATACCGTTTCCGCAAATGATCTGAAAAGTAACGACCTGGAAAAATTTTCCACAGTTATTCTCGATATACGCGCATATTTGTACAGACCCGACCTCATTGAAAATAACAGGAATATTCTTAACTACGCCCGCAACGGGGGAAATGTTTTATGCTTCTATAATAAGCCCGGTGAATGGAATGACAAAGAATATGCTCCTTACCCGATATACTTAACCAGCGAACGTGTTACAGAAGAAGATGCGTACGTAAAGATAAATGACGCATCATCTTACCTGTTATACAGGCCGAACGAAATTAAGCCTGAAGTATGGCAAAACTGGATTCAGGAGCGGAATATCTATCTTCCATCTGATGACCCTGAAAAAACGTCCTCTAAGTATCTCAGGATCCTTGGCATGAACGATGAAGAAGACCCTGTTCCGCCAACATCACTGCTGTGGACCGGTTACGGCAAAGGTACATATACATACTGCTCGCTCGCATTATACAGGCAGCTCAAAATATTTAACGAAGGCGCTCTCAAGCTCTTTATGAACCTGATAGCCGAACAATTGAATATCGACGGCTCTATAAGGAAATGACAACCCCAACTGTTGATAACAAAGCTGATAAACAGCTTGTAAGGGGAGTCTCGCTAAAGGGTGCAACAGCCCTTAATATGATAGATATGATAGGTGTGGGCCCCTTTATTACCATTCCACTGATAGTTGCAGCTATGGGCGGGCCGCAGGCTATGATAGGCTGGATTATCGGCGCAATTATCTGCTTATGCGATGGACTTGTTTGGGCTGAGCTTGGTGCAGCCATGCCGCATGCTGGCGGTTCATACAGCTACTTGAAAGAGATTTACGGTAAAAACGGATTTGGCAAACTGGTATCATTTCTCTTTATTTTTCAACTTACATTCAGCGCGCCGCTCTCGATGGCTTCAGGGTGTGTCGGACTCGCAATGTACGCAAGCTATATCTTCCCCGGACTAAACTTCACATATTTCAATTATGATCTGAACCTTCCCCTTCCATTGCTTGGCTCACTTGAAGCCGCAATTACATTGAATAATGGTACTTTTGTTGCAATTGGGGTTGTACTCCTAGCAGTATTTATGCTCTACAGGAAAGTCGCGTTCATAAGTAAGTTCTCGCAATTTCTCTGGGGCGGTGTAATTATCACTGTGGTTTGGATCATATTTTCCGGTATTACACATTTTGATCCCAAGCTTGCATTTGATTTCCCGCCCAACGCGTTTAATTTTGATTCAGCTTTTTTCCTTGGACTCGGTTCAGCAATGTTAATTGCTCTATACGATTACTGGGGATATTATAATGTTAATTTCTTCGGCGGCGAGGTGCAGAATCCAACGCGAAATATTCCCCGGGCAATAATTTATTCCATACTGGCAGTTGCAGGGTTATATATTGTAATGAATATCAGTATACTCGGGGTGTTGCCATGGCAGGAGGTCAGCGAAACAGCCGGCACTGACGCGCGGAAATATATAGTATCAGTATTTATGCAGAGAATTTGGGGCTCATGGGCAGGTAACCTCGTAACCTTGCTTGTAGTGTGGACAGCATTCGCATCGGTATTTTCTTTGTTGATGGGTTATTCCAGAGTACCTTATGCCGCCGCTGTTGAAGGTGATTACTTCAAAGCTTTTGCAAAGGTTCACCCGAAACATAAAATACCGTATGTATCATTATTGATATTGGGTGCAGTTGCAATATGTTTCTGCTTCCTGAAGCTGAAGGATATTATCGCAGCACTTGTTGTTATCAGGCTTATGGTTCAGTTCCTAGCGCAGACGATAGGCGTAATTTATTTCCGCATCAAAAATCCCGATGCATCAAGGCCTTTTAGAATGTGGCTTTACCCGTTACCCGCAATTTTAGCTTTTATCGGCTTTATTTATGTATTATTTTCAAGGCAGAACTTCCAGAAGGAAATAAAGTATGCTGTTGTGCTGCTTGTTGCAGGTACGGGAATCTACATGTGGCGTGCATGGCGAAAGAAAGAATGGCCGTTTCTTCAAACAGCAAATAGTAAATAATAAATATCATGTTTAAATATATCCTCATACTAAAAATAATTTGCTTACTGACAAATACTGTGTATTCTCAAAATACAGTTGTAAATAATACAGGCGATGTAAATATTGCTTCAGTATATAATAATGGGAATTTGCTTTTCCAGGTGCCGCAGTCATTTTCGCAAAATGAAAATAGATTTGTCCCAAAAGAAAACATAACCGATGCTTCCGTATTCAATTGGGTATTAAAATTCACTGCGGGTAATAAAGTATTTAAAGATATTTCCTTCGCGAATATATCGACAGGATATATTGTAACGGAGCTTGGTGCAGTATATAAATCTACCAACGGGGGAGATAACTGGGTAAGTGTTATGAATCTCGGTTTCCCGTATTATTGGTATGGCGTACACGCATTAACCCCGGATACTGTTATCATTGCAGGCTTCAATAACCAGGGCCCCATTAATACCGGGGTGGTCAGGTGGTCTTTTAATGGCGGGGCATCTTGGTCAAGTGATATTGTTCTCAGAAAAACCGGTAACGGCGTTGGCTGGCTGGATAGAGTTCATTTCTTCAATCAAAACACAGGTATTGTTATGAATGCGCTCTCGGGTGGTTGTTTTGTTACGACTACAGGCGGCAGGGATACCTTAGCATGGAGCTATGTAACAATAAATAATGATCTCGCGTGGTTTGCCGGGAATATCGATGCCTTAAGTAATGGTACAATTTACGCAACGGGAATACATTTTGCGCAGAGTACAAATTTCGGAGTAAGCTGGGTAAGCGGTAACTCGGCTGATAATGTCTTTGATGGCGGCGTTGATTTTCTGGATAACAATAGCCTGTTTGGTTGGACAGGCGGCGGGTCTATAAGTCCTGCGGTTGAAGGGTGGACCCACAGAACAACCGATGGCGGAACAAGCTGGGGTACAAGACAAATGACATTTCCTTACCCTATCCGTGGAGTTAAGTTCTACAACCAAAACACTGGTTTTGCAATTGGCGGAAATCTTTATTCCGAAGCAGGGGGCATTTATTCCACATCCAACGGCGGCGCAAACTGGAATCTTGATATAAGCACTTCGGCAGAAATGTTCTCGCTTGATTATAAAGCAGTTTCACCTGACTCCATGGATGTCTGGTGCGTCGGTTCAACCGGCAGCGGTTCGGGTTATACGGGTAAGCTGTATAAAGCGAGACTGCAAAACTTAACAGGGATAAATGTAATTAATGCTGAAATTCCGGGGGAATTTAGATTATATCAGAATTATCCGAACCCGTTTAATCCAAATACAAAGATAAGATTTGATTTAACGCAAAATTCAGGAAACAACATTACATCAATTGAAGTTTATGATATATCAGCGAGGAAAGTCGAAACGTTATTGAAGAAGAATCTTGCTGCAGGAAGTTATGAAGTAACATTTGATGGCACTAAATATGCGTCCGGGATTTATTTTTACAAATTGACATCCGGAAATATTAACATGGTAAAGAAAATGATACTTGTAAAATAAGTCCTAATTGCCCAAATAAATATTTGATATTTACTATTTGATATTTGTTCTTTGTTAAGAAAACCATTTCTTCTTCTTTTCTTTAACTTCCACCCATACTTCATCATTTTCTATCTTAACATTGTAGGTCTCTAGAGTTGCGCTAAGACCCTTGCACTCAGGCGGCACTTTACCTGTTTCCAGGCTGAACTGCCAACCGTGTATCGGGCAGGCAACAAATAACGATTCATCCAAATATCCTTCATTCATTACATTTGACTGGTTGTGAGGGCATACATTCGATACAGCATATATCTTCTCCGCAACCCTGAATACAGCAATATCGGTTTCCTCGTCAATGGAAAATTTTCTTCCGCGCCTATTGGGAAGATCAGTAACTTTACATATTTTTTTGTAGTTGGTTTCACTCATAAAGGTAAATTCTTTGGATCTTGTCTTGTATCCCAAATATGAAGAATTAAAATATCTTTATTTTCAATTCTGTATATAATGCTGTAGTTATCTTTATATAATATTCTTGCATTTTTACTTTTGTAAACAACTCCTAGGTCAGGAAATAATTTCAGATATTCGACAATATTTCTTATTCTAAAATCAATTTTTTTTATAATATTTTTGGGAGTACCATTGTCATTATAAAATTTAATAATATCAAACCTGTCAATCTTTGCCTGTGGTGTCCAGATTATTCTTCCAGCCATTTATCAATTTCAGCATTAAGTTCTTCATTGGTAATAAATAATCCTTTTTCTGCTTCTTTCAAACTGATCTCCAATCGCCGGATTTGTTCTTCGGTAAGATTCGGTTCTTTATTTCTTAAAAATTTGTTTTCAATAAACAACTTTAAAAATTCAAGTTGCTTTTCATCATTTATTCTTTGAATATCAATAAAAAGGCTTTCTTTTAATTCTGATGTTGTCATATTATTA
>JBDTNV010000094.1:0-12122 GCA_039933555.1 Ignavibacteria bacterium
TTAATAGTAATGATACTAAAAATGCCTTTCCTAAAAATGCAGAAGCTTCATTCTGGTCTTTACTTTCACCTGTATATGTTATCATATATTCATCAGGTACCTTAAAATCTTTCAGCTTTGCCTTTACATCATTCAACACATCGTTTCCAAGCCTGCCTTCGGCGTTTCCTGAAACAGTTACTACGCGCTTTTGGTCTTTGCGGTTTATCTTTTCCAAACCACCTGAAAATTCAATTTTTGCCACCGAGGTTAACGGAATATTAGCGCCATCCTTGTTTGAGATAAACAGGTTCTCAATAGAAGAAACATTATCTCTCTGTGTTTTATCAAGCCTTACAGTTATATCATATTCATCTTCACCTACCCTGAACTTGCTTGCTTCTGTTCCGTTTATCGCTGTTCTGATTGTCGAAGCAATTGCCACGGTACTTAGTTTATATAAAGCAGCGCGCTCTCTATCAATAGTAACTTTAATTTCGGGTCTGGATTCTATATAATCATCTTTCAAATCCGTTAAGCCCGGGATATCTTTTATCTGGTCTTTTATAATATCCGCAATAGAGCCCAGCTTAACAAAATCATCGCCTGAGATCTCAATGTTCACTGGCGGTCCCGTGGGCGGTCCGTTTGACTGCTTTGAAATATCTATATCACCGCCTGCAATCCCAGATACCGCCTTGCGGATATTTTCCATCGATTCAAATGAACTGCGTTTCCTATCCAGCTTGTCATAAAAATTTATTGTGATAGTGCTCTTATTTGATACAGAACCGCCAAAATCCATAGGGTTGCTTGATGAACCAACATTGGATACATAATACTCGATATCATCAAAAGGCTTTATCCTTTCTTCGATCAGTTTTGTGAATACATTTGTCTTATCAATATTGGTACCGCTTGGCATAACAATATTAATATTTCCCTGTCTTGGTTCAACATTCGGGAAAAATTCAACACCGTTATTAAACATTCCGTAAACAATAAACGAAATTACAAGCAATGTAACTGTTCCGCCAATTGTTAAAACCCTGTGTCTTAAGGCATACCTCAGAGTTTTTTCGTACCAGCGCAATACTGTTGAAAAGAACTTTTCATCAAAATTTTCAATGAACTTACTTACCGGCCTGAATTTTTTCTTCGCATCTTTTTCTTTCTGTTTCTTAACATGTATAAATACCGCAGCCTGCACCGGACTAATTACCATAGCAACAAAAAGTGAGGAGAACAGACAAACAATAAGCGTTAAAGGAAGGTACCTCATAAATTCACCAACAATTCCGGGGAAAAACAGCAGAGGGAAAAACGATGCAATAATTGTGAACGTTGCTATTGTTACAGGGAAAGCAACTTCACGCGGACCTTCAAGCGCCGCATCATACGGGCTATACCCTTCTTTTTCCTGCAGCCGGAAAATATTTTCCATTACTACAATAGCATCATCAACAATAATACCCAGTACAAGTATCAGCGTGAAGAGCACAACAATATTCAGCGTTACACCCATTGCGTTTAAAACAATGAATGAGATAAGAAATGAGAGCGGGATAGATGTCGCCGTCAGCGATGCTATCCTTAAACCAAGGAAAAGGAACAGTACAATAACCACAAGTACAACACCGGTAATAACCCCATTTTCAAGTTCGTGTACCGTATTTTTAATTGATTTTGACTGGTCACCCGTTAACGATATTTTCATGCCTTCAGGAAGGTTTTTCTGTTCTTCCTTTACGATATCTTTGATCTCATCAGCAATTCTGACCAGGTTTTCACCACTTTGTTTCTTTATAATTATTGTAACGGCATCCTGCCCGTTTTCTCTCGAGAAGCTTGTTCTTTCTTTGTAGCCATAAATAACCTGTGCAACATCCCTGATATAGATCGGGTTTCCTTTCAGGTCTGACTTGATTATTAGGTCACCAAATATGCGGGGGTCCTCAACTTCACCAGGCACGCGGATAAGATAGTTAAGGTCTCCTATATCAACACTTCCGCCCGGAATATTCAGGTTTTCAGTGCTTATAGTATTTGTAATATCATTTAGCCCAAGGCTGTAATATTTAAGCCTGTCTGAATTAACATTTATTTTTACTTCTCTCTCAAGTCCGCCAACAACTTCTGCGCTTAAGACGCCCTGTACACCTTCAATCTGGTCGCTAAGCCTGTCGGCAGCTTCCTTAAGCTTGGCAAGCCCGTAGTTACCTGCAATATTAATATATAGAATAGGCTGCTCTGAAAGATTGACCTCGGCAATAACCGGCTCTTCAATATCTTTGGGCATATTGGTTTTTGCCACTGAAACTTTATCACGTACTTTCTGCAGCGCGTCATCAATTTTTACATCCGGGTTGAATTCCACTGTTATTGATGAAAAACTCTCGCGTGATACCGATGTTATTTGCTTAATATCTGCAATCGCCTTAACCTGTTTTTCTATTTCCATAGTTACAAGCTTTTCAATTTCTTCAGGCGATACCCCTATATATACAGTAGAAATGAATACATACGGTATCTGTATAGAAGGCGAGGCTTCCCTTGGGAGCCCCACATAAGCAGATATACCGGCCAGCACTATTATAAAAGTGAAGATATATACTACTACTTTATTATCTACAAATAATTTGAAAAATTTCATGTTCTCTAGTTTAAGTTAGATTTTTACTTAACAACCTGCACTTTATCACCATCTTTTAAAGCCTGGAATCCATCGGTTATCAGCTTATCGCCTGCATTAAGTCCGCTTTCAATCAATACCTGGTTATTGTTTCTTCCGCCCAGTTTTAATTCACGTTTTTTCGCAATATCGCCTTCAAGTACAAATACATACTGTACATCGCCATAATCAACAATCAGGTCCTGGGCAATAACGATCGCGTTTTCCCTGGTGAACTCCGATACCTGAACATTTGCATTCATACCGGGCTTTAATGTCTTATCGCGGTTGTTTATCTGTATTTCAATTTCAAAAGTGCGGCTTGTACCAGCAAGCGCCGGCGCAATATAACTTATCTTGCCTTCAAACATAACTCCGGGCAGTACATCAATTGTTACAGTAACACTTTGACCATGCTTAATTTTTGTAATATACATTTCAGGCACACCCGCAGAAACCTTCACGGTTGAAATATCCATTATACTGAATATAGGTGAACCGGGAGCAGACATCTCTCCCCTGCTCATAAATTTATCATCAACAACGCCGCTGATCGGTGAGCGAACAAAACCTGTTTTTAATCTTGTTTTCAGAATATCTGCTCCCCTGACGGCCGCTTCATACTGCCATTTTGCAGTCAAATATTGTATTTCAGTGGTGGCATTGTCTTCATAAAGCTGCTTCTGCTTTTCATAATTCATCCTCGCAAGCTCAACCTGCGCCTCGGTCTGCTCAAGAGAAGCCAATTCGACATCTTTCTTTATCCTGGCAACAACTTCGCCTTTACTGACATAGCTGCCTTTATCTTTGGTAAGATATGTTATGAGACCGCCTTCTTCAGATGATACTTTTGCTGTTGCAAACGGTTTTACAACACCTACAACTTTAAAGTTATCGGAATAAGTTGACGGCTCAACTTCTTTTACCTTTACCAGCGGTAATTTCTTTTCATTTTGCTGGTCTTTAGTCTCTCCCCCGCCTTTACCGCAGCCAACAATAACTGCAGAAGCCATTATCATCAAAGCTGTAACGGGTAAAATGAATTTTAGTTTTCTCATGGATAGTATATTTTAAAAATTTTCTCTTTTTTTTGGTTTTGTTATTTTTCCAACAGCTGTTCAAGCTCGCTTCTGGCATTCAGGTAGTCATATATTGCCTGTATATAAGCAAGCTTAACCTGGCTTAAGGCAAGCTCCGCATCAACAACATCTATCTGGTTTAATACACCGCTTTTATAACTTATATTTGCCAAATCATAACCGCGCTGTGCTGTATTAACAAGTTCTTCCTGTGATCTTATCCTGTTCCTTGCGTCTTCTATCTTAAGGAATACACTTTCTGTCTGTGTTTTTAAAAGCTCTTTTGTTTTAATTATCTGCTCTTCAGATTTCCTTACTTCAACTTTTGACTGGTCTTCTTTATAGCCGTTCTTCCAGAGATTCAGATTCCAGCTAAGGCCTATACCTGCTACTATTGAATTGAAAAACCTGTACCCGGTAATAGATCTTTCATCATTTTCATTAGCCTGGCTTTGCCATTGACCGAACACATAAAATTTTGGAAGATAATTCGCATAATCCACATCAACAAGCTGTTCATTGATCTTTTTGCTCAGTTTAAGCTGCCTTATAGCCACATTGTTATTTGATATTTTTTTAATCAGGTCGCTCATACTGCCCCATACTTCAGTGCTATCGTATATTAATGAACCTGAAACATCAATTTCTGTCTCATCTTTGAGTCCAATATTATTTTTAAGGAATTTCTTGGCAATTGCAAGGTTATTTTCTGATTGTGAAAGCTGTGGTTTTAATGTTTCTACTTTTACCTTAGCCCTTATGTAATCATATTCAAGCGCAACGCCGGCTTTATACCGGGCTTCTACTACTCTCAAATTTTCCTGGGCATTATCAATGCTCTGCTGGTTCAGTTTTATGACTTCCTTAAGCAGTAAAACGTTAAAGAATGATTTTTTAACATCTGTCTTAATTTTTGATTCAACACTCTTAACATTTTCATCCTGTATCCTTGAATAATATTCCGCGATCCTGATACCTGTAAACACAGGTGTTCCTAAAAAAGGAATAGGCTCGGAGACGTCCAATGTAGTTGTTACACTATTATCCGAGCCTATTTCGAATGTCTGCCCTGAAAACGTTATGGTCTGTTTTCTGAACGACCTCGTGTACCTTGAGCTTAGTGTGAGAGTAGGAACAAGGTTCTCACTGTAAACTTCTGAAACCTGCTTATCTGCTTTAAGCTTATCAAGCTGCGCGATTACATAATCTGAATTATTCCTTTTGGCGAGATTTATTGCATCATAGAGTGATAGCACCCTCACACTTTGCCCGTAGGAAGCAGTGATAGCTGCAAAAAAAATCAAGGCGGCGATTAGTTTATTCATCATGTTTAAATTTGTAATATTAGCTGTTGTAATATTTATATTCTGATGTTACTAGTTCAATACATCTATAAAAAGCTTCTTTGTATTTGAAAATTTTTCTTTCCCAAGCTCAGTTAAAAATCCGTTGAAAAATATTTCAGCGGTAATCCTCATAGCTTCATGAAATGAATATTTACTGTTGAGAACAAAATCAGCATGTGTAACAGCCTCCATAGCGCCGTTTAATGCCGTAATTATTATATCAACCGGTACGTGCTCAACAACTTTTTCACGCTTGCCCTGTTCAAGCAGCTTAGACATTATCTTTGTCACTTTTTCCTGCCGGACCTTATCAAATTCTTTTCTCAAATGCGGCGCGTGTATTTCAAGGTCACGGAACCAAGTTGGTGAGCAGTTCATCGACATGCTCTTTTGCTTATGGATTATTTTGAGGAACTTTGTTATTGCATCGTCATCAGAATCAACAACCTCATCCAGGAAATCCTTCATAAGTGCCATTCTCATCTGGCATACTTCGCCCAGCAGCACTTCCTTTGAATCAAAATGCTTATAAATCGTTTTTTTGCTCATTTGAAGGTCCTTGGCAATTTCATCCATAGTGGTCTTGTAAAAGCCTTCAGTGATAAACTTAGCATGTGTAAAATATAAAATCTTATCTTTTTCCGTAACTTCTGCCATTCTACTCTAAATTATGCATATTGGAAACTATTTTCGTTTCTTAAGTTTCCAAAATAATTAATGGAAACTTATTTGTCAAGTGTTAAATTATTATTCTGAAAATTTACGTAAAATTAGCATATATTTGTAAATAAATGGAAACTCAAGAGCACGGATTAAAGAGAAAAGCTGCTATAATATCCCTTATAATAAGCTTTTTATTATTTTTTGGAAAAGTGGGCGCTTACTATTTGACGGGTTCAGCCGCAGTTCTTTCTGATGCGCTGGAATCTATAGTAAATATTGTCGCAGCATCTTTTGCTTTATACAGTCTTGTGCTAACAAGTAAGCCGGCTGATAAAGAGCATCCATACGGCCACGGCAAAGTGGAATTTTTTTCCGCGGGGTTTGAAGGAGCTATGATCATAATTGCGGCATTCGCAATAATTGCTTACGCTGTAAGAGACATTGTATATCCGAGAGAAATTTCTGCGCTTGATACAGGTGCGGTGATTATTGCCGGGGCAAGTATTGTAAATTTACTTCTTGGTTTATACTTGATCAGAACCGGCAGGAAGACAAAGAGCATTATCTTAATTGCAGACGGCAAACATGTAATGACGGACTCCATAACCAGCTTTGGGGCAGTTGCTGCTTTAATACTTGTTTTGGTTACCGGCATAAAGATTTTCGATCCAATAGTAGCTATTATTCTGGCACTAAATATATTGTGGACGGGGAAACATTTGGTACGTGAATCAATAGGCGGGCTGATGAATGAGACCGATGATAAGATTATTAACTCAATTGCAGAAGGTCTTGAGGGGGAAAGAAAAAGTTACCCTGACTGGATAGATGTTCACCGCCTGAGATACTGGAAATCAGGTGATATGTATATGGTGGATTTTCATTTGATAGTGCCGTATTATAAATCAGTGAGCGAAAGCCACCATACTGTTGATATGGTTGAGCGCGAAATAATAAATGCATTAAAAACAAAACAGGTTGAGTCATTAATTCACTTAGACCCGTGCAATCCCCGCTGCTGCCATATTTGCAGCATGCCTGAGTGCGGCGTACGGCAGGAGCCAAAAACGAAATACATCAAATGGGAGAGCAAAACCATAACCGAGCTGCCCGCTTATGATATTGATGAGATCACTTCATAAGTATCATTTTCTTTGTATCAACAAACTGTCATTTACAAGTGTACGTACTTCCCTGCCTAAGATATCGAATACTTTTAACCGAACATTATCATTTTCACTTGCCGGAATTTCAAAATTAATTTCTGTTGATGGGTTGACACAATCTTATCTTGTTCCAACTATAATACTTAAGTATTTACAATTAGAAATCTTCTGTCATACCCTTTTTACGCAATTATCCTTATTTTTGTAGAACATTTCTGAATTATACCAGTTGAAATACATCTTAGCAATAGATTCCGGCGCTACTAAAAGCGAAGTATTGTTATATCCGTTAGGTGAGAAAAGCGGCAACCCATTTAATCCTAACGTGTCAAAGCCAGTCCTGGCGGCTTTGTTTAGGGGGAAGAAACCGTTCATAAATCTAAACCTGCTGGGTTTTAACGAATCACTTAAGCGCCTAAAGACTATCGTTAATGATGCATCTAAAAAAGCCGGTAAAGGAAACATTACAGCTGTTTCTGCGGGCATATCAGGCGCAAGGTATGAAAGTGACAGGAAGAAAATCGCATCATCTCTTAAGAAAGCTACAGGCATTAAGAATGTATTCATACTGCCTGATACTGAAATAGCCTTAGCAGCGTCATTTGAAGATAATGAAAAGAATTGCGGTATATTGATAGCCGGGACAGGCTCGATACTCTATTATAGAGCATCAGACGGAAAGATAAACCGAATTGGCGGCTGGGGCAGGCATATTGGCGATGAAGGCTCGGGCCACTGGATAGCAAGAGAGGCTCTTTACAAGGTAACAAAACATTATGATAAGAGGCACAAAGCTCGAATGCTCTCGGTAGTAATAAAGAAAGAGTTCGGGATCGATCAAGGCAACATTATTAAACACGTATATCATAAGGGATTTGAAATTTCAAAATTAACAAAACACGTTTTCAGATGTGCCGAGCGCGGTGATAAGGTCTGCAAAGACATTATTAAGAGCGCAGCAGAGAACCTGTTAACACATTTTATTCCACTCAAGAAGAAAAAGTACAGAATTGCTATGATGGGATCTTTGCTTACAGAAGAAAAGCTGCTTGCTATAGAGCTAAAGAAGGGAGCAAAGAAACTGTATCCCAATATTATGCTTGTTGATCCGGAATTTAAGCCTGTATGGGGAGCGGTGAAAATTGCTATGGCAAAGAGCAAATAGTAAATATCAAATATCAAATATCAAAAATCAAAAATAGTTTTTTTAAATTCGTGTAAATTAGCATGACTTTCGCTTTTTGAAAGTTGTAATTAGTGGTTAAGCTTTTGATTTTCTTTGAGTCTTTGAGACTTTGTGGCTGATATGTTTTAATAATTATAAATAGATTCTTCCTGCCTGCACTGACGTTACGGCAGGCAGGCGCTTCGCTTTAGAATGTGAAATGACAGCAGATAAAATAATAATAATTGATTTCGGTTCACAGTACACCAAGCTTATCGCAAGGAAGGTAAGGGAGTGCCAAGTATACTCAGAGGTAATTCCCTGTACTTCGGATATGACCTGGATGACAGGAGATAAGTCTATAAAAGGCATAATACTCTCCGGCGGACCGCAGAGCGTCTACATGAAAAATGCTTATTCACTCGCTGAGCTTATACTTGGACTTAACGTTCCGATATTCGGCATATGTTACGGGCTGCAGCTCCTCTCACACCATTTTAAGGGCAGCGTTAAAGGCGGTAAGACTCGGGAGTTCGGAAAGACAAGTGTTAAGCTTACATCACGCAGCGGAATACTTTCCGGAATATCAAATAAGCTGACAGTTTGGATGAGCCACCATGACCATATCAAAAAACTCCCTAACGGATTCAAAGCAACATCGCGCAGCGAGAACGGGCTCATTAGCAGCTTTGAAGCTGTTAAGGAAAGGATTTACGGCGTACAGTTCCACCCGGAAGTTAATCATACACAGGAAGGAACAAAAATACTTAATAATTTCCTTTACAGGATATGTAAGATAAAGAACAAATGGCAGATGGGTTCTTTCATAAGTGAGAAGGTGAAGGAAATCAGGAAAACGATCGGCAATGAAAAAGCAATTTGCGCAATGAGCGGAGGGGTTGATTCCGCAGTCGCAGCCTACCTAATTAATAAGGCTATAGGCAAGAACCTGATATGCGTTCATATTGATAACGGTCTGATGCGAAAAAACGAAAGCGCTGAGATAGTAAAATATTTTTCCAGGAAACTGAATTTAAAATTCATAGATGCATCCAAAATTTTCTTAAGCCGTTTAAAAGGAGTATCTGATCCCGAAAAGAAACGTAAGATAATTGGTAAAACTTTTATTGATGTATTCCAGGATTTTGCGAAGAAACAAAATAACGGCGGCAAGAAGATCAAATATTTAATTCAGGGCACATTGTATCCCGATGTGATTGAATCATCATCATTTCACGGGCCATCGGTCACAATTAAGTCACACCATAATGTCGGCGGGCTCCCTAAATCACTGCACATGCAGCTTGTTGAGCCTTTCAGGGAACTATTTAAGGATGAAGTTCGTGTAATAGGGAAGTTATTAAAAATGCCGCATGAAATATTGGGAAGGCACCCATTCCCGGGCCCGGGGCTCGCGGTAAGAATTCTTGGTGATATTACAAAAGATAAACTTGATATATTACGTGAAGCAGATTATATTTACAGGTTAAACCTGCATAAACACAATCTTTATGATAAAATATGGCAGGCATTCTGCGTTTTACTGCCTGTATCTACAGTTGGTGTAATGGGTGATACACGGACATATGAAAAAGTACTTGCCCTAAGGGCTGTTGAAAGTGTTGACGGAATGACGGCGAACTGGTACCCCATGCCGGCAAAGGCGCTTGAGGAAATTTCAACAGGTATCACAAATAAAGTAAAAGGAATAAACAGGGTGGTATATGATATCAGTAATAAGCCGCCATCTACTATAGAATGGGAATAAGAAAAAACAAATTTCAAATGCCAAATAACAAATATCAAACAGTAAATATCCTTCCTTCGCATAAGCGAATTAAGGCAGGCAAAATACTTCTGATATTATTTGCATTAATATTCATTAATGTCCCTTTCATACATTCACAAAGTGTTGTGAAAATAGGTGTCGCGCTGCCTATGTTCTCTGAATCTGAAGATAACACTAAGAAACAGCTTGGAAATGAAATACTTGATGGAATTAAGTTCGCGCTAACTGAGTATAGCAAAAATGCTCCCGTTAAAGTCACATTAGAAGTAATGGATACAAGGCGCGACCCTGTAACAGCAAATGAGGTTATAAAAGGGTTTGGTGAAGATGAAAGTATTATTGGTGTAATTGGACCTGTATTCAGCAGCGAGCTTACTGAATCAGCAGTTAACGGCCCGCAATTCAAGCTGCCGATAGTTTCACCCACTGCTACCGGTGATGATCTTGCGGAAAATTACAATTATGTGTTTCAGCTTAATCCCAGTTACGAAGTGCGCGGAAAACTTATGGCTGATTACCTTATCAAGAGGAATGGCATGAAAAATTTTGCGATAATTTCAGAAGAAGCGTACGGGGATAACTTCAGGAAGCATTTTGAGGATGAAGTTAAAACTATGGGCGGTAAGATATTAATAGCCCAGACATACAAGAAAGATCCACAGAGCATTACAGACCAGATCAATGCAATCATAAAATATATCAAAGAAAATGACCTTTTCATAAATGCAGCCAACCTGAACCTGACGCAGAAACAGAAGCTGGAATCCAGCGGTGTCAGATGGTCACTGATCGATTCATCGGTAACGCTGAATATGGATGTAAGTATTTATTACATGTTCGGCAAGAATGCCAAAAAGATGGTTGATACTATGAACATCAAGCCATATAAGCTAAAGCCCGAAACGACAAAATTTATACAGGGTGTTATTGATGCTATTTATATCCCAATATCAAACCCCGGTGAAATAAATGTAATTGTCCCCCAGCTTTTTTCAGACGGACTTAGCATGTATATTGCAGGTACGGGTGACTGGAACAATGAGAAAATACTTGAAGATAATAAAGTATACCTGAAGAATGTTGTGTTTGAGTCAGAATACTACCCCAGCGATAATGACCCTGAATATGCAGAACTAAAAGAGAATGTAAAGAAATCAAAGTTCAAGCTATCAAAGAACTTTTTGTTTGGTTATGATACAGGCAAGCTTATTTTTAAGCTTATCGGTGATGGCGCAAAATCAAGGGAACAGCTGAATACAGCGCTTAAAAATCTGGTAAATTACGATGCAATTAAATCAAAAATTTCATTAGATTACCACGGCATCAATTCAGAACTTAATATATTGAGATACGATGACGGGATTAAGCTGGTTGAAACATATAAACTTTCTAAATAAATAATACACTCTAAATAAACAATATTGCTTAAATATTTACTTACAGTTCTCTTTTTATTTACACTTTTTGGATTAAGAGCTTATGCTCAGACCGAAAATTTTCCGGATAAGCTGCCCGATGACCTGAACCAGGAACAATGGGAAGCTATAAGAGACCTGTATGCAGTAGATGCGATAAAACTTCTGGCGAAGCTTGATACAATTAACCTCGAAATAGACAGCCTGAAGAATGTTAACAATTATTACGAAAAGCTTGACTGCGAAGCTGAGTTACTTGCAATAATAGGCGCAACAAGAGAGCAGGTTTCTGTTTTCAGGATAAAGTTTGATGAGGCTGAGGGCAAGATCAAGGGTAACAACGGCGCGCCAGATGACGCATCAATGAGAATTATGGAAGAGATCCGCATGTCAAAGATAAAATGCCTGCCTGAATTTAATGACAGGTTCAGCAGTTTAAATAAATTAATTGCAAATTATAAACCCACGGATAATACAACAGAAACAAAAGGAATGTATTCAGTTGTTAAAGGTGATTGTTTATGGAAAATTTCTTCACGCAGTTACAGCACTCCATACCTATGGCCTGCAATATGGGAAGCAAACAGATCAGAAATTTTTGATCCTAATTTTATTTATCCGGGAGAGGTTTTGAAGATCCCGCTCATAAACGATGAAGACAGAAAAAAAGCAGTTGAACGCTCGAAACATTACAGAAAGAAAAGAAAAACACAAAATAATTTGTAAAACCAAGTGTATTAAATTTAGTACACTTAAGACATTTTCTGCGATTCTGCCCTAATTTCAAACAATACCACTGTATACTTTTTTATAATTACACTTGACAAACCCAAACAAAAAAGCTATATT
>JBDTNV010000095.1:0-12069 GCA_039933555.1 Ignavibacteria bacterium
CATTTTCACTTCGAAACGTCCGTTATTCTTTTTTCAACCAAACTGTTTACAACTTTAATTTCCTTTACATATTCTATCAACAGATCACGATCATTATAGCCTGTATCTTTGGGTATAATTTCTTCTCCAATATCTCCAAAGAATTTTTTGAACTGGCTAATTACATAATTATTAGATGCAATTGTGTACATAACATTATCATCAACTTCAGTTCTGCCTATATTTGCGCTGATCAAATAATCATCACTGCCTTCAAGCACTTTTTTTGAATCATAGCTGTATGTTAAGCCTGAATTATGCAGAAGTTCCGCACCATCACCTGACTTATTCTTTTCAAGCCTTATCTTAATATTATTCTTTAACATCTGCTTGAGTGTTTTGCCCGATACTGAGATAGTCTGTATATCATTCCCAAATGGATTAATTTCCCATATATCGCCAACGAGTATATCACCCTTTAACAGGCTCTTCCTCAATCCCCCGCCATTTACAAAACCTATATCTGCACCGGTTTTAATCCGGAAAGCATCGGCTTCAAACTGACCAAGGTTGCTTTCATCACTGTACGATGCCTTCCAGTCAACTTCAAGCTTGCCTATAACCGTATTGAGCTCAGGTAAATATTGCGCTATAAGGTTTTCTATCTTTGATGCTGATCCCTTATCAAATATTGATGAGTCAAGTACTGTTTCTATAAGCGTTCCGTATGATTCTATAATGGTATCTTTATCAATATCTATTTTAAGATCAAGCTTTCCTAAATTTCTGCCGTATGAACCAGCCTGGACTATTACAACGCCATTCCTGCGAACAGGTTTAAATAATGTTGTGTGTGAGTGCCCTCCGACAATTACATCCACATCCGGATAGAATTTATCGGCTAATTGTTTATCTTCTTCCAGCCCGATGTGCGTTAATAAAACAATAACATCACAATTCTCATTTTTTAGAGCGGTAATACCGACCTTAATTACTGAATCAGTATTAAGCATAATAAGGTCTTTAACATTTACAGGGATAGAAGTTTCAAATAATTCCGGCAGCGTAATACCTATTATACCGAACTTAACTCCATTAACTACCTTGGTAACATAAGGCTTACCCATCAACTTGTTTTTTGACTGCATGAATACATTAGCGCTCAAATAATCAAATTTGGCAAGTGAGAGTGCTGAGTCAAGCGAATACTGGCTGTAATCAAATTCATGATTGCCAAGCACAAATGCATCAAGGTTGTATGAATTGAGAATTTCTATCTGTGATTTGCCGCGGGTAAAGTTTGAAATAGGTGTTCCCTGGAAATCATCACCGGCATTTAGAACCAGTGAGTTTGCAGTCCGGTATTTATTGAGGTAGCCTGTCATACTACCAACTCCCCCAACCATGTAATAAACCTGCTCGCCTGTTACTGAATCCTTCTTTGATACCTTATATGGCTGGTTGCGCGCGTGAAAGTCATTCCAGTGCAGAATTGTTACTTCTTTGATATCCTGTGAATAAGAGTTTAAAGCAAATAATGCCGTAAATACATATAATAATATTTTCATAGATCTAAATAGGTTTGAATACAAATATAACAATTATGCGTTAAAAGAATGTTAACGAATGAAGACCAATAAGGAAATTTGTAATTTTAATAATTGAACACCGATGACACGGATTTTGCGGATAAACACGGATAAAATCAGTGAGAATCTGTTTAATCAGTATCATCAGTGTTCTCTTTGTTTTTATTTTTGTTTTTTTACGTGCCCATTATGTAATTGCACCTATTGTAAAAATGCTGTAATTTTGGTTAAAATTAAGGATTTAAATCAAAAAACAGCCACTAAACTTTCAAACAGCGAAAGTCAGGGACACAAAGTCTCAAAGATTATTATTTGCATTATAGTCTCGTGGATTATTTAAGGAAATACTTTGACAAAGATCATACTGATTTTAATGTTATCAATTGTTTTTCTAACTTCCTGCGGTAAGAAAGAGACTTCCACTACGAATAATGATAAGGGCAAATTCAAAGTAGGATTGGTATTTGATGTCGGCGGCAGGGGTGATAAATCATTCAATGATGCTGCATACCGCGGACTTGAAAAAGCGAAGCAGGACTTGGGCATTGAGTTCGAGTATCTTGAGCCGGGTCCGGGCGCAGATAGAGAAGCCGCATTAAGACAATTTTCAAACAGACCCGATATAAGCGCAGTATTTGGTATTGGGTTTATCTTTACTGATGAGATAACAAAAATTGCATCTGAGTTCCCCGATAAAAAATTTGCATGTGTTGATTATACTTATGATCCTGTCAAAACATTACCGCCAAACCTGGTTGCACTTGAATTCAAAGAAGAAGAAGGCTCATTTTTAGTTGGCGCAATTGCGGGACTTATGACAAAAACCAATAAAGTCGGTTTTGTCGGGGGAATGGAATCACCCCTTATAAAGAAATTCCAGGTATCATACGAAGCCGGTGTTAAACAGGTAAATCCGGATTGCAAAATCTTAATAGGTTACGCCGGAGTGACTGGCGACGCATTCAAGAATCCGGGTAAAGGCAAGGAATTAGCACTGGGCCAGTATAACGATGGCGTAGATATAATATATCATGCATCGGGGGTTACGGGGCTTGGTGTGTTTGAAGCAGCGCGTGAAATGAAGAAACTCGCTATTGGTGTTGATTCTGACCAGAACGACGAAGCTCCGGGTTTTATTATTACCAGCATGTTAAAGGTTGTAGATGTAGCAGTATATGAAGTTATTAAGGAAGTTAAGGACGGCACTTTCAAAGGCGGCAGGGTTGAAACATTTGGCTTAAAAACTAAAGGTGTAGATTATGCATATACTGATAAGAATAAGAAAATGATACCAGATGAGGTCCGTACAAAAGTTGAAGCTATTAGGAAAGATATTATTGATGGGAAAATAACGATACCAACAAAGTAATGTCATTCCGCAAAGCGAGATTTCGCTTCGCTCAAAATTTTATGATTATTTTAAAATTATTTAAATTTCATTCAATAATAATTGCCACGACCTTTAGGTCGTGGTTTTTTTGAGATTTCAAAATGGCTTTAGCCGATAAGCTTTTTTGTGTTAGGGGCTAAAGCCCGGTCTTTTTTTATTTTTTGCCACGACCTAAAGGTCGTGGCAATTCAAACAAAGTTAAATGAACCAATTTGCTGTTGAAATGACTGGTATTACCAAGACCTTTGGTGAGGGTCTTAAGGCAAATGATTCGGTAAATTTTAAAGTTAAGAAAAGCGAGATACATGCGTTAGTTGGCGAAAACGGCGCAGGCAAATCTACCCTTATGAAAATATTATACGGAATGTACCGTCCTGATTCAGGCACTATATCAGTGAATGAGAGCGAAACTGTAATTGACTCCCCCCGAAAAGCAATTTCACTGGGCATTGGAATGGTTCACCAGCACTTTATGCTTGCAGGCAATCTAAGCGTACTTGAAAATATTATTCTGGGTGATGAAGCCACTGGGTTCTTAGGCAATATCAAATATAAAGAATGCGAGAAAAGAATTCGCGGAATACTTGGATCTTTTAATATTGAAATTGATCTGAATGCGAGAACTGAAAACCTTCCGGTTGGCACACAGCAGAAAATTGAGATAATAAAACTCCTTTACAGAAATGCGGAAATACTGATACTTGATGAACCCACAGCAGTACTAACACCGCAGGAAACAGATGATCTCTTCAGGACACTTAAAAAATTGAAAGATTCGGGAAAAACAATTATACTTATTACCCATAAGCTTGGGGAAGTAATGCAGGTAAGTGATTCCGTTACAATCTTAAGGCATGGAAAAGTAACAGGCTCTCTTGTTACCGGTAAAACGACAATAAATGAAATTGCTGAATTAATTGTTGGTGAAAAGCTGGAGTCACCAACTGAGAATATTAATGCTCCTTCAGGTAAAAAGGCATTTAAAGTAACCGGATTAACAGTATTTAATGATAAGAAGCTTAAAGCTGTTAAGGATGTTTCGTTCGATATTAATTCAGGAGAGATCTTTGGAATTGCGGGTGTTGAAGGTAACGGGCAGACTGAGCTTATCGAAGCAATTTGCGGATTGAGGAGATCCTTCGGCGAAATACTGTTGAACGGGAAAAAAATATCCAGGAGCATTCCAATAGCGCATATACCCGCTGATAGGCATAAGCACGGAATTGTAATGGAATATCGAGTTTCAGAAAATATTATTCTTGGCAGAGAAGATGAAGAAAAGTTTTCTTCTCCGTTTAAGCTAAAGGAAAATAAAATTAATGAATATTCAGGTAAGCTTATCAGGCAATATGATATAAGGCCCATTGATGAGAATGCATTTATTTCCGGCCTCTCTGGCGGTAATCAGCAGAAAGTTGTTGTTGCCAGGGAAATATCAAAGGAAACTGACATCATAATAGTGAGCCACCCAACGAGAGGACTTGATATCAAGGCATCAAATTTTGTTCATGCCTCATTGCTTGAAGAAAGCAAAAAAGGGAAAGCAATCCTGCTCGTTTCAAGTGACCTGAATGAATTACTTAAGCTGTGTGATAGAATTGCTGTTATTTATAATGGTGAATTTAATAATATACTTCAGGCACATATAACCAATGAAAGAGAAATTGGAACATATATGATGGGAATTAATAATAATTAATCATATTAAATCTGAAAAATCCTGTTAAATATCTTAAGTATGCAATTGGACCGGTAATTTCCGTTTTATTATCATTAATTATCGGGGGAATATTAATTGCTCTTATTGGACAGAACCCGGTTGATGTTTACATAAGGCTATTTGGCGATACATTAGGCAATACATACGGTATTGGTCAGGTATTATTCAAAGCAACACCTTTAATCTTAACCGGGCTATCGGTAGCATTTGCATTCCGCGGGGGACTGTTTAACATAGGCGCAGAAGGTCAAATGACAATTGGCGCTTTTGCATCTGCCTGGACGGGATTTACTTTTACTACGCTCCCTTGGTTTATTTTGATCCCGTTTTGTATTGTAATGGGTTTCCTTGGCGGGGCACTTTGGGCAGCTATAGCCGGTTTCCTTAAAGCGCGTTTCGGTTCACACGAAGTAATTAATACTATCATGCTGAATTTTATCGCCCTAGCCACAGTCAGCTATCTTGTAAATAATGTTTACCTCGTGCCCGCTACTATTCATACCCCGGAAATTTCAGCCAATGCGCAGTTGGAAAGATTTGACTTGCTCACAGGAATATTCAAAGGTTCACCTTTCAATCTGAGTTTTATTATAGCACTGCTTGCCTGCGCATTTATGTATTACCTTATTCAAAAGACTCCACTTGGTTATAAAATTAAAACTCTAGGCTATAACAAAAATGCTGCTGAGTATGCAAGAATGAATACAGGAAGATTGACAATTCTATCAATGGCAATTGCTGGTGGTTTTGCAGGCCTTGGGGGGTTGAATTTCGTAAACGGTTATAAGCATTACTTCGAGCTTGGATTCACAGAAAATGCAGGATATGTAGGAATTGCAGTCGCGCTCATTGCAAGAAATAATCCGTTTGCTATAATTGTAGTTGCTGTGTTTTTCGGTATACTGGAGTATGGAGGTTTAACTGTTAACACACTTGTACCAAAGGAAATAGTTACAATACTCCAGGGAGTTGTGATCCTTCTTATAATTACAATTTCAGGGATATTTGATAAGAAATTTAAATTGAAAAGAGCCTAAACAATTGCAGGACTTATTCACAATCGCGTTCGTGATTCAGACTCTCAGGATAACGATCCCCTATCT
Source organism: Ignavibacteria bacterium (assembly GCA_039933555.1). Lineage (GTDB taxonomy): Bacteria > Bacteroidota > Ignavibacteria > Tepidaquicellales > OLB5 > OLB5. The sequence goes on from JBDTNV010000095.1 coordinate 5,782, forward strand.
CCTGCCATCGGTTGGCGCGGTGTATTCTGAAAAAGGCGGTGTTGTAAATATTGCGCTCGAAGGCATACTTTTAAGCGGGGCATTTGGAGCTACAACAGGGACATATTATACAGGTAATGTTATGTTTGGAGTATTATGCGGGGTCATATGCGGCATATTGGTTGCTTTAATACACAGTATAGTTACAATTACATATAAGGCTAACCAGATAGTTTCAGGCATAGCAATTAATATACTTGCTTTCGGGGTGACTAAATTTTTCTGCAAGATAATTTTTAACTCATCAAGTAATTCAGCAAGGATACCCGGTCTGGAAACTTTAAACCTGCCATTCAATCCATTTTTGGTATTATCTGTTATAACAGTCGGAGTTTCATATTATATGATTTACAGAACGAGGTTTGGTTTAAGGCTTCGCGCGGTTGGGGAAAATCCTGAGGCGGCAGATTCACTTGGAATCAGTGTAAATAGTATAAGGTATCTTGGAGTCTTGATAAGCGGGGCATTGGCAGGTCTTGGCGGCGCATGGCTGGCCATGGACCAGCACAGTTTTACTGATGGAATGTCAGCCGGAAGAGGGTATATTGCACTGGCTGCAATGATAATAGGCAAATGGAATCCATTGGGAGCTGCTGCTGCATGTTTATTTTTTGGAATTGCAGAGAGTTTCACTCTTCAGTTCCAGGATTCAGGAATACCTACACAATTCATACAAATGCTGCCTTATGTACTGACAATTATTGTGCTTGCAGGTTTTATCGGCAAAGCTGCTCCTCCACGCGCAGATGGGATACCTTACGAAAAGAAAGATTAGTATTTTCTTTTATTTAAGTTGATTAAAAAATATTCGTGCCACGAAATTTATAGGAATGAACATTAAAGTTAAATTTTGAGTTAATTGATTATTAGAATAATGTTAAATCAAATTCGGGGCACGATGAGCATTAATATAGGGCAATCAATTCTTCTTTATTAATCACTAAAACATTGTTAATTTACTGCCTTGGCCATAAATATTAAGAAATATGCGGGCATTCTTGCAGGGAGTAAATACATCTTTCTGCTGAATTTAACTGATAAGTTATTTTCCTTTGGTATTATGTTACTGCTTGCAAGGAATTTTTCTACTGAGATTTATGGAATTATAGTTACCCTTATTACTCTAAGCATGGTATTTGTTTCAATTTTCGATCTGGGACTTCCGATCTATATTCAGCGAGAAATTGCAGTAAACCGAAGTAATTCCGGTGAGATATTCAGCCGTGTTTTCATAACCAGTACTCTGTTGATAGTATTATATTATTTCTTCCTGCTTATTTTGGTTCATTTCATTTATCCGGATATCCCCTTTACCTTATTTACAATCATTACTGTTATGATGTACATTTCATTTCTTGTGACTATATCCGGAAAAGCACTATCTGCGATTAATGAATACAAAAAACAATTCATAGCTTTTATTCTACCAAGAGTTCTTATTCTAGCATTTTTTATTACAGGTATTTATTCATTCAGGTGGAATGGAAACAATCTAATGCTGGTAATGCTTCTAGGCATAATTATTAATTTACTTCTTGCGCTAAGGTATTTACTAAGGAATAATATCTACTTAAGCTTAAAAGGATTTTCGTTAATTGGTGTTACTAACATGATAGCAATTTCAATACCACTTGGACTTGCAGTGATCTTTAATTTTCTTTACGATAAAATTGATATCCTGTTAATTTCAAAACAACTTGATTACAATGAAGCTGCTTTCTATAACATTGCATATGGACTCTTTAAAGCGTCATCCCTTGGATTTTCATTCCTGCTGGTCGCGGGATTCACAAAAGTAGCCGAACTGAACCGTAATGCAGATAAAATTAAAGAATTTTTTACCGAACATGCTAAGATTATCACAGTAATTTGCATTTTATTTAATGTAATCCTCTATTTTTTTGCAGATTTCATAATTTATACTATATATACAGATAAATTCACCGATTCAATTGCGATACTCAGGATACTTTCATTTGGCATTATCGCTATGGGTTTGAATAATCTAACGGGAATTATATTAAATGGAATGGGTTATTTTAAGATTGTAATGTATATTACATTATACGCACTTTTGATGAATGTAGTATTTAATGTAATGTTCATTCCGTTATACGGCATTAAAGCTTCTGCTTATTTAACATTAATAACTGAATACTTTATATTGATAGTTGAATGGATCTATATGAGAAAGATATTTGCTGAATTAAAACAGAAAAGCGTTTAAAACTTGGGAACATCAAACTGGCAGAATATATCATATAATATTGAGCTTATCCGTAAGCTTGACCCAATTACTATATTAGATGTTGGCGTTGGCTTCGGACGCTGGGGCATATTATTCAGGGAATTCCTTGAGATCTGGGATAACGGCAGGTATAACGGCAAGTGGCAGAGGGTTATTGATGGTGTTGAAATATTCCCTGACTATATAAAAGATTATCATAAATATTTTTATGATGAAATCTATTTAATAAATGCCATAGATTACCTGAGGAATACCCATAAAGTTTACGAGCTTATTAATTTTGGCGATGTTATTGAACACTTAACCAAAGAAGAAGGTAAAGAATTAATTGAGCTTGCCTTAACAAAAGGAAGATCTGTGCTCATAAATATTCCGATCGGTAAACACTGGGCCCAGGAAGGCACACCTGAAAATCCATACGAAGAGCATAAGAGCATCTGGTATAACAACGATTTCACGCAATACAAATATCATAAAATTAAGACATTTTATGATTTAACCAAAAGGGAATTCAGCGTAATCCTGTTATCTTTGGAAAAAATAACATATACCAAAAAATACGGGAAATATTTCAGGCTCAAAAATATACTTAAACACAGGTTTGGACTAAAAAAGCTGGTTGGATCATTTGAACAAAAAAGAAAATAATCTGAAAATAATTTACTCGGGCAGGTATTCAGTAAATGAAATACTCTCGGGTCCTGAACTGACGGCTAGAAGAATATTCGAACAGCACTGCCTCCGTGAGCCTTCGGTATTCATTCAGTATTTCTTTGACGGGAGAAAATTCGGGCTGATGAAGAAATTATTCGGCAGGGATGAAGAGTTACATGAGAGGGGCAGGGTTTTAACTCTTGGGATATTCAGAATAATACCTGAACTCAGGAAATTAAAACCTGATATAATTCATCTTGTTACCTTTGAAAGATTTGCGGTTATCTTTTATTTATACAGTCTGATTTTCAAGGTTCAGATCGTTTTCAATTCACATGGTGTTATTCAATATGAAAATAAAGTATTGAAGGACACTCCAATGTTATACAGTTTAAAAGACAAGTTCTGCGAAAGAATATTCATAAAACACTCTGATAAAATAGTTTTCCCTTCAGTAAATACCCTTAATATTGCAGGGAAATATTACATCTTTGAGGAAGAAACTGCTGTCATACTTCCAAACGGGATTGATGATGTTTTTTTCAGTGAAAAGAAAATTACAGGAACATCAAACAGGCCTATGGCAGTTATACATCACAGGAACGAACTTAACAACAGCGGGATGAAGCTGTTGTTTGATACTCTCACCACAGCAGATTTACCAATAGATGTATATGTTGTAACGAATTCATTGCATAAACTGCCGGAAAACAATAAAATTAATTTTATAAACGTTAACCCCATGATGACAAGTGAACTTGCAGAGTTTTACAGGGATAAAGATATTTTTTTGTCTTTGAACGGGTATGATACTTTCTCAATTTCCACTGCTGAAGCGATGGCCTCAGGATTAATCCCTGTAATAACAACAGAAACCGGCGTAAGCAGGTATATTGAAAATGGAGTTAACGGATTCACTTTCGATCATCATTTCAAACATGACCTGGTGAAGATACTCAGCGATATTTTTAACATGCCGGCTGATAAGCGGGCTCTAATTTCAATTTCTGCGCAGGATATTGTAAAGTACTTAACCTGGCACAGTGTATATGAGATGTATGTACCAATTTATAATGGAATTGCTGAATGAACATACTTTTGATAGTAAATGAGTTAAAGTATTCATGCGGTGTGACAAATCACATCCTGCATCTTGCTAAGGGTCTCGCAGATTCAGGCCAGTGCAGACTTTGGATCATCTGCGGAGCCGGCAACGGGATACAAAGATTCGCTGATATTAATGTTACCATAATTTCAGACGAGAGGTTCCTTCATCTGAACAGAAGCTTTTCGGGATTTATTCTGTCAATTAACTACCTCGTAAAATTTATCCGTGAAAACGAAATTGATGTTATTCACTCACACTCACATTTTGGGGCTGCTATTGCAATAAGAGCCTCAAAACTAACTGGCATAACAACAGTGCAGACAAATCACGGGCTGCTTCAGAATTCAGGAAGGCTGAAACATTTTAATGCTCATAAATATGTGGCTATAAATGAGCATATTTATCATCATGTACTGAACAATAAAATTGCAAAGAAGGATAAAGTATATTTCATAAGATGCGGAATTCCAATAAACAATGAATTGCCGGTAAAACCGGTAAATGAGAAGATAAAAGTACTTGCTGCATCCAGGTTTGTTCATGAAAAAGGTTTGGATATTTACATTCATGCAGTAAATAAACTGCCTGCCAATATATTTGCAAAAGCTGATTTTTATTTAGCCGGCGAGGGAGAGCTTGAAGAAGAGTTAGCGGAGTTAAACCGTTCACTCGGGTCGCATATCACCTTTACCGGCAGAATAGTTGATATGTATGCTTTCCTTTCAAAAACGCATATACTGGTGAATCCATCCAGGTCAGATTCCGAAGGATTCCCCGCAATAATTACTGAAGCGGGTGCGGCAAAGGTTCTTGTTGTAAGCTCTGATTTCAGGGGTGCTGAAGAAGTTCTGAAGCACGAAATGAATTCACTGATATTTAAGGAACACAGCTCAGATAAATTAAGTAATATTCTTGGTAAAGTAATTTCAGATTACGATTCCTATTCTCATATGGCCTCAGGCTTCTATGATTTTGTTTCCCGTGAATTTTCAATTCCTGTAATGATTGAAAAGCATATTTCATTATACGATCAATGTCAGAAAAGATAAGCCATATTTCGGTTTTAATGCCCGCTTATAACTGCGGAAAGTATATTAAATCTGCCGTAAGCAGTTTACTGAACCAGACATTTAAAGAATTCGAGCTTATTATTATAGATGACGGTTCAACCGATAATTCTGAAGAGATAATATCAGCTTTTAAAGACAGCCGTATTAATTATAAAAAGACTGAAAACAAGGGAACATCTGCGGCTTTGAATTATGGAATAAGTTTATGCAGTTCTCAATGGATCGCTAGAATTGATTCAGATGATATCAATGTACCTTCGAGGCTTGAAAAACAAATTAGTTTTATTGAATTAAATCCCGATTGCGATATAGTTTCTTCCTGGTCAGTTTATTTCAGGGATCCGGGTAAAATATTATTTCTTCTTAAAGAACCTTTGTATCATGAAGAAATGTTCAGGTACCTTGATATTCATAACCCCGTAAACCAATCTGCAATGATGTGCAGAAAAAGTATTTTCACAAAGTTCAGCTATAATGAATCACTTAACAGCAACGAAGATTTTGAACTTATGTACAGGATCCGTGATTTTGTTACTTTCGCAAATATGCCTGAATTCCTGGTCTATACAAGGATAAGAAAAGATTCAAGAACTCTTACAGGCAATAGGGATAATCTGTATAATATGCTCTATACAAACGCATTTAAGAAGATGCTTGATTCAAAATCAAAAGGAGACCATTTTTACTGGGCATCAGTAGCAGCGTGGCTTAATTATTTCTATGGGGATAGGGCTGATGCAAGGGGCTATTTTAAAAATTCTATTTCTATGAAGAACCTGGCTGCATATTTTACTACATTTTTACCTGATAAATATTTCTTTAAGTTTATAAATTCACATTTAAAATACAGGATCAAAAGTCTGTTTGAAAGAACAGGATATTACAAGAAAGAGTTAATTTCATTGGCCAGGTAAATTTGCAAGAATCCAGGAAATTCATATATTATTCATTAGGCATTTATGCTGTATATACAGTTGTTCTGTATATGCTGGGATTTTTTAAAATCGGGCTTCTCTCCGATGATTACCTGAACATTTTCGACGCATTAAATTCTACCTTTTACCAGAAATTGACAGGACACCTCCCCTTCACAAACTCATTTCATATACGTCCTGTTTACTACTTGTCACTTGAAAAAAGTGTTACAATAAGCGGACTGCTGGGTTTGG
>JBDTNV010000096.1:0-11900 GCA_039933555.1 Ignavibacteria bacterium
ATATCAGGTTATATATTTAACATAATTTTATAAATAAATGAAATTCAAATACAATTATATTCTGTTCACAATATCAATTTTATTCTTAATCTATATAGGCTGCAACAAAAGTTCCGATAAAACAGGTTCAATTGATTCAACTCAAAATAAAGCTGATTCAATTATAGATATGACTAATGAGCAAAGTAAATCGGTAAATACTTTTACAGATACTTTGCTCATAAAAAAGGACAAAGATAAAGAAGATTCATTAAGATCAATACTGACGAAGCGAAGGAATGATTCATTAAAAGCGAATAAAGAAAATGAAGTTAAATTGATAGCTTATTATTTTCATCCAACGGCAAGGTGCGTAACATGCCGGAATATAGAAGCATACTCAATTGAAGCAATTAATGAATGGGAAGAAAACTCGGGAAGGAAAGTAGTTTGGAAAGAACTGAACATTGAAGATTCAGTTAATGAGCACTATGTAGATGAATATAATCTTCAATTCAGTTCATTGGTAATAGCAAGATACACTGAAGGAAGGAAAGATAAATGGAAAAATCTGGAAGAAACATGGAAGTTAGTAAATGATAAAGATTCATTTAAAAAATATGTAATATTTGAATTAAACCAATTTATAAAAAATAATTGAAAGGTCTTAAATAAAATGATAGTAAAAATTCTTGGCACCGGATGCCCAAAATGCCGAAGACTTGAAGAAAAAGTTAAAGCAGTGGTAGATTTGCATTCAATTGACGCAACAGTTGAAAAAGTGACTGACCTGAATGAAATGATGAAGTACAACATTATGTCAACGCCTGCGTTAATAATAAATGAAAAACTTAAAATGTACGGAAATATTCCCAAAGATGAACAGATCCTAGCATGGCTGAAGGAAGGTTAGTGATGAATATAAAATTGTTTATTTACATTTTATTTGCGGCATTGATGCTCTCATGCGGAAAAAAAGAAGTAACAGAAGTAAAACAGGATGGCGTTAATACAAATAATCAAGAGACAACAAGCGCTAAGATAACATTTGTTGAGCTTGGTTCAGTTAACTGTATCCCCTGCCGTCAGATGCAGCCCGTGATGAAATCAATTGAAGCGAAATTCGGTGAGCAGGTAAAAGTAGTGTTTCATGATGTATGGAAGGATAAAGCACCTGCACAAAAATACGGAATACAACTTATACCAACACAGGTTTTTCTGGATGAGAACGGCAAAGAATTCTTCAGGCATGAAGGATTTTACGCAGAAGAAGAAATTATCAGGCTTTTTGAAACAAGAGATGTTAAACCTTTGAACAATTGAAATGATAAACGGAATTTTTGAATGGCTGAATAACATTCTGATGCAGAACATTTTCATGGCAGTTACAGCCTCATTTTTGTGGGGAGTGTTAAGTGTGATGTTAAGTCCTTGTCATCTTTCAAGCCTGCCTTTGATTATCGCTTACATAAACAGAAAAGGGATTCCAACTTTAAAGAGCGCATTTTTTAATTCACTCTTATTCGCACTCGGAATATTAATTACAATTGCGATAATTGGCATAATAACCGGATTACTTGGCGGGTTAATTGGTGATATCGGAAATACGGGAAATTATATCGTTGCAATTGTATTTTTTGCAGCGGGATTATACCTGCTGGATATAATTAATCCTGAATGGAATTTCATACATCCTGAAAAGATCAGTTCAAAAGGTTATCTGCTTGCATTTTTGCTTGGATTGTTATTTGGCGCAGGGCTGGGTCCATGTACATTTGCTTACATGGCTCCTGTATTAGGGGTTGTGTTCCAATATTCTGCAACGAACTTCACTTATGCAATATTGCTTATTGGAGCATTCGCAATTGGTCATGTATTGGTTATTGCAGCAGCCGGTACAATGAGCGCAAAGATAGGTAAATATCTGAATTGGGCAGATAGTTCATCAGCAATTAAGATATTCAAAAAGATTTGTGGAGTTCTTGTAATACTTGGCGGGATTTATTTTATTTATACTACGATTTAAAATCAATTGGATTATAATACCACCCCTGCTTATCTATGTATTTTTTGACAGCAGGTCAAAGACTTCGGGGTTAAAACATCTTAGCTAAATGAAACTACAATAATTACACTCCTTCGGAGTTATCATTAACAGCATTTATTTCCTGCCTGTATCGGCGGACATTTAACTGAACCATAGCTGCAAAATACGCAGCAATCACCAGCCTTTGGTTTTAATATTGTTTTACAATTTGCGCATTCATAGAAAAACAAGCAGGAATCCTGAGGCATTGTTTCCGGCTTTTGAAATCCGCAGTTTGGGCAGGTTAATGTTGACTCTAAGATTATTTCCATAATATCATAAAAATAATGAAAAATCTGCAAAATCAATACTCAAAGAAATCAGAACTCTAAAGAGTCTTTACCCATTTATCAATTTTCTCTTTGATCTGGTCACGTACATTACGGGTGAACCAAAGCTTATCTTCTACCCCGGCCTGGTATGATGATGGGTCAGGGAATGACCAATGAAGCCTCGTAGTTACTCCGGGGAATACCGGGCACCGCTCGGCATTTGATTCATCACATACCGTTATAACATAACTATACAATCTTCCTTCTTTGAAATAATCAAACACCATGTTAGTTTGATTTTGTGATATATCAATCCCCCACTCTTTCATAGCTTCAACAGCAAACGGGTTAAGGGTACCGGCTTCAAATCCCACGCTTTCAGCTATGAATTTATCATTGTAGTAATGATTTATAATAGCCTCAGCCATCTGGCTTCTCGCACTGTTATGTATGCAGACGAATAATAGTTTAATTTTATCCATATCTGCAAAAATAAAAATTTATTGTTAGGAAAGTGTTAAGGGGAATGTAACTTAATTTTAGTACATTTTACATTACGAAACTGGAGTTTCGTAATGAGGGTAAAGCAAAAAAAAGCACTGACACAGTCAGCGCACTCCAAAGAAAAGAAATATAGCTTACTTTTTACCCTTTAAGTGGGAGAGTTTACTGATATACAACGGATTCGTGCCGCAGCAGCCGCCTATGACACGTGCGCCGAGTGATTTCCATTTCTGGGCATATTTAAAATATTCTTCGGGGGTGACTGATCTTTTCATGGGATCGCCTTCTTTATGCTTGGGGTCAGCCTTGTAATTGGGGTCGCCGATATTTGCATACGCGCCGAGAGGAATATCCGTCACCGTTTTAAGATATGCTAACACAGGCTCAACCATATGCGGGTGGATGCAGTTCACGCATAAAACATCGGGAGAATATTTATTTATGATACTTACCGCTTCGCTGATTAGCTCGCCTGAATATAATTCCCTGTCGTTCCTTGGGGTAATGCTGATAATATTATCAAGCCCGAACGCGTGCACCTGATTTAAGACTGCTGATATTTCGCGGATACTTGTCATTGTTTCAGCTATGAAAATATCAACCCCTGCATCTGCAAGATTTTTCATATGTTCGTAATGCTCGGTGCATAAAATATCCGTATCGGGAGTAAGGTCAGGCCTATAGCTGTCTTCAAGCGGAGCAATACAGCCGGCAACCATAACCTCATTCTCTTCGGCAGCGATCATAATTGCATCTTTTGCCAGGTCAACTGCGTCAGATGTAAAATGTCGTGCTGTTTCCGCAAAGTCTAATTCCTTATACTTATAATTCGCCTTCTCGTACGTTCTGCGCTGAGTCCTGAAAGTATTGGTTGTAATTATATCAGCGCCGGTATCGATATTATCGATATGAATATGCCGAACAGTATCGGGCCGCTCAAACAGCGCGGCCGCACTCCATAACGGAAGCTTAACATTTACACCCCTTGTTTGCAGCTCAGTGCCCATTGCGCTATCAAGTATGATAGTTCTTCCGGTTTCAAGTAATTCTTTTAGTGCGCCCATGATGTAATATTTAATTGGGACTACTTTCTTCACTTCGTTCAGCAAGTCAGGAAAGTCCCGATTTTTTCGGAATCTTTATTCCCCGCTCTAAAGAGCGGGGTTAATCAAGTATTATTTTAATTATATCTTTGACATCTCCCTCTGCCCACCAGACTGCTGGTGCAATTCTCCAAAAGAGGGGGAAAGGAAAGAATATTCTATTTTATGCTGTTAATTAATTCTGCGAGAACCGGCGCGATTGCTTTTTCAGCCTTAAGCCTGTTTTTGTTTTTTTCTTCCGCTGATATTTCTGTCAGCCTATCTGCAACAAGCTCTCTTGTGAGCACTGCAAATGCCGCGCATTTCATACCTGCATGAACAACTGCAAGGTTTTCGGGTAAGAGTGAATATCCAAGAATATCAGCGCCAATTTCGCGGTAAAACCTGCATTCAGCCTCAGTTTCAGTTTCGGGTCCGGTTACCCCCAAATATACAGCGGGAAAATATTCAAACTTTTTCTCTCTTAAATAATTTGCGATGCTGTTATACCATTTCTCATCGTATGGATCGCTCATATCGGGGAATCTGGTACCTATTGTGTTATCATTTTCACCAATTAACGGATTATCGCCCATCAAATTGATGTGATCATACACAAGTGACACTCCGCCTGTTTTAAACCTGGGATTCAGGAAACCGGCTTCATCAATTATGATAACATTTTTTACTCCAAGCTCATTTAATACATACACGGGGTGAGCTGCTTCACGCATTTTATAGCCGTTATAAAAATTCAGGTGGCCGTTTAAAATATAAAAATTCTTTTTCCCGTTTTTGGATGAGGCATAAATAAACTCACCTGAATTATCACTTACTCCTGAAAATTGAGGAGGGATATCTGAATACTTTATTTTTTTTATTACTTTATGATCCTTCAGGAACGAAGGATTTTTATATGTTATTACAGCAAAGTTAACATTCCCTTTAAAAGGAGAATTAGCTTTTATAAAATCTGCGGAAAGTTTAATTTGTTTACTCTGTTCAGTCATTAAAAAATAATAGTATTATTTTAATTAAGCGATAGCATTTCAATTGTCTTGCGAGTCAGAAGAGTCATTTTGGGTTCAGCCTCTGCGGCCGCATCTAATATATGGGCAAGCACAGCAGGCTTAAGCGTATCAGGCAGACCCATATCAGTGATAATTGAAAGTCCAAGTGTTTTAATGCCCATATTAGCCGCAACTGTTGCCTCAGGTATTGTTGACATGCCCACGGCATCTGCTCCAAATTTTCTGACCATTCTGTATTCAGCCCGGGTTTCAAGCACAGGCCCGTGCAAAGAAAGATAAACTCCCTTTCTTACGTTAATGCCATTATCCAAAGCGGCTTTTTCAGCCAGCGCAATTATCCCACGGTCATAAATACATTTGTTGTAAAACGGAAAATTAAAATTCTTAAGCGGGGTATCAAAATGAAAATTTATATGGTCACGCATAATCATAAGGTCAGCTTTTTTGTATACCGGATTCAGTCCGCCGCATGCATTTGATACAATCAGCCACTTAACTCCCATCCTCTTCATAATTCTCACCGGATAAGTAATTTCTTCATGCGAATAGTTTTCGTAATAGTGGAATCTTCCCTGCATGATAACAGCATTCTTTCCTGAAACAGTGCCTAGGATCAAATTCCCATGATGCGATTCAACTGTTGATACCGGGAAGTGAGGGATCTCTTTATAATCAATACGGTGAAGGATATTTATATCTTTTACAAGCCCGCCAAGTCCGGTGCCGAGAATTATCCCGACCTCAGCATTAAACCCACCGGCAGAATTGCTGATAAAATCATAAGAAGCATTTTCGTGCTGTGGTGTTCTTAGTACTTTTCTCAAATAAATTGGTCTTTAAAGAATTATTTCCTGCCCTGGTCGTCGAGCCCCATATTAAGATTGCCAAGGTTCAGCCCGAAAGTATTTGATGGCTGTTCATCTTCTTTCTGGTGATTAGAAACAGAGAACTGTTCCATTGACGAAATATTATTTTCCAGCTTGAAAATTTTCCTGTTCTTCTGGTACTCCTCGATGGAATTGAGCTTCTCAGAAAGGTAATTTTTTATATCGTCAATAATCAGCTCGTTCTTCTGCTTCAGTTCCTCAAGCTCCTGCTTGAGGTTCAAAAATTCTTCCTGCGCCTGGATCTTTGTTTTGCTGGAAAGAATTTCCGCTTCTTTTATGATAAGCTCAGCCCTTTTCTTAGCGTTATCAAGTATATCTTCGGACATATCCTGTGACTTTACGATGGCTTTCTGAAAAGTCTTTTCGTTTTCACGGTAAACCTGTATCTCAGTCGCAAGTTCAGCTTTTTCCTCTTCAAGCTTTGTCATCTGCTCCCTTAGCATTTCATACTCGCGGAAAAGATTTTCAAATGTATTGCCTACTGTATCAAGGTAAGCTTCAACCTCGCTGACATCATAACCCCGCATGGTTTTTTTGAATTCCTGTTTCTTGATGTCTATTGCTGATAGTCTCATTTTATTATTCCCTTATGTTATAATTTGCTGCTGAATTTTCTTTTAAAATACTACTTTTTGTTTTAAAGCTTTTATATTTTAATCCCTTTTCCCGAATATCGCAGAGCCTATCCTCAGCATGTTTGAACCTTCCTCTATTGCTATATCGTAATCAGAGGTCATACCCATTGATAAATATTTCATATCAACACCGGGTATGTTATGGCTCTTAATTTCCTCAAAAAGTTCTCTTAATGTCCTGAAATTACCTCTTACAATTTCCCGTTCATCGGGATCTTTTTCATCCTGCATCATTTTGCCCACTGTCATTAAGCCTTTAACCCTGATATTAGCTAATGCGGAAATTTCTTTTACAAGCATCAGCGTGTATTTTGGGTCACATCCTGTTTTCTGGTCTTCCCCGGAGGTGTTAACCTGAACCAGGCATTTGACAACGCGGTTTATCTTTGCTGCTTCAAGCTGAATCTTTTGCGCCAGTTTTAAGCTATCAACAGAATGCACCAAAAAAACGAATGGAACTATAAATTTAACTTTATTTGTCTGAAGATGTCCTATTAAATGCCAGTGAATTATCCTGTCTTTGAATTCAATTTCTTTATCAAGAAGCTCCTGTACCCTGTTCTCTCCGAAATCAAGCTGGTTATAATCAAGCGCAGAACCAACTGCATCTGCAGGAAAAGTTTTGCTGACTGCAATAATATAAATCATTTTGGGGTCGCGTTCTGTTTGCTGGCAGACCCTCGTTATCTTTTGTTTAATTCTCAAAAGATTATTTTCTATGTAATCGTACTGCCCTGCCAATAGTTAGCTTTAGTAAATTGCACAATTTCTGTAAAAATATCATTCCAAGAGGCAATATTCAAGATAATTAGTATAATTTGAGCAATTTAAATAAGTACAGGTTCCCCTGCCCTCTGTGGTATTATTTTACTTAAAATAAGAAAATATTCGTTGTAAAGCTTAACAAATTTGCGTATTATTACCCTCAATATCAATAAAATTTTATGAAAAAATGCATACTTCTTCTTGCAATATTATTTGCAATTAAGATCTATTCTCAGGAAATATCTTACCCTCATTATCTGACTGAACAGGAAAAAAGTCAAATGGAATTTTTGCGAAAACATCCGAATCCTGTTGAAGCAATGGACCCGAATCCCCCGCCCGGACCTGTTAGAACAATGGCTGAATGGGAAGAAATTCAGGCTTTGCAAATTACATGGACCTCACAGCTTCCAATACTTAGGCAGATAGTTGATTTTGCGCAGGATGAATGCCTTGTCTATATAATTTGCTCAGATTCAAACAGCGTTAAGACATATTTGAGCTCCGGTGGTGTACCCTTGGTAAATTTAAGATTTTTAATAACTCCATTTAACAGTATTTGGTGCAGAGATTACGGTCCATGGACAGTTTATTCTTCAAACATAGATACTTTAAGGATCATAGACTGGAAATATAACAGGACAGTAAGACCACAGGATGATGCTTCGCCTGTGTTTGTTGCTAATTATATGGGTGTGCCGATACATCAAACATTAATTGCGCCAAATGACCTTGTAAACACCGGCGGTAACTTTATGGCTGATGGTCACGGGACAGCGTTTGCTTCCAAATTAATTTTATCTGAGAATTCAGCCGGGAATCCTTATGGTGTTTCAGTAAAAACTGAATCACAGATAAATGATATTATGAACGCTTATATGGGAATTAACAGGTATATCAAAATGGATATACTTCCGTATGACCAGATACATCACATTGATATGCATATCAAACTGCTTGATGAAGAAACACTGCTGGTGGGTCAATACCCTGCCGGCGTGGCTGATGGTCCGCAAATAGAGCTTAATCTGCAGTACGTACTTAATAATTTTCAGACGTGTTTTGGCAAGCCGTATAAAATTGTAAGAATTCCGATGCCTCCGGGTCCGAATGGCCAGTATCCAAACAATGGCGGTGATTACAGAACTTATACAAATTCAGTATTTGTAAACAAAACAGTTATAGTGCCAACATATGCACCACAGTATGATACAACAGCATTAAGGATATACAGAGAGTCATTACCGGGTTACAGAATAGTTGGAATAGATTGCAACGCTATTATTCCCTCACTTGGAGCTATTCACTGTATAACAAAGGAAATAGGTGTAAGTGAACCGGTATTTATTTCACACTCAGCGTTAAGGAATACAAGTAATACTACAGTGCCATATGAAGTGAAGGCTTATATAAAATCAAAGAGCGGCATATCAAACGCAAAATTGTTCTGGACTCTTGATACCACTAGTGGCTATACACAGGTAAGTATGACGGGTGCTCTGGATACTTTCCGTGCAAACATACCGGCACAGCCGCTGAACACACGTGTATACTATTACATTTCAGCTACATCTGTCAGCGGAAGAACAGTTACAAAACCTCTGCCTGCTCCGGGCGGCAACATTCAATTTCTTGTAACAAACATTGTTGGGATAGAGCCTATAGCAGCCGGGGTTCCATTGAAGTTCAGTTTGTACCAAAATTATCCAAATCCTTTCAACCCTGTTACAAAAATTAAGTTTGATATACCGAAGAACAGCAATGTATCATTGAGGATATATGATATCACAGGCAAAGAGGTTTTGAAAATATCAGATGCATACATGAATGCAGGTTCATACAGCTACCAGTGGAACGCTTCGGGGTATGCAAGCGGAATTTATTTCTATAAACTGGTATCGGGTGAATTTTCTGAAGTTAAGAAGATGATTTTAGTAAAGTAAAAGTAAAAAGGAATGCATCCCGCTAAAGCGGGACTTCGAAAACGCATAGCGTTTTCTTGAAAGCAAAAAAACACAAAAATAGCTCAATAAAACTAATCCATAAATCTAATTAATCACAAATTGAAAAAAGCATTATTATTTTTCTTAATTCTTTTCTGCTCTTCAGTTTTATATTCGCAGTTTGAAGATAAACAGAGCATTGCAATTCAGCCTCCGTTTCTTAATGTAACACCAAACGGGAGCCAAAGCTCAGTAGTAATTACAAACGGTTTTGATAATATTTTCCTGGGCACCGATTTTGGCGAACCATACATTGCCACTAATCCAAGAGACCCGTTAAACAGTGTTTGCGCATTTAATATCAATAACCTGTATTACACACTTGATGGTTACAACTGGATAAAAAACAGTCCAGTATTCCCGGGTTTCGCTGTAATAGGTGACCCTGTTATGACATACGATAGTTTGGGTACATGCTTCTACGCTCAGCTTTATCAAAACGGGTCCACTTACGGAATCACAGTAATTAAATCTACGAACAAAGGTGTTAGCTGGTCAGGGGCAACAAGCGTATACAGCACAACGGTCGGACTTTCTGATAAAGAATGGATAACTGCAGATCAGACAGCGGGCCCATTCAGCAATAATTTATATCTTGGCTGGAGGCAGTTCGGTTCAACAAATATGAGGTTTGTAAGAAGTACCGATCACGGTGTTTCGTGGTCAGCACCGCAAACTTTTGTTGGCGGACAGGGCGCTTACGTAGCAGTCGGGCCAAATGGAAATACACAAGGCGGTAGTGTTTATTTTGCGGCGGTCAGCGGAAGCTCACTGCTCGTAAACCGTTCAACTGATGGCGGTGTAACTTTTGGGCCGCAGGTAAATGCAACAAACGTTAGCGGTCCGGGTGTAATTTGCGCCGGCAGATTTACAGTGAAGAACTGCATCAGGAATAATGAATTCCCAAGAGTGGCCGCAGATAACAGCTACACGGCAACACGCGGGAATGTATATGTAGTTTACGCCGGTAATCCCGCCGGACCTGACAATGCGGACATATTTTTAGTAAGATCGACTGATTTTGGTACAACATGGACTTCACCGCTTAGGGTAAATGATGATGCAACAACTACCGACCAGTGGATGCCTTCAGTATCGGTGGACAGCAGGACAGGAAAAGTATTCATCTGCTGGTATGATTCCAGAGTTGATGTAGCCGGCAATCTTCAGACAAGGTTATATGCTTCATATTCAACTGATGGCGGAACGAGCTTCACAACAAATAATAATGTTTCTGATGTGAGCTTTAATCCAAACAATATGGCAGTCGGGCAGCCGGGCGGCGAGAATTATATTGGTGATTATTTAGGTAATTCTGCAATTTACAATACAAGCTATAATGTATGGATGGATGGCAGAAATAATAATTTAGGCAGTTATGTAGCATATTATCCTGATTATGCAATGACCGTCAATCCTCCATTGAAAAATATTAATAATGGTGATAGTACTGCGTTTTCAATTGTAGTTCCTGCAGTTAAGGGGCCGTTTACCGAAAGGGTTAAATTTTCCGTTACCCCGGATACACTCCCATTAACAGGTACATTACAGTTTACATTTGCAAACGGCAAAGATACAATTTCCACCTTCCCTGATTCAGTTTCACTCAAAGTTAAAGCTGTTGGAAGCGTAACTCCAAGGCGTTACAGGTTAATTATCAAAGGAAGAACTTCATTAACAGGTACAACAATACATATAAGGACAGTTGACCTGCTGGTAAATTCTTCACAGCTTTCTATAGGCACTAACCGAAACGGTATTTGTGATTTTAAGGTCAACGGTGTGCAGTATAATTCACTGCAGGATCTTACATTCCCCAACGGCTCAAATGTTACTGTACAGGCAATAAGTCCTAAAACCGTGGGTTTCAACAGGTATGTATTTGTTAACTGGTCTGATAACGGCGATACAACACATAACATTACAATAAACAATAACACAACATTATCCGCAACTTACAAACTGCAATGCAGGCTTGCAATAACATCATCTGTAGGTAATACTTTTGGTGATAATTACATTGATTCAGGTGCTACAGTTACATTTGGTGTATTATCCAGGAACGTTTTATTCAACGGGACATGGTATACTTTCCGCGGATGGTCCGGCTCAGGAACAGGTTCATACACAAGCCCGGATAGCACAGGCAGTGATTCAGCAGTATCAGTATTGATAAGGAACCCGATCGTTGAAACAGCAAGATGGACAATTCCGATTGGTATCCAGAACATCAGCACAGAAATTCCGAAAGAATATAAGCTGTACCAGAACTTCCCGAATCCTTTCAACCCGCAGACAAATATCAATTTTGATATTGTAAAATCAGGAATTGTAAAAATTACTATTTATGATCTTTTAGGGCGCGAGGTTGAAACAATTGTTAACCAGGATATGCAGCCGGGCAGGTATAAGATAGATTTCAACGCTAACAACTACGCAAGCGGTATGTATATTTATAAAATTACATCGAATGATTTTGTAGATGTGAAAAAAATGCTGATAGTTAAGTAAAACGTGAAATGTCAAATTAGAATGTCTTATTAATTATTTGAAAAGGCAGGCTTAAAAGCCTGTCTTTTTTTATTTCCATTTCTTTTTAATTTTTTGCAGAATATTTTTGTAATCTTATATAAATCAATTAATAACTAAGGGAAAA
>JBDTNV010000097.1:0-11739 GCA_039933555.1 Ignavibacteria bacterium
CAGTATGAAAACTCAAAAAACAATAGCAACAACCATTTTACTCGGGATCTTATTCGTTGTATTGCTTGCATTTACAAGCGGCTGCGGTGAAGATAGTTCAACAGGTACCGTAACCGGTACAGGCAACCAAACCGATAACACAAGCATGAGCGTAAGGCTGGATGAAAGCGTTATGTCTTCAAGCTACCCGGTTATCACCGAAGCAAAGGCGTTAATAACAGAAGTTGAACTTGAAACAGAGCCATCAGGCACAAGCCATGAAATACACATTGCGCCGGTTGTGATATATTTTAACACAGGCGGACAGGTTATTTCAGTTACAGCAGGTAATTTACCTGCAGGAACATGGAATAAAATTAAATTACAGATACACAAACCTGAAGATACTGAAGCAATTCCGGATCAGGAATTCAGGGAAGGCACAAGCGGCAACCAGAGATATTCATTTATCATAAAAGGTACCTATAATGGCAATAGCTTTGTGTACAAATCAAGGAAGAGCGTGAATCTTGTTATTAACTTAACCACGCCAATTGTAACAGGCAACGGTTCAAGAAACATTACAATGCTTGTTAACCCGGGCCTTTGGTTCCTGAATAACGGCAATATATTAGACCCGTCAAATTCAGGCAATGATGACCTGATAGACGATAACCTGAAGAATTCTTTCAAAAGGGCATTCAGGGATGATGATAAAAACGGTTTACCGGACGATAATTGATTAAGAAGTAAAAAAGCAGAAGTAAAAAAGCAAAAAAAAGTTTTAGGGATATGAAGTTGAAAGACTTCAAAGAAAAGTGCTTCAAAGGATCATATTTTAACATGATTCTCCTCTAATATCCCGTGGGGTACAGTCTTAAAAAGCTGTGCCCTTTTTTTATTACTTTTCAATTTTACGGCAATGATAAACCAGCTTGGATCTTTTATCGCCGGTTGTAAAGAAAAAATATTCATCGCCGCCATCACTTAACTTAAATGTTTTTTTCAGTTCTTCAGGTTTTACGGGGAAATTCCTTGTTGAAATATTAGCTTTAATAATATTGCTTTCCAGAAGGTATTTGCGGAACGATGATTTTCCGAAAGGCATTTGGTGGACAATAGAAAACATTCTTCCAAGGAGATTATCTGAAAGTTTTCCTGTGGTATGATAAATATTGTTTGCCGTAATGGGTAATAAACCTGAATAATCTGCGTACTCTTTAACAAGTCCGGCTTTTATGAGACTTGAGGCTGGTTCAAAGAAATATTTCTGCTGCCCGGTTTCAGAATTATTTTCGATGATTGTATGATTTGAAGAGAACTGTTGTATTTTTCCATTTATACTTACGTTAACTGCAATTACTACAGGCTCTTCATTAAATGAAGGATCCAATGATACAAGAATTTCTTTTACTTCATAATTTAACGATACAACGCGGATCTCTTTTACATTAGGCAGAGCTTTTTTTAAGTAAGTGATATCTACGAGTGGTGAGAGCTTAAGCAGTATATTTGGGGAAATTTCAAACAGCCTGCTTAATATTACGGGAATGTTTGGAGATGAATCATGAAGTGTGACCGCTTTTTTTCCGGTTTTTGTAACTCTTCTATCAGCATCTATATAGAGAAGGTCTGCGGAAATATCCTGCGCTATAAAATCCTCAGCTTTAGCGGTAATCCTTTCAATATTTTTAATACCAAGCTTCTTTAGGTTGATTTCTGTCAATAGGTTAAGTTCCTCATCACTATCAATTGACATGACATTATTAAATGACCGGGAAAAAGCTATATCATCTATGCCAAGACCGCCCGAAAGATCAATCAAAGTATTCCCCTTAAACAAAGAGGCTTTATACCGGGCCATGGCTTCGGAGCTTGACTGCTCATATGCCTTTGATGTCATAAAGCAGAATTTTGAGGTAAATAGTGGCAGCTTATCTATTGCCTTTGAGTAAAGTGAAAGCTGGGCTGCAAGGAGCTTATATGTACCGGGAAATTCTTTCTTAAGCTGAATTGAAGAATATCCTTCATAGTTCTTAAGGAATGATTGTAAATCAAACTTAAACAGGTTATTTTTGTATTCCTCTTCGTAGCTCATAACTGCAATATTTGAAAAATCCGTAAACATTTAAATACATAAATTTGTAATCATGAAGAAACTTGTAATTGCCATATTGCTCATTGCGGCAACAGCTAATGCCCAGGATTTTAAGAAATACTTCGATGAATTCAGCGTGAAGGGCTCTTTTGTAATGTATGATATGACAGGAAATAAATACGTGATGTATGATTCCGCGCGCTGCAGCCAAAGATTTACGCCCGCTTCGACTTTTAAAATACCTAATTCAATTATCGGTCTTGAAACCGGCGTAATATCTGATGAGAATTTCGTAATTGCATGGGATAGCACTAAGAGCAGGGAAACATGCGACCATGACCTTACTTTAAAAGATGCAATTAAATATTCATGTGTATGGTATTACCGGGAGCTTGCCCGCCGCGTTGGCACAGAAAAAATGCAGGAGATGGTAAATATTTTCAATTACGGCAATAAAGATATATCAAGCGGAGTTGATAAATTCTGGCTTGAAGGCAGCCTGAGAATATCACAGCTTGAGCAAATAGAATTTTTGAAGAAACTGTATAAATATGAGATGCCTGTATCAAAGAGATCAATTGATATATTGAAAAATATTATTGTGCTTGATTCCACCAGTACATATATAATGCGCGGTAAAACAGGCTGGGGTTTTGAAGACAAAAAAGATATCGGCTGGCTGGTTGGCTGGATTGAAAAAAACGGGAATGCTTATTTTTATGCAATAAACATTGAAACCGATAAGGAAAACCTTAAATTCGGTGAGGCAAGGAGAAAGATAACAGAAAGTATATTAACAGATTTGGGAGTGTTATAGGATGTTATTATTTTCAAAGATATAGAAGAATTGTAAATTAATGATTTTTTGAAATAATTTAAGTATGGATTCCCGCCTGCGCGGGAATGACATTATGGCTAAAACAATTTTAATTACAGGCGCAACGGGAATGATAGGCGGACATATCATCAGTGAATTACTATGGCGTGGTGATAGGTACATTGCGCTTACAACAAATACGGCATCAGCAGAAAAGAAACTTACCCAGCCATACAGGATCATAGCTTCGAAGGATGTTCTCTCGCTAAAAGATGAAAATATTGACGCAATAATAAATCTTGCCGGGGCGAACTTAGGCGAAAAAAGGTGGAATGACAAGACCAAGAAAGTGTTCTATGATTCAAGGATTCAAGTAACAGGCGGACTGGTTGAGCTTATTTCAAAAATGGAAAAAAAGCCCGAAGTTCTGGTAAGTTCATCTGGGGTTGATTATTACGGTGATACAGGAAATAGAGATATGTTTGAAGATGCGCCGCCTGCAAAAAGCTTTCTGGGAAAATTAACCCATGACTGGGAAGCAGCAGCCCTGAAGGCAGAACAGCATGGTACCAGAGTTGTTGTTTTAAGAACAGGTTTTGTTATGGCAGGTGATTCAGAAGCAGTCAAAAAACTTATAATGCCGTTCAAATTCTTTGTTGGGGGACCCTTAGGCAGTGGTAAGCAGTATATTTCATGGATACATATTAGTGATCTGACAGGGATTTACATGTTCGCAATAGATAACAAAAATGTTTCAGGTATTTATAATGCTGCAGCACCTAATCCGGAAACCAATTACGATTTTGGGAGACAGGCTGCAAAAATTCTGCACCGGCCGGCAATTGCCCCGGCGCCGGCATTTATGATAAAACTTATAGTGGGTGAAATGGCCGCAGTTGTGCTTGAAGGAAGACGCGCGTTACCTAAAAAAATGATGGATGCAGGTTACCGGTTCAAATTTGAACACGCTATTGATGCATGGAAGGATATATTGAAATGATTGAGTATAAATATGATACGTTTATTGTTTCCCAAACCGGAGTTTGGGAAACAGAGTAAAACTTTACTTTCTTGCTTTACGCTCAACAATTAAGCCCGCCGGTCCGAACCATGGTTTTATTACAGGAATAAGCCTGCCGCTGTTTATCGCCGGGTCATAACTTAAAAGCTCCCTTGCTTCCTCTTCAGAGGCGACATCAAGAATAAAAATTCCGCGCATTTCACCGCCATCTAAAAAAGGGCCCGCAAGCCTGCATTTGCCCGCCTTAAACATTTTATCAATATTTGCCATATGCCCGGCCTGTATTTCTGCTGATTTAACGGAATCTATCTTTGGCCTATCGGGCGCGGCATTAAGGAAAACAAAATAGTAAGTTTTCATTTCCCATTCAGGCTCATTGTTCTTCAGGGAATCATTATCCTGAGAAAAAGAATAATTGCCCGATGTCATCACTAACGAAATAAACAGAAGCAAAATTAGTTTAATGTTATTCATCACATATAGTTTTTATTTTATAAAATTATTTTTACCGGTTATCTTTAGCAGAATATTCCCTTAATACTTCAATCAGCTTTATTTTTTTTGAATGAGCCTTAGCCCATGCTATGAAATTGAAATAATTCAGTATACCCGTTGTATCGGTTGTGCGTTTTATTGAAAAAGCAAGTTCATCAAAAAGCTGAGGGTGTGCTTCAATGGGCTGTTTGATAATATTTCCGAAAAACTTCAGGATCACCTGCTCGGTTTTAGAGAGTTTTGAACCAGTCCCAAAGAATTTCTTCGCGGATACAAGCAGGTATTCAAGCAGATCATAGTTCTTCATCTCATAGTGTATGACAAGCTGCAGCATTCTTGCTACCTGGTTAACATCAGCCCTTATGTTGAGCAGTGGGTCATTCAGCAGTGTATTAAGGAATTTTATTGCGCCGGAATAATTTTCATCAATAATATTGAAGCATGCAAGGTTTACGAGCATAATGGATTTTATGTTTGCCGGAATTTCATTCCCATATGTTTTAAAATCCTCAATGATCTGTTTTACCTTTTGCCTGCCCGCAGCCATATCACAATTCTTTTCATATATCAGCATTTCTGTATTTGAAGCGTGGAAAAGTATCTGTATTTCATTCTCACGCGGTATCTTACCCTTAAGCTTTTTCTTTGTTGCTTCAAGCTTTGCAGATGTTCTTTCAATTTCTGCCTGGTCTTTTGCATAATGTGAATACAATAGCAGGTTAATTAAAGCATAAACGTAGTTCTGCGGATTTTCATCAACAAAATGACTGTTTGCCTCATCATACCCGATCTGGTTCTTTAAATGTTTGAGGATATCTTTATTATTCCCTTTTGCGCCGTTATAAATAAGGTGTGTATGATAAAAATTCATTTTCGCATAATAGCCTTTTATTTTATCCGGTGACCTTAAATTCTCATCTGAAATTATCTCATCAAGCAATGCTGAATTTTCCTTAGTTCTGAAATCAGCTTCATTATCCACCAGAATTGTTAACCTATCGCAAAGCAGACTTTGTGTAAAAAACTCCTGCATTCTTTCAATAAGTACTTCCTGCTGTGTATGTATAGAGTTCCTTTTTTCAGTAATATTCTTGGCAGGTGTCAGCATAAGTATATGACGCTCGGCGGCAAGAAGCTCCATAATATATTTATGCTTATCGAATTTATCCGCAATTTCCTTTGCCTTCTTAATTATCTTATTGGCTTCGCGGTACAGATGCTTGGATGTTAAAATCCTTATATTTGCAAGCATTTCAGAGAGCTGTGTTTCTGAACTATCATATGCCCCATATTGATTAAGCGCCTTTAATATCAGATTAAAGAGGTAAACTTTGTACACAGGAAGCTGTTTTGTAAGCGAGGGATCCTTAAGCTTTTTTTTAAGCAATTCTTCATCGTATTCAGCCAGGCTGTCAATTGCGTCAAAGAGAATGATATAATTCTGCTTTGTACCGGCTGCATTCTTAGAGGCAAACTTCTTGAAATATCCCTTTTCTGATTTATTCAGGGATCGTATAAGGCGGAACAGGTCATCACTTACCGTTTTCAATTCTATTAGCGGTTATTTTTTTCAGTTTTATTTTTTACTTCGTCTACCATGCTGATGTTATCAGCCCTGCTCTTTGCCCAGGAAATAAAATCGAAGAGCGAAAACAGTTCCTGTACATGATTATCTGCTTCAAGTTTCTTCAGATTAAAATGCAGCTCACGGAACAATTCACTGTGCTCTCTTTCACCTTCTTTAACAAGCATTTTGAAATGAGAAAAGAGAAGCTTTTCCGCTTTGAACAGCAAATTCTTTTCTCTGAAGAACTTATATGTACTTTCTATCAGGTATTCAAGGTGATCGTAATGTTTAAGTGCGTAATGTATTACCAGGTTAAGGATCTTTGAGAACCGGTGAATATCGCTCTTAAAATTCATTCCTGTTTCATCCAGAACTTTGTTATTGATCTTCAAGGCGGCTGGGTAATTATCATCAAGCACCAGGAAGGCGGCGATATTGCACAAGAGAGAAATTTTAAGCTGCGGCGGAATCTCAGCTTCATATTTTGGAAGCTCGCTTTCTACACGCTTAATAACATTTCTGCCTCTTCTCATATCACATGAATTCCTGTAAACAAGTATTTCTGAATTTGCCGCCTGGAATGTAATTTTGAGCTGAAGTGAAAGCGGTACTTTGTTCTTAAGCTTTTTCCTCAGGATATTGAGCTTTGTAATTGTTTCAAGAACATCCTTCCTTGCCCCGGTTATCTGCGAGAACAGAAGATAATTTACCAGGCAGCTTGAATAGTTCGTCGGGTTATCATCTATAAAGAACCTGCTTTCTTCGAGAAGTATAATTTCCTTCTTTAAAAGCTCTCTTACTTCAGTAAGCTCATTTTTCCCCAGGTGATAAAACAGCTTTGTGTGCAGGAAATAGAATTTCATGTTAATATCTTCGGCGTTGGAGTAATCGCTTATCAGCTCGGAATTATATATTTTCTCCATTTCGCTTCTGCTTTGGGCTGTAGTAAAATCTCCCTTTTGCTCTACGCAAATTACCATTTGATCAGAGAGCCAGCTGTATTCATAAAGTTTTTTCAGAATATCAGTGGTCTTAATTTCGTCTTCGTATATTTTCTTCCGTATTTCAGAAATATTCTTGTCCGGCATCACGCTAAAGATGTTTCTTTCGGCAACCAGTATTTCAAGCATCAAGAGGTGAGAGCTGAACTTCCCTGCAGTTTCCTTCGCCTTCTTAAGAAGCTTTAACGCTTCTTTGTAAAGAGCTTTGGATGAAAGAGTTTTGGAATACTCCAGAAGCTCGCGGATCTTTGCTGTGGAGTTATCAATGGCGCCGTAAAGGCCAAGTGATTTAAGTATCAGATTAAATAAGTAAACCTTGTAAACGGGAAGCTGTTTAATGAATGATTCCTTCTTCAAAAGTACCTTCAGATGTTCTTCATCATACTCTTCCATCCTGTCGATTGCTTCGAAGAGTACAATATAATTTTGCTTGCCCCCGGCCTCATTTTTGGCCGCAAACTTCTTAAAATAGCCTTTTTCTGACTTATTCAGTGATTTTATCAGCCGGAACAGGTCATCGCTTACTGTTTTCAACGGGTCTTAAATTTATCCTTCTAAAACGGCATTAATTTTTGCTAAAAATAGCGATTTTAACCGATTTTTGCAATTTAAAGTCGGGGGTGCATTATATCGCCATTTAATTTATGGAGAAATTCAATTTTTCCCGCCTCATTCTGAAATATATATTTGCTTCATAGAAATTGAGAGCAAAGAAATAAGAAAGGAAAATATAAAATGCACCATAAAATATTAAAACACCTGTTATCACTTTTTTTCGTAATGATACTGCTTACAATAATGGGTCTACAGTGGGCAGTAGTAAAAAACGGGCCATCAATGAAAGAGGCAATGCAGCAGGAAGCCGAACAGTACCGCTTCACAATGCCAAAGTACACAGGAAATCCCGAAAAGCCGCAGGTAGAGTTGAAGATTTATTAGAACGTGAAACGTCAAATGTCAAATGTGAGACGTCAGGCGTGAAACGGAAAAAAGATAAAATAAAAAAAGATAAAATCAAAAAAATAATTAACAATAAAAATAATAAAAGAAAGAAGAATTAAAAAAATGATCACAGTAATAGCAATATTCACAATAATTATCAGCTTAGCAGCAGGCGAGCTTTATTTGGTTTACAGAAACTACCAGGAAACAGCAAGCTTGAAGAGAATCAACGAAAATTATGAAAAATTAAATTACTCCTCCAGGTAATTTCTTTTGGAATCCCCCTTTGAGGAATTAATTGAAGGGGGAGGAAAAAAGTCAATAGAAGTAAAACTAAACTAACTAACTAATAAAAATTACAAAAATGAAAATAATAAACAAAACAATTTTAATCTTACTGCTGATAACTTCAGCGGTCTATTCCCAGACATGGGAGTGGGTTACACCCAAACCGCAGGGCAACAATCTCTCATCCGTAGCTATGAATGGTAACAATGAAGGCTTTGCAGTCGGTAATATGGGTACCGTAATGAAAACTACTGATCTGGGCGTTACATGGCAGGTGCAAAATACACCAACAAAAAAATTCTTATTTGATATTACGTATGCATGGTCAACCGATGTATTTGCATGCGGTGATAGCGGGATGGTTATAAGAACTTATAATCTTGGCGCTAACTGGGTTATAACTCCCACGCCGGTGAGTGTACCCTTAAGAGGTATCAGCTTTTTAAGCCAGGATACAGGCTTTGCAGTTGGATTTCAGGGTAAGATAATCCGCACAACAACGGAAGGGCAGAGCTGGCATATCATCAGTACACCATACACCAGAAATTTTAACTCAATATATTTCGCGAATAAAACTACAGGTTTTATTGCAGGAGACCAGGGCTTTTTTGCAAGGACAACTAATGCCGGGCTTAACTGGGATACAGTTTCTACCGGAACTTCATCAAGCCTTTTCAGATGTTACTTTAATACATTAGGTACAGGATATATTGTAGGCACCCAGGGCAGGATATTAAAAACAACTAACTGGGGCGTTTCATTTGCCTCGAGTATCAGCATTACAACTTCAGGGCTTTACGATGTATCATTTGTGGGTACATTCGGCGCAATAACCGGTGAACAGGGCAGAATATGGACAACTTCCAACGGCGGCGATAACTGGACAGCGAATAATTTTGGTATTACCGCATTAAGGGGCATAACAAATAATTTTACCAACAGCTTTCTGGCAGTTGCCGATGGCGGAAGGGTTTACCGCTCTACCAATGCGGGAGCAAACTGGGAAACACTGGTATCACCCCAAACAAATACAATATACTCAAGCGCATTTGTTGATGCCAATACCGGCTTCATCGGAACGTTTGGGAATAAATTAATGAAAACCACCGATGGCGGAGATAACTGGGTTGATGCTGGCAGTTTAGTAAGCTCGCAAATTTATGAAATTAAATTTCTAAACAGCCAGTTTGGATACGCAATTTATAGCAGCGGGTATTTTATGAAAACTACAAATGGCGGCGCAAGCTGGCAAGGCAGCCAGATAGCTGCAAACATGTACGGCTGGTCAATACATTTTCCAACTACATCTAACGGATATGCAGTTGGTGACCAGGGAAAGATATATAAAACCACAAACGGCGGCAATAACTGGACCGTGATGACGCACAGCTCTAATGTATATCTTACAGGTATAACATTTCTGAGCGCTAATGAAGGTTACATTTGCGGTAATAGCGGTGTGATATTAAAAACAACTAATGCGGGTACCACATGGGATTCACTTTCAACCGGAACCTCAACCTACCTTCAGAAAATAACAAGCAATGCTAATGGTGATATATTGGCATGCGGATATACCGGAACAATACTTAGATCAACCAATCACGGAGCCAACTGGATTGTTACAACGGGATTGACCGCATTTACAATGAACGATATCAAATATGCGAATAATAACTCAGCATATTCAGTTAGCTCAAGCGGAGAGCTGTTTGTATCAAACAATGGCGGAGCAAACTGGCAGAAGGAAAATTCCATAACAGGAAACGAGATAAAGTCATTTAGTATTGTTTCCCCTTCAAAAATAATGATGTTTGGCCAGGAAGGTAATATTGTGAAATATACCCCTGACCTTACTTCATCGGGCAGCATAACCAGCGAAGTACCATCATCATATAAGCTTGAACAGAATTATCCTAATCCGTTCAATCCATCAACAAACGTTAAATTTTCAATTCCCGCAGAAGGAAATGTAAAGCTTGTAATATTCGATATAACCGGAAGAGAAGTAAAGACACTCATAGATGAGAACATGAAAACCGGCAGTTATGAAATAAGCTTTAATGCAGCTGACATTTCATCAGGTGTTTACTTCTACAGGCTTGATGTATCAGGTAAGGAAGTCTTAAGCTTCAGCGAAACAAAGAAGATGATACTGGTAAAATAAATCCGTGAAACGTCAAACGTGAAATGTGAGACACGGAATATTAGAAAAACTAACAAACTGATAAATAAACTAATAATAACATAAAGATGAAAAAATTCAAAAAAATAATATTTATATTCCTGGGTTTTATAGCGGTACTTGCGGTATCAGGATATGTATACTTTACACAGCAGTTCCCGAAGGAGATAGCGGTTGAGGATATCAAAATTGAAGTAACCCCGGCAAGGCTTGAGAGAGGAAAATATATTTTTAATCATTCAGCAGCATGTATTGATTGCCACTCAACCCGTGATTTCTCAAAACTCTCGGGTCCGGTAAAACCCGGAACAGAAGGAATGGGCGGAGAGAAGTTCGATGAAGAATTCGGGCTGCCCGGAACATTCTATTCAAGGAATATCACTCCATACGGAGTTGGCAACTGGACAGACGGAGAGCTTGTTCGCGCAATAACAGAAGGTATCAGCAAAGACGGCACTGCGTTATTTCCTATAATGCCTTACCTTGTTTACGGAAAAATGGATAAGGAAGATATTTATTCCGTAATTGCATATATAAGGACCCTCCCTTCAATTAAGAATGATGTTCCGAAGGATGTGGTTAAATTCCCAATGAGCATGATAATGAAGACAATTCCGACACAGAAGGAGTTTTCACAAAAGCCGGATAATAAGAATTCAATACTATACGGCGAATACCTGGTAAAAGGCGCATCATGTACGGATTGTCATTCACCATCAAAAGACGGTGAGCCTATCCCCGGAAAAATGTTTTCAGGCGGAATTGAAATTAAGCTGCCGGGAAATACTGTGGTAAGGACTGCTAACCTTACACCCGATAACGAAACAGGCCTTGGCATGTGGACAAAAGAACAGTTCATAAAACGGTTCAGGCAGTGTACTGATCCGGCTTACACTACTCCATATAAACCGGGTGAATTCCAAACTGTAATGCCGTGGACCGTATATGGCGGAATGACAGAAGAAGACCTTGGCGCAATTTATGATTATTTAAGAACAATCCCCGCAGTTAAGAACCAGGTTGAGAAATTTTCTGTGAAGTTGTATTAAAATTATTGGCAGAATACTCAGCCATAAGTTTTCCTTTGCGAGTTAGGGGGTTAGTTGAAGGGCAGGGAGGGTGACCTCCCTGTTCTTTTTTATGACCATGAAAAACAAACCCCCATTTTTGCTTTATGAAGGATTCAGTAATAGTACAATTTTGAATTTATGTATAGTGTAGTAATCCTCCCCCCACTGTCATAGCCAGTTCTATGATTAAAAAACAAGGGAGAACTTAATTAGATTATCATCATTCTATCTGTTTACCAGTGATTCATTTTCTACAAGAGTTTTGCGGAGACGGGT
>JBDTNV010000098.1:0-11739 GCA_039933555.1 Ignavibacteria bacterium
ACCCTGTATGGATAACAGCTATAGAGCAAGTAAGTACAGAAATACCGAAAGAGTTTAAATTATTCCAAAATTATCCCAACCCATTTAACCCTAACACAAAGATTAAATTTCAGTTATTAAAACAGGGTATTGCGGAAATTATTATTTATGATATAACCGGCAGAAGGATACAGAAATTACTGAATGAAGAATTAAACGCAGGAGAATATGAAATAAATTTCAATGCAGATGGATTATCTTCGGGGACATATTTTTACAAACTAATAATAAATTCAGGAAAGGAGGTATTTACTGAAACTAAAAGGATGGTATTAATTAAATAATTTAGTTCTTTCCTGTTTATTTCGACTGCGGGAGCAGTCATGTATTGATTTAATAGTTATTTAACACTATTTTTTAACTGAGGATTACATGAAAAAACTGCTTTTACTAATAACATTATTCAGTATTTCACTATTTCACACTTCGCTATTTGCTCAGTGGGTTCAGCAAACTGTGCCTGTTAGTAAACCTATTACAGGCATAAAATTTATTGATACAAATACAGGTTGGGCATGTACAAGTATATCAACTTTAGGCGATACTTCTTTTATCCTTAATACTACAAACGGCGGTGTAAACTGGAACATACAATTTGTTGCATTCAATATTGCTTTATATGCAATAAGTATAATTGATGCCAACACAGGTTATTGCGGGGGCAGCAGCGGTCCGGGGAGATTGTTTAAGACGACCAACGGCGGAATAAACTGGAATGAGATAGGCACACCAACAAGAGTGACGGATATGTTTTTTGTGAATAAAGATAGCGGCTGGATTTGTAATGAAACCTCTACTGCAGATGTCAGGACAACTACAGATGGCGGTACAACCTGGCAGTTGAGAAACAGCAGCTTAACATTTAATTGTTTTAGATTGTTTTTCTTAAATTATAACACAGGCTGGGTAGCATCAGATTTTGATTTATTTAAAACAACTAACGCCGGAGTAAACTGGATACAGAAAGGGAACTTTTTGGAAGGCATACGTTCCATATTCTTTTTTGACGAAACAACTGGCTGGCTTGGGATGACTAACGATAAGATTGTGTTTACGTCAAACGGCGGGAATAACTGGATTTATCAAACAAATCCGGGGCTTGCAGGCACAAACAGAGATATTATTATGTATAGAAGCGGTTTAGGATATATAGGCAATCGAACATTACGAATTTATAAAACTACCGATGGTGGTATTTTATGGGGCTATCAAAGAGACAGCGCAGCTTCATATAGGATATCTTTCATTGATTCACTAAAAGGCTGGTCAGGAGATTTTGGCATAGCAAAAACCACCAATGGCGGCGGCAATATAACATATCTTGGCATAATAAACATAAATAATAATATCCCTAATGCATATAAATTATATCAGAATTATCCAAATCCATTTAACAGCCAGACAAATATAAAGTTTTCATTAACCAAAAGATCAGTTGTAGCATTTAAGATATATGATATTTTGGGCAGGGAAAAAACAATTTGGCATTCAGATAAACAATTGGATGCAGGGACGCATGAGCTTCAGTTCAATGCGGAAGACTTCGCGTCGGGGGTATATTTTTACAGTATAATAGTATCTGATGAAACAGGCAGTACGAGGTTTAAGGAAACAAGGAAGATGATATTGGTAAAATAGCCTTCCTCTCCCAGGGAGTCCTTTGGACCTTCGGAGTAAGGTTTCGCCGCATTAAACGCGGCTCAACAAATAATTTACATAAAGAACATTTATATAGAAGCATCTTAACACAAACAACTATTTAAAAATTAACCCAAAAAAGACTATGAGAACACTTACAGCTTCACTTACGGCTTGTCTTTTGGCTTTAACCATATCGCTTTATTCTCAAAATGATTTTAAACTCGGTTTTACGGGGGCATATCCTCATAACTATAACAATCCATTCACGCTTCAGCATGACTGGGGCTGGTATAACGATCTTAATATGAACTCATGGTCAGGCTGGTGGATGGGCGGCAACTGGGGAACAAGCGCTACGGGAACCGTGGAAATTCTTTCAAGGTTTGCCTCGCATGATATTAACGGTTATCTTCAGCCTGATACGATCCGCTGGGCAGGGTACGGCAGGGTACTTGTAACCGAGGCTGAAGAAACTTCTGACCGCTTCAGGTATATTCATCGCAGGTGCGGAAGCAATGAGGATGATATTACCTGGGGAGATGGGCATACAGTAAGCTATTACAATAAGAACTCCTTATGCAACGAAGAACAGTCGCCATCAGGTTTGATACTCTGGGGTACAAATGAAAACTGTTTCCAGTCAATAGCCAACTTTCCGTATGATCCGAAGTACCAGGTTGATTTCCCGTTTAATGCTGACCCCCTTAATCCCTATGATTCAAGCTCGATAAAGTATCTGAATAAGTATTACGTTAAGCCGAGAATGAGAATTAGTACAACAGATGCGTTTGCTGACCCACCTAAAAATGTTATTAAAATAATTACAAAAAAATTTAACGGACAACCGGGACCAGAATTTGTTTTAAAAACTGACAAATTTCGATATACAAATCCTAATACTTATGACGGGCGGTATTTGGAAGACTTTTGGGACTTTGAAATATCAATTCCCGGCGATGTAATCAACGAAGGGCGCGGTGATGTGTTTGTGCCTTTACCTGAATTGCTTGCCGCCTGCCACGTTGATTACCAGATATACTGGTACGGCGAGGTTAGTGTGTGGATTGATTATGTGAAAGTAATGGATGAAGCCGCATACAGGTTATTAAATCCTAATCCGTTTTTGAACCTTGACGATGTTTTACAGCAAAAGATAAATTTTATACAACTGAACGAACAGGAAGATCGTATGAAGGGTTTTTATATGGAAGAAGTTGATTACAGCAATATTGCATGCCTGAAATATTTAAACGATAGTTTACCTGTTTGGGCTGATAATGAGAACTATAAAGTGATAGGGTTAATAAATCCCGGTTCGTACATGGCTCATTTAACATCCTGGTACGTACCTGCTTTTCAGGAGTATATAACGCGGGTAAACCTTAAAAAAACGCTAAAAACAGCCTTTTCAACACATAATATTTAGACTATATATAGTATTATTTAGTTACTGAGGGACTTCGATAGCAAAAAGTAAGTGGTTACGACAAACTGAATTTTCGGGATACTTTTTATGTTGCAGCAGACACCTACTTTCATAAATAAAAAGTAAAAACGGGAATAGAAAAATTAAATGATCAAGAAAAAGAAGAATTATTTTTTTGTTGTAACATAAATTCAGGAAAAGAAAAAAATAAGAACCGGATTTGAAAATTAAACGATAGAAATTTACGCGTATTATGAAAATAAGTTAATGGAGTAAAGTGTGCATAAGTGAAATGTTAATATAAAAAAAGCATAAAGTAAGCTAAGTAAAAAAATTAATTACAGCTTGCAAATTTTCCTTACAAAATTTTTCTGAATAATCAAAGCGCCATTTTACAGGGCGCAAAGTGATCTAAATAGCCTGAAGCTGCCCCTGGAAAGCCCGGGGAAAAATTTTTTTCCAAAAGATGAAATATCCCGTTTTAAGGAAATAGCTATCGGCAAGGCTTTACGGCTTGTCAAGTGTTTTCGTAAAAAAATATCTTTCGATGTAATTTGCATTTATAGTTTTGTTCTATTAATTTTGTTTCCAATCATTAACGAAAGCTAATCAAGGACGCAATAAGGAAAGCTTTTAATACAAAAAAGAAGCTGAACCCCTGCTGATTCAAAAGATAGAATTAAGATGTTACTTCCATGTTAATGATATATTAAATTTTAATAAAAGAATTCCGAAAATTTTTTAAATACTTACCGCATGAAGATAGATAGACTGTTTGCTGGGGAAACCAATAATCCATACGATAAAATTGAATTTGATAAACGTACTTCAGTAATTAGGAACCCTGATGGTTCTATCGTTTTTGAAATGATAGATATCGTTGTTCCGAAATCATGGTCGCAGGTTGCCACAGATATTATTGCGCAGAAATATTTCCGCAAGGCAGGCGTGCCACGTGTATTAAAAAGAGTTGAAGAAGATGATATGCCCGTTTGGCTGCAGGCTTCAACTCCGGATATTGACGCAATGAAAGATATCCCGGAATCCGACAGAAGCACATCTGAGACCGATTGCCGCCAGGTTTTTAACCGTTTGGCCGGCTGCTGGACGTACTGGGGCTGGAAATACGGCTATTTTAACAAAGAAGAAGACGCTTTGGCGTTCTATAATGAGCATTGCTATATGCTGGCTCAGCAAATGGCGGCTCCAAACTCACCGCAGTGGTTCAATACCGGCTTAAACTGGGCTTACGGAATTACGGGGCCATCACAGGGCCACTATTATGTGGACGGAAAATCAGGCGAGCTTGCACAGTCCGAAGACGCATACACGCATCCGCAGCCGCACGCATGTTTTATCCAGTCAGTAAGCGATGATCTGGTTAACGAAGGCGGCATTATGGATCTTTGGGTGCGCGAGGCGAGATTATTTAAATACGGTTCAGGTACAGGCTCAAATTTTTCAAATATCAGAGGCTCAAGCGAGCCACTCAGCGGCGGCGGAAAATCATCCGGCTTAATGTCATTCTTAAAAATTGGTGATAGAAGTGCCGGCGCAATTAAATCAGGCGGTACAACAAGACGCGCCGCAAAAATGGTAACACTTGATCTTGACCATCCCGATATTGAAGAGTATATCAACTGGAAAGTTATCGAAGAGCAGAAAGTTGCTGATCTTGTAACGGGCTCTAAGCTGATGAACATTCATCTCAATAATGTTATCAAGGCATGTTATGAAGTTCACCCCGAAAACGATCCGTTCGATAAAAAACAGAATAAGCATCTTGCAAAAGCTATCAATGATGCCAGGAAATCATTGATTCCCGAAAATTATATAGATAGAGTAATTCATCTTGCCAAGCTTGGTGTTAAGGAAGTACACATTCCGACCTATGATACTGACTGGAACAGTGAAGCATACCTGACTGTTTCAGGGCAAAACAGCAATAATAGTATAAGGGCCACCAATGAGTTTATGAAAGCCGTTGAAAATGACGGAACATGGAATCTTTACTGGAGAATTGAGCTTAAAAAAGCAAAAAAAGAGGGCAGAGACCCAGTTGCATGCAAAAAAATTAAGGCAAGGGACCTTTGGGAACAGATCTCTTACAGCGCATGGGCATGTGCTGACCCCGGAATTCAGTATCACACCACTATTAATGAATGGCATACCTGTCCTGCCGGCGGCGAGATAAAAGCCTCGAACCCGTGCAGTGAATATATGTTCTTAGATGATACGGCATGTAATCTGGCATCGCTGAATCTTGTGAAATTTTATGATATCGAAAAAGCTGAGTTTGATATAGCAGCCTACCGCCACGCAGTAAGATTGTGGACAATTGTTCTTGAAGTGAGCGTGCTTATGGCGCAGTTCCCAAGCAAAGAAATTGCAAAGCTTTCATTTGATTACCGCACGCTGGGTTTAGGATATGCAAATCTTGGAGCATTACTGATGCTGCAGGGTATTCCGTATGATTCACCCGAAGCACTTGCAATTACCGGTGCACTCACATCAATCCTGCATATGCGTTCATACGCTACATCAGCGGAAATGGCAAAAGAGCTCGGCACATTCCCGCGTTTCAAGGAAAACGAACAGAACATGCTGCGTGTTATCAGGAACCACCGCAGGGCAGCATACAACGTGCCTAACGAAGAGTATGAAACACTATCCATAGTTCCGGTCGGGATAAATAAGAAACACTGTCCGGCCGCCCTGTTGAATGCAGCAAGGGAAGATTCAGATATGGCTTTGGATTTAGGCGAGCGTTACGGCTACAGAAATGCGCAAGTAACTGTTATTGCGCCTACGGGTACAATAGGTTTGGTTATGGATTGTGATACAACAGGTGTTGAGCCTGATTTCGCGCTTGTGAAATTCAAAAAGCTTGCAGGCGGCGGTTATTTTAAGATAATAAATGAATCAGTACCGCCGGCATTAAAGAAGCTTGGCTATACCGAGAGCGAAATTCACGATATAATTAAATACTGCACAGGGCACGGCTCCATTATTGGATGCCCTGAGATAAACCCGCAGACACTTGCTGAAAAAGGATTTACCTCGGATGTGCTTGCGCAGGTTGAAAAATCGCTTCCATCGGCATTTGATATAAATTTTGTGTTCAATAAATATACATTAGGCGCAGATTTCTGCAAAGATACGCTTGGATTCACCGATGAACAGCTTGATGATTACAGTTTTTACATTTTAAAAGCACTTGGCTTTACAAAGGAGCAGATAGATGAAGCAAACGATTATGTTTGCGGTACTATGACAGTTGAAGGCGCACCGCATTTACGCGAAGAGCATTACGCGGTGTTTGATTGCGCTTCTAAATGCGGTAAAAAAGGTACACGCTTTATATCCGCAGACGCGCATATAAAGATAATGGCAGCAGCACAGCCGTTTATCAGCGGCGCGATTAGCAAAACTATCAACCTGCCTAACGAAGCATCAATTGAGGATATGAAGCACGCTTATTTGCTTTCATGGAAGCTTGGCATAAAGGCCAATGCATTATACCGTGATGGCAGCAAACTTTCACAGCCGCTTAATTCAGTTACAGATAGTGATGAATTTGACAGCGAGCATGAGGAAATGGCAGAAGCGCTAAGCAAACCGAACGATATTATCCGCATTGCGGAGCGTATTATTCACCGCTATATCGCAAAACGCAGAAAGCTTCCGTTCAGAAGGCGCGGATATACTCAAAAAGCTAAAATTGGCGCGCACTCGGTCTATTTAAGAACGGGTGAGTATGAAAACGGCCAGCTTGGCGAGATATTTATCGATATGCACCGCGAAGGCGCGGCATTCAGAAGCTTAATGAACTGTTTTGCTATAGCTATATCATTAGGCCTGCAGCACGGAGTACCACTGGAAGAATTTGTTGACGCATTTGTTTATACAAGGTTTGAGCCAAACGGTATTGTTATAGGCAACCCGAATATTAAAATGACAACATCGCTCATAGATTATATCTTCCGTGAGCTTGCAGTAACATACTTAAGCCGCAATGATCTCTCGCACATTTCCCAGGAAACTGAATTGAGAACGAGTCCGATAGACAGCTTAAGCAAGCTTGATACTGAAACTGATTACGAGGATGAAGAAATATACTCAGAGCGTTTTATTGATGAACCTGCCAATAAGAATGCGCCAAAAGTTGATCAATTACAAAATACACAAAGCACCCAGCAGAATAAACCGGTACAGAACGTATCAGTCAGCTCACAGCAGACAATTTCCGGCGGCGCGCTTGGTATTCAGATGACGGGGGCAGCAACGATCAAAAATGTAAGTATGCATGAAGAAACCGAGAAAATTAAGCAGGCAAAGCAAAAAGGCTACACTGGCGATATTTGCCAGAGCTGCGGAAGCTTAACCATGGTGCGTAACGGCACATGCTTAAAGTGCATAACCTGCGGCGATACGTCGGGTTGTAGTTAAGAGTGTGTTGAGTGTATAGAGTGCTTTGAGTTATGAGTTTTAAAACGGGGAGGCGGGAGCCTCCCTTTGATTTAAATAATTAATCAATTAATTTTGAAATATAGGGTGGTAAACCTGTTGCACTTAGCAAGAGGGGAGCTACCTTTTTTAATAACCATAATTTTTTTACACTATGTTAAAAAAAGAGTTGATTGAATTAATTAATCATGGCAATGTATGGGCGTTCATTGGCAGTGGAGTTTCTGCAGACTCAGGTCTTCCTGATTGGAAAAACCTCCTTTTAATGACAATTGATAAAATGGAACTTTCTTTGAAACATGAAATATTTAAGGATGAACTCTATCTTAGAGATTTTGCAAATAAGGATTATCCAAGTTGTTTTTCTATATTAGAAAAAAAGATTGGAAGAAAACCTTTATTAGAAATAATAAGGAATATTATTAAAGTTCCATTACGAGAGAGTGACTTAGTTAAGATAATAGTAGATTTACCTTTTCAAGGTTACATTACTACAAATTATGACTTAGTTCTTGAGAATGCCTTGAGCAGAGAATCAGGATGGATTTCTGTAGGGAATAGTGAAGACGAAATCAAAAAGATTTCAGGCAATCCATCAAAAATGATCTGGCATATTCATGGTGCTATCGATCAATCAGAGGAATTGTCAAAATTAGTAATTACATCCGAAGACTATGAGTATTTTTATTTAGAAGGATCACGAATGGTAAATCAATTGAGAGCTCTAATGACACAAAAAAGAACAGTAATTATTGGTTTTGGACTTCAAGACTATGAAATAAATAGATTACTTAAAATAATTGGAAAATATACAATTAAGTCAAAACCAATTTTTGCTTTTTTGAGTAGCGATGGCAGTAAAGAAGATGAAAAAACAAAAGATGACTATTTAAGAAAATATAATGTAGATGTTATACCTTATGAAATTAATAAAGGTTCTCATAAACAATTAACAGAATTGTTAAAAGTGCATGGTTCTTTTACTCTGAGGAGAAGCATGAAGTTTAGTACAGCATATAAGGGAGATATATCCTATGATCCAGCTGTAACAGGCTTATTATTATATAATGAAGTCTGTCTAAAAGAAAATGCCCTAATAAATGATAAAATGTTAAAAATCCTTATAAGATCTAGAATATTATCATTGGTAAAGCATGCCAAAAAAATACCTTTATCGAAACTTTTAGAAGATGTAAAAGAAAAAATTAATACAATTAGAGGTATTAAAAGTGATTTTGATGTTCTCTTAATAGATTCATTAAGGGATCTACAAATTGAAAAGTTGATAATACCACTAACTAATTATGATCCTACACAAATAATTGAGCTGAGCGCAACAGGTGATTTGCAAGTAGGTGAAAAGTCAACCAGTGGTGAAGTATTATATCAGAAATTTTTGAGTTCAATTAAAAGTAGAATTGGAGAAATTCTAAATGTTGAAGCCGAAATTGAGAAAGTTCTAAAAGTTGCTGTTGCCTTCTTAACAGAAAGTATTGAAAAAAGGTCTTTAGGAGTAGCATTAGCGCTTAATAATAGAAATCAAGCCTTGAATGATTATCATATTGTAGCTTTACTTCAATCTTTACCAAAATATATGGATTATTTGGAAAATAATACTCAGGCTATTTGTTTGAGTAAAGTGGTGCAGAGTATTTTTTCTACTCCAACCAGTGAAGAATCGAAATATATTGGGTTATTATTACAAGCTAAATTTGGTGTTCATTTATTGGGCTTTGATCAAGACACCTTATCACTTAGACAAAAAGAATTTTCGCAATCAGTTTTTTTAATTGATGCAAGTACTTTAATACCCTTTTTAGCAAAATCTAGCGTAGGATTTGATTCCGCAGTAGCTTTGATTAATTTATTACTTAAAAACAAATCAATAATTTTAACAACAAAGCTTTTGGCTGCAGAAGTTTCTGAACATGGTAGGTGGGCAGAGAAAAAATTTGAAGAATCAAAGGGTGCTTTTAATATTGAAATTCTAAAAGCTGTAGTTGGTAAGAGCGGAACAAAATCAAATGCGTTTATTGAGGGTTTTATTAATGAATATGAAAAGGGGATAATACCTGAGGATTTTAGTAAATATGTTGAAAAAGTTTGTCCTCACACTTCTTCTAACAGAGCTTTTAATGATTCTAATGTACAGAATGAAATAAATAATAGAAAGATTTTTGTTAAAGATCCAGATGAATTAGAGGGCTTTTTACCAGAACATTATGCTGAAATTGATAACTATGAGAAAGAAATTAAATCAAAAAGAGAAGCCAAATTATCTTTTACCCACGATCGTCAAGTTAAAGCTGAGGCGCAAGCATTATTAATAATTGAGAAAATAAGAGAAGGTGTTTTGAAATATGCGGGTAATATTTTTAGTAATGCTTATTTTGTTTCACATACCCGCATCATTGATTTTATTTCGCATTCTTCAATACCAATTACAATGCGGCCGGAATCATTGTATCAATGGTTATTGTCTACGGAACCTTGTAATATTGAAGAATACTCCTACTTGACTAATAGTCTGATTAGGGAATTAGTTGAAAAAAATTGTGATATAATTGATGAGAAAAAAATACACACAATATTTGCTCCGATAATTGATACATCAAAAGATAAGTGTGAACTAATATTGACAGAACATCGTGACTTAATAGGAGAGAGATTTGGTGAAGATCCTTTAAAGGCATTTAATGAAACAGAAGATATTTATAAACCGATTGTATTTGATATGTATCAAAAACAAGCTTTAGAGTTAATGAGGGAAAAATATGAAGAAGCAGAACGTAAACTAGTTTTAGCACAAGATAAATTAAAATCAACAGATCTGGATTCTAAAAGATTGCAAAAATTGGATGATAAAAAAAGAAAAAATGAAAGGAAACAAAAGGGTAAAATTTCTAAGAGTAATAGAGGTAAAGGAAAAAATAGAAAAAAATGATGCAAATTATTATTACTTTGTTGGTAGCTAAGTTTTCATATTTTTTTTAAAGTATGATTCCTGTCTTTCATGCTATAGCAGACGCGGCGTGGGAATAAGCTTCCTTTCCTAAACTAATAAAAGCAGTTAGGAGTATTGTTTCTTTGTGTTCTTAGTGCCCCTGACTTTCGCATTTTGAAGGATTAGTGGTAATCTTTTGTTTTGATTCTTATTATGGTATGTAAAATAATACGTTCCAAGCGCAGGACGATTGCATTGCAGGTTAATAATGATGCAACGCTTACGGTTAAGATACCGTATGGGGTTTCTATGGGGTATGCCCGGCGGTTCATAGAAGAAAAGCGGAATTGGATAGAAAAAAAGCAGGCGCAGTTCAAAGAGGCTAAGGGCAAACATAAACCCAAGCAGTTTATTAATGGTGAAGAATTCTTGTTTGCCGGCAGGGCGTATCCATTAGAGATCATTCCGGGAAGTAAAGCCAAAATTGCGCTGACAGCTGAAGGAAAATTACGGATCACCGAAAAATGCCTTGAAGCGCCTAAGCATTATATTGAATGGTTCTACAAACAATTCGCCAAGAAGCATATAAATGAGCGTACCCGTGAACTAGCGGAAGCATTCGGATATAAATACGCCTCAATTAAAATTAACAGTGCAAAGACAAGGTGGGGCTCATGCTCAATGCGGGGGAATCTGAATTTTTCGTGGCGGCTTATTATCATGCCGCCGGAGATGATTGATTATGTTATTGTGCATGAGCTTGTTCACCTGGAAATTAAGGATCACTCAGTGAGATTTTATGCAAGAATGAGCGAGCTGATGCCTGATCATAAGCGCAGGGAGAAGTGGCTGAAGGAGAATTCAGGGATGACTTCACTCTGAGGAGCGCAAGCGACGAAGAGTCTCATTCGGAGAGCTATTACTTCAATTTGTAAAACACAGACAGGCCTAAAGGTCGTGCAAATGTCTGTGCTACTAAAAGAAATAAATTCGTGTTCATTTGTGAAATTCGTGGCTGTGGTTTTATGTCCTCCGAATGAGATCCTTCCTTCCTCCCGCCTCGCGGTTTTAAGGCAGGCAGCTACGCCTCAGGATTGGGGGAATTAGGTGTTCAATTTTCGGTGGAATGGAAATGATTATGCCTTTATTTTTGTATAAATATAAAATGATGAAGTTATGGAAATGAAACACTTCCAAATACCGCCTGCGGCTGAAATGAAAC
>JBDTNV010000099.1:0-11581 GCA_039933555.1 Ignavibacteria bacterium
CAGGTCGGGGGTTCAAGTCCCTCCTCCGGTACAATTAACCTATTTAAATTCTTCGTTTTAAGGAGAAAAACCGCAGGATTTAGCGCCTAATCTCAAATTACGGCTTAAATGGCATAACACCACTGTGCCGTTTATATCTGCATAAGTCAATTCCACTTTGGGCACAGTTGACTCCAACATTAAGGCTGATCTTCACACTCACACACATTATTCCGATGGATACCATACCCCCGAGGAATTAATACAATTTGCCAAGAATTCCGGTTTAACTCATCTTGCTATAACAGATCATGATAACGTTGATGCTATAGAAGAGGCGGTTGAAATTGCCCAAAATTACGGAATAGAGATTGTTCCGGGTTCTGAAATAAGCGCAGAGCATAACGGAAAAGAAACTCATATCCTTGCATACTTTATAGATTACAAAAACGAAGAGCTTTTGGAATACCTCAGAAATTTCCGCAAAGAAAGAATGAAGCGGGCCGAGAAGATAATTGAAAAACTCAATGAGCTTGATATTGCAATCAGGATACAGGATGTGTTAACTCATGTTAAGGGAAATGGTTCTGTGGGCAGGCCGCACATTGCTGTGGCAATGATCGAAGGCGGATTCGTAAATAATTATTATGATGCATTCAATAAGTATATCGGCGATGATAAACCTGCTTATGTAAAGAAGCCCAACATTTCAACTAAAGAAGCAATCAGGCTCATTAACAGGTGCGGTGGACTTTCCTTCATAGCTCACCCGGGGAAAAGCATGAGGCATAATAATTCACTCTTTGAAATGATTGAATTTGGTATAGACGGGATAGAAGTAGTCCACCCTTCGCATTCCGACCATGATATAGAATATTTCCGGGAAATCGCCGGACAGTATTTCCTGCTTGAATCAGGCGGCAGTGATTTCCACGGAGGAAGGATCAATGATGTATCAATACTGGGCAGGTATTTTATCAATGATCTTAAGCTGACTGCCATGAAAAACCGTTTATTTAAAGTTTAATCCATAAAATGCCTAAAGAAAAGAAGAAAAAACCTGGGAAAAGAAATTCGGGTAATATTGCGATAGTTGTAAGCAGATTTAATGAAGAGGTTACAACCGGATTGCTGAAAGGCGCATTTGACCTTCTGCATGAGAATAATTTTGATGATAAGAGTATTACTGTATTTCATACATCCGGTGCATTTGAAATTCCTTTGACAGCAAAGCAATTATGCATGACAGGGAAATACTGCGGTGTGATTTGTCTTGGAGCCGTCATAAAGGGTGAAACTGCACATTTTGAATATATCTCAAATGCGGTGACAAACGGCATTATGTCCCTTAATTTAGAATTCAACATGCCTGTATCATATGGTGTTCTCACTTGCTATACTGATGAGCAGGCTGTAAAGCGTTCTTCAGATGATGCTCATAACAAAGGGCGTGAAGCAGCATCTGCTGTACTTGAAATGATAAATCTTCTAAAACAAATATAAGCTTTTTTTGCGAGGTGCGTAAGCAACGCTTCGCCTTAAACCCGTGGAATCGGGAGGAAGGAAGCAATATCATAAATCCTCAAAAGTTTATCATGAAGCAAACCCGCATAAATGAATTATTCGTCATAGAGCATCCTATCATACAGGCAGGCATGGTATGGACCTCGGGCTGGAGACTTGCCTCTGCTGTATCAGAAAATGGATGCCTTGGTCTTATCGGCGCAGGCTCAATGAAGCCCGAACTCTTAGCAGAACACATCCAAAAACTCAGATTTTATTTCAAAGAAAAGAATATAGATAAGCCATTTGGCGTTAATCTGCCTTTGATACGCGGAGATATAAACGAACTTATTAAAACTATTCTTAAAGAAGAGATCAAAATTGTATTTACATCTGCAGGCAACCCTAAGAATTACTCAAAGATATTTAAAGATAATGATATTACACTCGTTCATGTAGTCGCATCTGTCAAACATGCATTAAAAGCGCAGGAAGCAGGCTGTGATGCTGTAGTTGCAGAAGGTTTTGAAGCCGGGGGTCATAACGGCATTGATGAAATTACAACCTTGTGCCTTGTACCACAAGTGGTTGATGCGCTTGAAATTCCTGTAATTGCAGCCGGTGGTATTGCGACCGGCAGGCAAATTGCTGCATGCATGGCTTTAGGCGCAGAGGGTGTTCAAATTGGAACTCGTTTTGCGGCAACAGTGGAAGCATCAAGCTCCGATTTGTTCAAAAATAAGATCGTTGAAGCAAAGGATACCGATACATATCTTATAATGAAAAAACTTAATCCTGTACGATTGTTTAAAAATAGATTTGCTGAAGAAGTGATCAAAGCTGAAAAAGCAGGAGCAACTGAAGAAGAGCTTAAAAGATTGCTTGGCAGAAAACGTGAGATGAAGGGAATATTTGGAGGTGAAATTGACGAAGGAGAGCTTGAAATGGGCCAGTCAAGCGGATTGGTAAACGATATTAAGCCGGCAAAGGACGTTATTAAAGAATTATTGAAACAGTACGATGATTCTGTTTCAAAAATATGATATTTATCCCATTTAAGCCCTTGTATTAGCATTGACAAATTAAAATAAATGAATTAGTTTTTAGAATACGATTCTTCCAATTTCCGAAAAAGAAATTACAACCACTAATTAATAGGAGGCACAAATGAAAAAAATAATATTCATTTTTCTTCTCACTTTAATCTTTACAAATATTAATTATTCAAACGATGGTCCTGAAATATGGACTCAAACACTTTCGGGCACGGGGGCTATTTGGCAAAGATGTATTTCAATAAGCCAGAGTAATACCCAGGTCATGTATGCAGGCAGTAATACTTCCGGTATATGGAAATCAACCAATGCCGGTGTAAACTGGAGCCAGGTGAATAACGGGCTTTCTGCTTTGAACATTCAGTGTGTTGAGGTCAGCCCATCTGATGCAAATTATGTTTATGCAGGTACAG
This sequence comes from Ignavibacteria bacterium, assembly GCA_039933555.1. Classification (GTDB taxonomy): domain Bacteria; phylum Bacteroidota; class Ignavibacteria; order Tepidaquicellales; family OLB5; genus OLB5. The sequence goes on from JBDTNV010000099.1 coordinate 2,951, forward strand.
GTATTGGAGGTGCAACAGCAGGGATGTATGTTACAACTGATGGGGGAGCCAATTGGACATTTAGAAATGCGGGAATTGTAGATTCGGCGGGTGCGCAGGAAATTATTATTCATCCAACTAACCCGGCCATTGCATTGGTTGCAGTATGGAATGCATCTAATTTTACCAATTCAATAAATGGTGTGTATAAGACTACTAATGGCGGCGTTACCTGGCTGCCATCCGGTGTAGGTATGGGTACTAACAAGAATGTGATATGTTTGACCCGAAATCCTTCGAATTTTAACACAATGTATTGCGGCACTTCTTTCCAGGTGCCGAATCCACCGGGTACCGGTCCCACATTTGTATATAAATCATATGATGCAGGTACTACCTGGGCAATGTTCAGCACAGGATTGCCAACAGGCGCTACCGAGCTTAATGCTGTCAGAACACTCAGTGTAAGCAGCCTGGATACTTCTGTTGTACTTGCGGGTTTATTCCAGAATACAACTAACGGAGGAGCATTTTTTTCGACCAATGGAGGTACTTCCTGGGTCAGAAGAAGTAACGGCATACCTAATGTAGTTGGTGTACAGATAAGATCAATATTAATTAGACCGGGTTCTGCAACTGAATTTTTTGCAGGACTTGATAATGCAACAACCGGAGGTGTCTACAGAACTACTGATGCAGGAGTTACTTGGACAGCATTTAATAACGGTGTAATGTTAAATACGTATGTTGTAAGAGCTCTCGCTTTCAGGGTTGCCAGCAATACTCTTTACGCGGGTGTTGCCGGTACAACAGGTATGGGGATTTATGAATATTCATTCCCGCCTTTGGGTATTAGTGACCCATCATTAAATGGACCGGAAAATTATAGTTTATCTCAGAATTATCCAAATCCGTTTAACCCGAATACTCAAATAGATTTCGCAATTCCGAAAAATTCATTCGTACAGCTAAAGGTATTTAATTCCGCTGGTCAGGAAGTGAAGGACTTAGTTAACGGAAATATGGGACGCGGTGCTTACTCGATTAATTTTGATGGAACAAATCTATCTTCAGGGGTGTATTTTTATAAACTCATTACTGCCGAATTTACGTCTGTAAGGAAAATGTTGCTAATTAAGTAAGCCTTATGTACCGGCGGCACTTAATAGAATCAATTATCATTAATTTTATATCCCCTCTCTGGTCATAGAGAGGGGATTTTTAATTTCAAATGTCATCTTTTATTGGTAAATTTGTGTAAATACAATAAAAAAGCTTAATGAAAGATATAATAAAGATAGCTTCCGGGCAGGGATTTTGGGGTGACTTAATAGATGCCCCTGTAAACCAGGCTGCAAAGGGGCAGATTGATTACCTGATGATGGATTACCTTGCCGAGGTAACGATGTCAATTCTACAGAAACAAAAATTAAAGAATCCGGCAATGGGATATGCGCGTGATATCCCGCCTCTTATGGAAAGATTACTTCCGTTATTAAAGGAAAAGAAATTTAAGATAATAACAAATGGCGGTGGAGTAAATCCTTTAGCATGCCGTGATGCAGTATTTGAAGTTGCAAAAAAACTTGGAATCAGCGGCCTGAAAATTGGTGTTGTAATGGGAGATAATATCCTTGATAACGTTGACTCATTGATTAAAGAAGGTGTCTTACTGAAAAATATGGAAACAGGCGAGAGCGCTGAAGCGATTAAAGGTAAAATGCTTAGTGCCAATGTTTATTTCGGAGCTTTGCCCGTTGTTCAGGCTTTGCAGAAGGGCGCTGACATTGTAATTACCGGGAGGGTTACCGATACCGGCTTAACACTTGGACCAATGATATATGAATTTGGCTGGGATATGAATGACTTTAATAAAATGTCTGCGGGTACAATAGCCGGTCATATAATTGAGTGCGGCGGACAGGCATCAGGTGGAAATTTCTTGGGAGACTGGGAATCAGTTCCGGATCTTGCGAGAATTGGTTTTCCCATAGTAGAAGCGCATAAGGACGGAACTTTCTATATTACAAAGCATGATAATACAGGAGGGCTTGTTTCAGTCGAAACAGTAAGTGAACAGTTGTTGTATGAAATTGGAGACCCTACTGATTATATCACACCCGATTGTGTTGCGGATTTTACTTCCATAAATCTTGAGCCTGCAGGCAAAGACAGAGTCAAAGTCTTCGGTATAACAGGCAAGCCTGCAACTGAGTTCTACAAGGTATCAATGTCGTACGATGACGGGTATAGCGCTTTTTCTACACTGACTTATTCTGCCCCCGATGCTTTGAAAAAGGCTGAAGCGGCAGATAAGATACTTAGAACCAGGCTTGATGATCTTGGCTTAAAATTTGATGAGATCCGGACTGAATTGCTTGGTTATAACAGCTGTCACGGTCCATTGGTAAAAAAACGCGAGGATTTAAGTGAGGTCGTATTAAGGATTGGCGTAAGAGCAAACGATAAGGCTACAATTGAAAGGTTCAGCAAAGAAATTGCGCCATTAATATTAACCGGACCCCCGAGTGTAACGGGCTTTGCAGGCGGCAGGCCAAAAGCAAGCGATGTTGTTGCTTACTGGCCGGCACTTATTCCAAAAACAAAAGTAACACCGCAGGTTATTGTTGAAGGGATCTAATATCTGGTATCGTAAATGGAAAAAAATATTTTTGGATTAATAAACACTCTTTCAGAAAATAATGTAAAACTTATTATGTGCAGTGATGTAGCTTGTTTTTTACGTGGTGTAGAACATGTTACAATTTATTCGGAAAGGTTAAGCCTGTTCGCGATAAAGACGAATGGGGTATAAAACATTTACGGGATATTATTGATGGAAAAAAGTAAAGTTATATATATAGATCCAATGTTTGATGGACATCCTGAAAAATCAATCCTGGATATGACCCCATCAGAAAGAATGGATTATTTGTTAATGTTGATAGAGTTTAGAAAAATTGCAAAGAGTGCAATAATCGTAAAAAAAGAAAAACCTATATTAAAAGAAAATGAGTAAAACTATTGTTATCGGAGCATCCGGACAGATTGGCTCTGACTTAACCCTTGAATTAAGAAACCGTTTTGGAAATGATAACGTAATTGCCAGCGACATAAAAGACGCCGCAAAAGATGTTATGTCATCGGGACCCTTTGAAATTCTTGATGTAATGAACGAGAAGGCTTTAATTGATACTTTTAAAAAACACAATGTATCTAAAGTGTACTTACTTGCAGCAATGCTTTCAGGCAGCGCGGAGAAAAACCCCAAAAAAGCATGGGACCTGAACATGAAAAGCCTGCTTAGTATTCTGGATATGGCTAAAGAAGGTATTATTAAACAGATTTTCTGGCCAAGCTCAATTGCGGTTTTCGGACCAACCACCCCCAAAAAACACACCCCCCAGCTTACAATAATGGAGCCCTCAACTGTTTATGGAATAAGCAAGCTTGCAGGTGAAAGATGGTGTGAATATTATTACAATAAATATGGAGTAGATGTCAGAAGCGTCCGCTACCCCGGGCTTATTAGTTATAAGACTGAAGCCGGAGGAGGTACAACTGATTATGCTGTTGAAATATTCTATGAAGCTGTTAGAGTAGGGAAGTATGAATGTTTCTTAAAAGAAAATACCAAACTGCCGATGATGTTCATGCCTGATGCGATCAAGGGGACAATTGACCTGATGGAAGCCCCTCAGGAAAAAGTGATAATCAGGTCAAGCTATAACTTAAGCGGTGTCAGCTTCTCCCCGAGCGAGCTGACTACAGAAATTAACAAACACATTGAAGAATTTACAATTTCCTATAAGCCTGATTTTCGCCAGCAAATTGCTGAATCTTGGCCCGAGAGCATTGATGATTCCAAAGCGCTGGAAGACTGGGGATGGAGACAGGAATATGATATTTCTAAGATGACAGAAATTATGCTATGGGAAGTAACGAAAAAATTATCGTAAGTATAATTAATTAAAGTTCTATTGTTACAGTTGTGCATACTGCAAATCTGCTCAGCAATATCATTTGGTTGAAATCCACCCCGTTGCTTAGTGCAGAGATAATCTGGATTCGCTGAAGTTCAGCAAAAAAAGCATATTGAAAATATTTCTGTTTATTATTTACTATGCTTCTCGTAACTTTTCATAAATTCTAATATCGCTGCGTTAAACTCCTCAGGGTTTTCCATATTAGATAAGTGCCCGGCATTTTGGATTATTTTCAAATCAGAATTTTTTGTTTTACCGTATATTATTTTCGAAAATTCCGGGGGAGTGAGCTTGTCTTCCTTTCCTGCAATTATCAGCATTTTAAGCTCAAGCCGTTCCAGTGAATCAGTGGTATCAGTTCTCGCAGCCATTGTTAATAATGCGCCTGTAATAGCCTCATTTTTCTGCCAGCCTATCATTTCTTTCAGGAAATCTACAAGTTCAGTTTTTTCAGCATAATTTGTTTCGCTGAGTGCTGCCTTAATGAAATTTCCCGCAAACTGTTCACGCTGACCGTTCTTAACCATTTTCATCTGGTCTGCGCGTGCAAGTTTTGTCGGGGTATTATCCGCTTCTGCCTTTGTATCAGCTAATATTGCTCCTTTGAATTTGCTTTGATAAAGCTCAAGCGCCCTTAAAGTTATATAACCACCCATAGAAAGGCCGCATACGACGGGCTTTTCAAGTTTCAGGCTGTCTATAATTGAAATAAGATCGCTGACATGTGAATCCATTGTAAAATGCCCGTCTCCCAGCTCACTGTATCCAAAACTCCTTATATCATATGTAACTATTCTGAATTTATCCTGCAAAGCTTCTACCTGTTTATCCCACATCCTGTTACACAAGGGGAATGCGTGAATAAAAATTATAGCCTGCTGGTTACCTTCTCCGGATTCAATTACATTTAATCCCCTGATATTATGCTTTGTCATTATCTGCTTTACTCTCTTTTAATAATTCATTGAATATTGTTTTTAAATATAAAAGCTCGTCTTTATTTGTTCTGTTTTCAAGTATGAAATTAATATTTCTTATTGCATATGGAATACTTTCCAGGAACTTCCTCTTTCCTTTTACTATCCCTAAAAATCCGTAAGCGCCCATTGCCTGAAGGATCCTGACAATCGCGAAATACCAGAAATACTGATGCATCTTATCTGTATCAGCTATACCATAATCCTTAATGCTATTAAGATAATAATCCAGTAGTTCTTCTCTCATAGTCTGGGGAATATCAGCTTTGGCATCATAAAGCAATGAAGCCATATCATAAAGCAGTGCCCCTTTTCTGCCGGACTGAAAATCTATAAAATAAGGCACATCATTTTTTATCATAATATTCCTGGACTGGAAATCCCTGTACAAAAAATAATCTCTCGGGAATTCCAGGATCTTATCCTTTATATAAAGCAGATCAGTGCTAAGCTTTTTGTGATTTAATACACTTTTGTAAAATGACCCAAGGAATCTTAACTTAAAATACTCGAGGTCAAAGTCAATATTCTCACTGCCAAACTCCATATACTGGTAACAAAAAGAATAATCAATTTCTTTTCCCGCAGTTACCTGGAATTTCGGTAATTCATCAATTACTTTTTTGTAAAGAAGGAATTTTACATTGTTGAACACTTTTCCATCAGATAATCTCTTAAGCAGGGTCTCATCACCCAGGTCTTCGAGAATGTATGAATCAATACCCGGTGAAACAATATAAACTTCAGGAACATTTAATCCGGCATTTCTAAAATGTATTCCAAAACTTATGAATGCTTTGTTCTCATCGATATGCCTGTTAACAATACCTATTGAGCTGCTTCCGTCCTCTGAATGGAGCCGTACTATTAGCCTTTCTGATCCATGAGAAAGAACAGGCTCATATTTAATACACTCTTTCCCGAAATATTTTACATGCAGGTGCAGAAGATTTGTGTAGTGCGCTTTGAGCTCAAATGATGAAAGCTCCATTATATAATTGCTCCCTGCATCATTTATCGTAAGTGCCTTTAGCAACTTTCTTAAGTATCCAGCCCTCTCTATCTATCAGTACTTCTTTCGGTGTTGAATCCACCGTAAGCAATATTGCCTGATCCTTCTGGTCATTAAACACTGTAAATTCTTTATCTCCGGCTGCAGTTACGACGGTTATCTTGACAGGCATTTTGTAAATATCAATATTATCATCATCCTGAACCTGCTTAAGATTTAAACGTACAGTATACGCACCTGAACCTTTTTGTCCCTGGAAGTCTTCAAACTTCCAGGAATATTGATACTTTGGCCTGCCGGTACCTTTAAAAACCCACTGATCAAAAAAGTAATCAAGCGGTGAACCGTAATATTCTTCCATTATAGCCTTAAGGTCACTGGTTTCAGCGTTGCTGTACTTGTATTTTTCAAAATATGCCCTCATTGCAGCAAAGAACTTTTCATCTCCCATTATTCCGCGCAGCATATGAAGTACCCATGCGCCCTTCTGGTAAATAGTAGCATAAATAGCGGGATTATCGATAAATCCTTTCGGGTCATAGACTGTACCGCCAAAATACCCGTAATCAAATCCTTTCATATGATCAAAATATGCAGTCGTACCGCCTTTATGCTCCATCCACAAAGCTTCACAGTATGATGCAAAGCCTTCGTTTAGCCAGATGTTCTTCCAGTTCTTAAGCGTTACCGCATCACCGAACCAGTGATGAGAAAGCTCATGAGCGTTTACAAAATCATACCTGTTATCTCCCGTAACGAGCAGGTAACCGTAAGATGTGATTGTTTGATGCTCCATTGCACCCGAGGTCCAACCGAACTGCACAAGCCCATATTTTTCGTCTATGAAAGGGTACTCGCCAAATGTCTGGGAATAAAATTTTATCATCTCCGGTGTAGGCTTCCAGTCAATTCTTGCCTTGGCTGAATCCTTCGGGAACGCATAATATACAACAGGCATTTGTTTTGAGCCGTCAATGGAAGTGTAAGAATCTTCCCAATATGTTAAATTGCCTACAACAATACATGTTAAATATGTTGCAATAGGGTAATTACTTTTCCAGTTGAATGTTGAAGTACCGTTCCCGTTATTAACGCTATCCTGAAGGAGACCGTTGGAAACTCCCTTCATACCTGTTGGTACATTGAGATGCATATTGATAGTAGCCTTGTCATCCGGAAAATCCTTTGATGGCCACCATACCGGTCCCCAAGTTGGTTCGCTTAATGTATAGATGTACATATTGCCGTAAAGCTCTTTGAATGAAAATGAATCAAAACCTTTTTTAACCGGCTTGCCGGAATAATCAATTTTTAAAGCTATAATATCTCCTTTAGCAGGTACATCATTTTCTTTTAGAGTGATAATCAGGTAATCGGTAGTTTGAGTAAAAGGAGCTTCATTCCATTCCTTAATATCCTTTGCATTTTCATAGTTAATGCCTGTTCGCATCATATTCTGAAATCCGACACTATTTACTTTGAGGTTATCATATAAATTGACATATATTGTCCTTAATGTATCCGATTCGGCACGGACTTTCATGTAGTTGAGGCCGTTTATTGATTTGTTTGGTATATCAAAGGATAATGTGAGGTCATAATCCAGCGCATCGTATTGTGCTACCATTTTTAATTCTTCTGGACTGTCATCACGAACATCACCGGAAGAACCTTTGTAGAAACCATAAAGCTTTTCTACAATATACATTCCTTTTTCCTTGGATAACTCAACAACTTCCTTGCCGTTTGCTGTACCTTTATCAGTCAGAACTGAGGCGCCTATAAAGAGGAGTACCGAAACGAGAATGTTTATCAGAATTCCGGCACTGAACAGAAATGCCCCGATTTTATTTCTTTGAGGATTATTCATACATTTTTTTGATTATTTACAATGATAAGCTAAATTATGTTAAAGATAAATTTAATAATTATTGGACTTTGAGGAGTCTATTGAGTAAACGACAATCTCGTGAAAATTGTTTCTTCAACACACCCCGTCTCGCCCTTGGCGAGCCACCCCTCTTAAGAGGGGAATTTATTTCTTAAATAAACCAAAAAGCCGGCTTACACCGGCTAATTGTTAATTATTAATTCCTAATTCGTAATTAATAGTTGTCTATCTGCGCTCTTTGAAGCTTGCCTGAATAATCAATATAAACGGCTTTCCATTCAGTGTAGAAATCATACACTGTCCAGCCGCCTTCACGGTGACCGTTGCCTGTCTGCTTAACTCCGCCAAAAGGCATGTGAGCTTCAGCGCCGATTGTAGCACCGTTAACATATGTAATTCCTGCTTTAATATCTCTTACCGCTGTGAATGCATCGTTAACATTATTTGTGAATATTGATGACGAGAGGCCGTATTTTGTGTTGTTGAGGATTCTAATTGCGTCTTCAAGTCCCGTTGTTTTTATAACGGCAAGTACGGGTCCGAATATCTCTTCTTTTGCGATACGCATTTCGGGTGTTACATCGACAAATATTGTTGGTTTATAGAACCAGCCTTTTGCAAGGTTACCATCAGATGCAAATTCACCGCCAAGAACAAGTTTTGCCTTATCTTCATTCAGACCAATCTTTACGTAATCATTTACAGTGTTACGCTGGGCTTCACTTACGCACGGACCCACATCAACATCTTTATCATTGCCGTAACCAAGCCTTAATTTTGATGCTT
>JBDTNV010000100.1:0-11420 GCA_039933555.1 Ignavibacteria bacterium
ATAAATCCTGCTGCTGTTAATTCATCTCTCATCGGCTGAACCGCTTCGGGATCGTATATCGGTCCTCTTGTGTTTATCTGGAACATATTTTATATAATTTAATTTGTTAGAAAAATATTTTTATTTTAAACTTATTTGAGTTTTTATTTTAGAAAAGATTAAGCTCAAGCTTTGCCTCTTCGCTCATCAGGTGCATTCCCCATGGCGGATCCCATACAACTTTAACAACGCAATCATTGACTCCCGGAATTGAACGTATTTTACCTTCTACTTCCGGCGGCAGTGTCCCCGCAACCGGACAGGCAGGTGATGTTAGCGTCATTTCTACTTCTACCTTACCTGCATCATCAATATTAATTGAATAAACAAGACCAAGCTCATAAATATTCACAGGAATTTCAGGGTCATATACACTCTTTAATGCTTCAACTACAGCATTGTTAAGCTCCGCCCTGTCAACTTTTTCTGCCGGAGTATTTACTTCCTGTTTTTCTGCGGCTTCTTTATTTTCTGTTTTTTCTTCTGTGTTATCTGCCATTTCTTTAATTTAGCTGTTTTGCTTTGTATGCCAGTGCGTATATCTTCATCTGTTTTATCATTGCAGCAAGCCCGTTTGCTCTTGTCTGCGCAAGGTGCTGCTGCAGGCCTGTTTTTGCAATAAAATCAAGCTTCGCATTTATTATTTCATCCGGCGTTCTGCCGTTTAATACCCGTATTAATAGTGCAATCAGTCCTTTAACTATCGTGGAATCACTATCTGCTTTAAATACTATCATTCCGTTTTCTTCATCGGTCACAAGCCACACACTAGATTGACACCCTTTCACTTTGTTATCATCAATGCGCTTATCTTCGGGGAATCCTCTTAAATTCTTGCCAAGCTCAATTATATATTCATATCTATCCTGCCAGCTCTCAAAAAAACTGAACTCATCAGCAATTTCATCTTCTATTTCTATTATACTCTTGTTCAACTAAGAATCTCAATTGCTTTCTTCAAAGCACCAATAAAAACATCAATTTCTTCCTTTGTATTGTAGAATGCAAACGAAGCTCTTACCGTTCCCGGAATTCCGAAACTATTCATCAATGGCTCAGTGCAATGCTGTCCGGTCCTGACCGCGACACCACCGGTATCAAGCATAATTCCTATATCAAGCGCGTTTAATCCTTCTATTATAAAAGAAATAACACTTGCCTTTTCTTTTGCAGTTCCGATTACTCTAAGCCCGCTTATTTTGCTCAATTGTTCTGTTGCATATTCAAGCAATTCCGTTTCCTGTAAATGTATATCTTTAAAGCCTATTGAATTTATATAATCTATTGCAGCGGTTAACCCAACCGCGCCTTCAACATTCGGAGTTCCTGCTTCAAATTTCATTGGTATTTCATTGTACGTAGTCTTTGCAAAACTGACTGAGCTTATCATATCCCCGCCTGTTTGGTAAGGCGGCATTGCTTCAAGAAGCTCTGCTCTTCCGTATAAAACCCCTATTCCCATGGGTCCGTACATCTTATGCGATGAAAACGTATAAAAATCAGCGCTAAGCTCTCTAACATCAACTTTTGTATGGTGAATTGCCTGAGCGCCATCAATTACAACTGCTATATCTTTATTTTTTTCTTTTGCTAAGTGTATAATTTCCTTTACGGGATTTATCGTACCAAGTGAATTTGATATATGGCATACCGCAACGATCTTTGTTTTTGCGGATAACAACTTTTTATATTCATCAATTATCAGTTCGCCATTATCGTTAATTGGGATAACCTTCAGCACAGCTTTTTTCTTTTCACATAAAACCTGCCATGGTACAATGTTTGCGTGATGTTCGATTTCTGAAATTATTATCTCATCGCCTTCATTAACGTTCTCCATTCCGTATGAGTAAGCGATCAGATTTATCGCCTCGGTTGTTCCGCGTGTAAAGATAATTTCCTTTTCACTGCCTGCATTTATAAAATCTCTTACTATTATCTTTGCATTCTCATACGCTTCCGATGCCATGATGCTGATAGAATAAACGCCCCTGTGAATATTTGCGTTATAATTTTTATAATAATCACTTATTGCATTAATAACGCTGAGAGGTTTTTGAGATGTTGCTGCATTATCCAGATAAACCAAAGGCTTACCATCAGTTTCCCTTTTTAGAATCGGGAAATCTTTCCTTATTTCATCAACATCAAATATTTTCTTTGTCAGTGTTTCCTGCATTAATTTACCCCAGCTTCTCAAAAACCAAATGATTCAAATGCTCATGAAACGTTTCATTCTCAATAGTCTCAAATATATCATTTGCAAAAGCTCTAATCAGCACGCGTTTAGCGTGTTCAGCGCCAATACCCCGTGAGCGCAGATAAAACACTGCTTCATCATCCAATTGACCAATTGCCGCGCCATGCGAACATTTTACATCATCAGCGTATATCTCTAACTGGGGTTTAGTGTCAATAGTAGCTTTGCTTGTCAATAATATCGCTTTATTCGATTGATATGCATTTGTCTTCTGCGCATCTTCTCTTACAAATACTTTGCCATTAAAAACCCCGCGTGAACTATCATTCAGTACACCCTTATACATCTCATTGCTTTGGCAATGCGGCTTTGCATGATCTATTAAAGTATGGTTATCAACGTGCTGGTTTCCTTCAGCTAAGTATAGACCGTAGAGATTACCCGTACAATTCTCGTCATTTAAAAGAATATTAGTATCATTCCTTACAAGTCCGCCCCCCAGTGTTACACTGTAGTGGGTGAATGTAGAATTCCTGCCCTGCACAGCCTGTGTGCGGTTAATATGGAATGAACCCGGGTTTTCCTGCTGAAGCCGGTAAATTTCAACAAATGAATTTTCACCAATTACTATTTCACTCACTGCATTAACCAGATTTTCTTCGCTGCTTAAACTATGGTAGCTTTCTATAATCTTTACAATGGAATTCTTTCCCGTTATGATGAGATTTCTTGGCTGGGTAATTATATGCTGCCCGGCCTCACCTGTAATATTCAAAATATGAATATGACTTTTAACCTCCGCGTTATCGGGAATAATGATTACAGTACCTTCTTTTGCGAATGCCGTATTAAGCGCTGTAAAACCGTTATCAATACCTGCATACCTGCCAATATGATCCAGGACACGTTCTGGATTATTTTTCAATACGTCATTCAGGCTTTCTATTATAATGCCTTCATCCTGTTTCTGAATATATGAATGTTCAGGGGAATAAATACCATTTACAAAAACTATCAGGTTTTCAGCAAGTCCTTTTATCAGGAACTGCTCAACTTCTTTTTTTGTAAGTGAGATATTATTTCCGTGAGTGAAGTCATATTCAAGAATGGCTTTAACATTGGTATATTTCCAGTCTTCATGTTTAACCGTAGGAAAACCCATCTCGTCAAATCTGGCAATAGCGTTTTTCCTGAGCTGGTGGAATGCCGAAGAAGCCTCACCGTTCATTCTTTCTTCAACAGCTTTGAATTCAGCAATATAATGTTCTTTTGTTCTGATATTATCCATTTTTCTTTTTCTCTCTTAAACAGTTGCTGCTGCTGTTTCGGGATTTATGACCCAGTCGTAACCTTTTTCTTCAAGCTCTAAGGCAAGCTCTTTGCCGCCTGATTTTACTATCCTGCCATCCACCAGCACATGAACAAAATCAGGAACAATGTAATTAAGCAGTCTCTGGTAATGAGTAACCACTATAACAGCATTTTCTTTGTTACGGAATAGATTTACTCCGCTTGATACTATCTTTAATGCGTCAATATCAAGCCCTGAATCTGTTTCGTCAAGCACAGCAAGCTTAGGCTGAAGTACCTGTAGCTGGAATATTTCATTCCTTTTCTTTTCGCCGCCTGAAAATCCGTGGTTTACCGGCCTGTTTATAAGTTTCTCATCCATACCCACTACTTTCATCTTTTCCCGCATGAATTTCAGGAAGTTCATAGCGTCAAGCTCTTCCATTCCTTTATGTTTCCTTATTTCATTCAACGCTGTTTTTAAGAATGTTGCATTGCTTACACCGGGAATTTCAACCGGGTACTGGAATGCCAGGAAAACACCTTCTCTTGCTCTTTCCTCAGGTGACATATCAAGCAGGTCCAATCCATCCATAGTAACCGAACCGCCTGTAACTTCATAGCCATCTTTGCCGGCTATAACATTTGCCAGCGTACTCTTACCTGAACCGTTGGGTCCCATAATAGCATGAACCTCACCCGCTTTTACCTCGAGGTTAATTCCTTTTAAAATATCTTTTCCGCCGTCTGCGGATTCTACCCTTACAAAAAGGTCTTTTACTGTTAACATTAATTTAAATTCCTTTGTGATTATATTTTTATTATTTTTATTTTATTCCTTTGGTGGCCATGCATAAATCATCTGTCTTACCGCGACTATTTTTCCCAGGTGGTACGCGTTGTGCAAAGCAAGTGAAAGCAAATTATCTTCCATCGTGTAACCGTCAGCAGCAATTCCGGCCAGTATCTCAGGCGATCTTGTCAATTTCATTGCTTTCTTAAGCCCGCTTAAAAATTCATTTTTTAATTCTTCCCACTCGTTATATGAATCAGCCGGCTTTTCAGGGAACTGCGGGAACTGTTTACCGCTTGAGATCCATCTGTCATATTCCCCCGGGTCATTATTAACAACAAAACTCTGCCATTTTGTTATATGCCAAAGCTCATAGTAAATTGAGTGCAGCTTCTCTGAAGGCAGGGCATTAACTTCATCAAGCGTTAACCCTGAAAGCAGCTTCTCCCTCTCAGCATACTCACCCCTTATGAAAAGGTGATCCCATTTTTCGTAATCATTCAATCCCATCAGCTGAGGTACTTATCCAACGCTTCCTTCAAGTGATATGCTGAGTAGTTTCTGGGCTTCTACAGCAAACTCCATCGGCAGTTCACGGAATACATCCTTACAGTAACCGTTAACTATAAGGTTTATAGCATCTTCCTGTGCAATTCCGCGCTGTCTTAAATAGAACAATTGGTCTTCGCCTATTTTTGATGTTGTTGCTTCATGCTCAACCTTAGCTGATTCATTGCTTACTTCTATGTAGGGGAAAGTATGCGCTCCGCACCTATCGCCAATTAATAATGAATCACACTGCGTAAAATTCCTCGCATTATCAGCATTTTTATGAACCTTAACCAAACCGCGATAAGAATTATTGCTCTTACCTGCCGAAATTCCTTTTGATACTATAGTACTCTTTGTGTTTTTTCCAAGATGTATCATCTTTGTGCCTGTATCAGCCTGCTGATAGTTATTGGTAACGGCAACTGAATAAAATTCACCAATGGAATTATCTCCCTGCAGAATACAGCTGGGGTATTTCCATGTAATAGCAGACCCTGTTTCAACCTGGGTCCATGTAATTTTTGAATTTTTGCCCCTGCACGCGCCGCGCTTGGTTACAAAATTATATATACCGCCCACGCCTTCTTTATCGCCCGGGTACCAGTTCTGCACTGTTGAGTATTTTATCGTAGCATCATCCATGGCAATGAGCTCAACTACAGCTGCATGAAGCTGGTTCTCATCTCTCATAGGCGCTGTACAGCCTTCAAGGTAGCTTACATAACCGCCGGCATCGGCAATTAACAGAGTTCTCTCAAACTGTCCGGTACCGCTTGTATTTATGCGGAAGTATGTCGATAGCTCCATAGGGCATCTTACACCTTTTGGAATGTAACAAAAAGATCCGTCTGTGAATACCGCTGAATTAAGCGCAGCGTAAAAATTATCTGTATACGGCACAACTGAACCGATATATTTTTTTACAAGCTCAGGATGCTCCTGGATCGCTTCTGACATTGAGCAGAAAATTATTCCGAGCTTTGAAAGTTCTTCTTTGAAGGTTGTAGTAACAGAAACACTGTCAAATACCGCATCCACAGCTACACCTGATAAGCGCTTCTGTTCCTGCAATGAAATACCAAGCTTCTCAAATGTTTTGAGAAGTTCAGGATCAACTTCATCCAGCGATTTCAGCTCTATTTTTCTTTTTGGCGCTGCGTAATATATTATATCTTGGAAGTCAACTGCGGGATATGAAATATTTGCCCAATGCGGCTGAGCTTCTTTATCTATAGTAAGCCAATGCCTGAAAGCCTTAAGTCTCCAGTCAAGCATCCACTCAGGTTCATTTTTCTTAGCGGAAATTATACGAATGGTATCCTCGCTCAATCCTTTGGGGACAATATCCATCTCTATATCTGTTTCAAAGCCATATTTATAGTCCGTAATGGCTATTTCTTCTACATTGCTGAGATCTGTACTCATTATTTATTGCAAAAATTGATTCGAAATTGGAATTTTATTAAGCAAAGATACCCTATCTATACAAAATAGTCAAGATTAAAAATGGGGTATATTTCCGGTCTTTTCAAAGCTTAAATAATTGAAGTAAAGGTAACTTATGATAATATTCTTAATACTTTATTTTCTCAGCCTGCGCAAGGAGCCATGACTTACTTTCCACTTTTTCGGTCGGAATTTCTTTTATTTCTCTGTTTATTTCTTTCATATTCTTTGGATCTCCACCCAGCCAGACATTAACCATTCTGCTTGTAAAGTTCACATAGTTAACAAACCTTATTCTTACAAATTCAGGAAACTGTTTTACGCTTCCAAGAAAATGCCTGAACGAATCGATAAAACTTTTGCAGGTTTCATAATTACCTAACTCGTAATGAATTTTAATCTGCAGGTTTTTAACTTTAAGCTGATAGTATATGTCGTCAATTGAAACTCTAACCAGATATTTTAAAGCTTCCTCATGTTTGCCTGTTCTGTAACTCAAATTTGCCTTACAAAGAGTATAAACATTTTCGCGAACTTCTTTTTTTAATTCATGTTTAAATTTTTCTATGAATTCTTCTGCCCATTTGAAATCCTTATTCATCAACGCTGTTGAGGCCACAACTCCATATGAAGCTTCACTGAAATAATTGCCTTCTTTCGGATAAAGGTCGTTTTCTATTGAGTATTTAAGAATTCTATAATGCTCTTCTTTATAATACTTGTTACCGGCAAGTGATCTAAGCCTGGTATAGTTAGCAAGATAAATGTAAATTGATCTCTTATCTTCCTGTTTTAAGGTATGAGCGTTCTCATCTAATTGTTTAATTAGATTTTGATATATCGCAGTATCATTATCGGTTAAATTTTCATTTTCCCTTTTTTGCAGCAGCAATACATTCTTTAAGATGAAAATAACCGGGTACTTATCACGCGGATGACGGTCAAGAAACTCGATTACGTTATCAAGAAATTCAATATTAACTTCATTGTTAACTGCATATCTTCTGATTGAAAACATAAGCGCATATTGCAGGATAATGTATATTGCGTAATTCAGAAAATGGTCATACTCAAGAAATAAAAGCTCTGAAAGGGATTCTTCATAAACACCATTACTGAAAATATCTATAAATTGTTTGTTTAATTTAGAAAATGAATATTCGTTCAACAGGAGCTCTTCATCTATAATTAATTCATCTTTTAGTTTTTTTTCTGATTCCTTGAATTTGCTTTTATAATGTCTTTCAAGTCCACGGTTAATTAACTGGTTCATTGTAAAAATGTTTTCAAGGTGCCTGTTTTTTTCAAATTCCAACTGGGCTAAGAAACCCATAACTATTTCAAGCATCCGGTTGAAGAGATCTCTCACCTTTTTATCCTTATAGGCTTCATTAGGATAGAATACAATAAATAACTTTTCTCTGCTTAATGAAGTAAGATCAGGATAATCCTTCTTGAGCAGCTTAAATAAAGTAATCATCTGTTCGCTTGAATTAAAAAAGGGAGAGAGCATATACTTTTCGAGTCTCTCAAACTCCTGTTTATTTAATGTTTTAAGCAAAGAAATAAGTTTTGAATCTTCTATTTCCATAACACTTTCGACAAAATTAGACTAAATTACTTATTTTTTTACAAAAATCAACTATATTTGCATTTCGTCTCTCGACAATGCACCTTTTTTTTCTTTTACATTCGGGGAAATAGAAACATATATTTGTATCATAAACAACGGGGGAATTATGATAGAATATTTTATCAAAAACATTATTGCGCTCTTAGAGATAAAAAGGGCAAAAGTTTAGAATGGCACTTAGAATGAATTCAGATTTTTCAGCAAAACAGAGATACTTTCTGGAACCCGGTTTTGGATTGAATGGCTGGGTCTTAAGAAAAGAAGGCTCTAATAACATAATGAAAAAAGCCAAATATAAGTTAATGCTTTTATATTTTGCAGAGAGCATGCTGAATAACGAAAAGGCTGAGTTAAGAGTCTGTGATTCAAACGGAATGCTTGAAGAAATAATAGATTTTGAAAAGTTGAATAAACTAAAATAGAACTTTTAAGATTTTGAACTGCCATCCTATCTAACAGGGCGAAACTGATTTTTTACTTAAATATTAGTATATTTATGTAAATCGTTTCGCCTTTTTAATTATAACAAAGAAAGGATTTAAATTTATGGGAAATTCTGTTGATCAACAAGTAATCGATTTCACGGCTGTTTACACCGGCACTTCACCCAGTGAAATAAATAACTCCACGACCTTAAGCAGTCTGGGGATAGTCTCAATTGCTGATATTGTTACTTATCTAACCGAACTTGAAGACAGCTTTGGGCTGGTATTTGAGCCAAGCGATGCTGATGGGATTGTAACTGTAGGAAATGCAGCAGCTATGATAAAGAAGAAATTAGGTTAAAATGTTCATAAAAGGATAATTAAATACCTCATGTTTCTATTATTACCGGGATAACTTCCCGGTTTTTTTTGATCAATAATTCACAAAAAGAGGGTGTTTTCTTCATTTTTGGGCAAAAAAAACGCAGCAGGTTTTTTCGGATCACTGGGAGCGATCGTACTAAAAACGTTAGCCACCCTTACCTAGCTAACTCCTGCTGCAAACTTGTGAATTTATGTTTTATAAAGAACTATGATTCTTAAACTCAGTACAAATATAATAAAACCTTTTCATATGTCAATAGGAAAAAATTTGGTATATACTAACCGAATTGGGTTATTTTTACGGAAATAATTATCTTTGCTGTTTAATCCAAAATTTGGGCATTATTACATTGAAAAAATATCTAAATTACAAAAAATTTCACAAATAATTACAAAAATATATGGCAAACGGACCTTCAAAACAGGATCTGGAAATGTACTGGCAATCGAGCCGTCAGTATTTTGATGAACTGGCACAGTATTACAAAACTGCAGACCCCGCATATTACAAAGAATTCATTGAGCCATTCTATAGTAACCCGTTTAGATCTTCATATAACCAGTCAGGCACAAAAAGCAGCGGCGGAGGGGGGAAATTTGTTATAATTATCTTTGCTTTGCTGCTCTTACTTGGTGTAGGTGGTGCATCAATATTCCTCTTTATGAGTTCAGATTCAATTACCAAGAAGATCGAGAATCTTGGTAGTGACAGGAAAACGACTGAAAATACACGCACCACAGAAAAGGAAACTACCGAAGAGAAAACGATCGAGCCTTCTGAAGAAGTTGAGCCCGATGATCCATCTGAGCTCTCAGGTGAAGATAACTTTATCATTGGGGCTAAATACATTGGAGAAAAAAAATACGATAAAGCTGCATATCATCTGAATCGCATAAAGCCGGGTGATAAAAGATATAAAGAAGCTCAGCAGCTGCTTGAAAGCATAAAATTCTTAAAGAAATATGATAAGTAACACTATGGAACAAACCACTGGTCGAAGGATCAAAAGCTTTAACTACGCCTGACTACCGGGTGAAACCTAAAAGGTTGTTTTTTGAAATCATTATTGAGTTTTAGTTCTTTAAAAATTTTAAATTCGTGTTCATTCGTGAAATTCGTGGTTATCTTTTCTATCTTAAATAGAACAGGGACACCTTACGGTATCCCTTTAGCGTTCTATATTGTTTTTGGGGATGCTTCTATTAAACAATATCGTTGTTTTCCCGGAGAAGGGGTTGCAACCCCTTGTTCATAATACCTGTTATGCTTTAACTGTTTTTCTTTTTCTTATAATTCTTATTGTTATATATACTATCAATCCAAGTATCGCAAGTATTGGTGAGAGCGCTACAACAAATGTAATTAATCCGCTTATGACTGCAGTAAATCCCGTAAGACCCTTTTCAAAACCTCGCTCAAGCTCATAAAAGAATCCGCCCGATGAGGTATTCAAAATTGCCGGCTCATATATGCTTAATGTTATTGTGGAGTATGATGCCTGGTCCTTCAGCATTCTCATTCTGCCTTCGGTCTTTTCAATATTTTCTCTTACTGATGAAAGCTTCTGCTCAACTTCGACAACTGCAGTCAGGTTCGCGGTTTTTTCGGCCAGCAACTGCAGCAGCCTTGTTTCAAGCTCTCTTTGGGTTTTTAATCTTGCCTCAGCGTCAACATACTCTTCAGTTACATCCCTTCCGGTTATGTTCTGATTCATTACTTTACCGGTCTTGGCAAGCTCAGCTAAGAGCGCGTCATATTTATCAGCCTGTACTCGTATTGTGAGCGTGCCCTGTTTCTTTCCGCTCTGGTTTACCTGTGCGGTTGAGTTGGTAATATACCCGCCGAGATTTTTTGTAATTTCCTTCGCCTTACTTTCGGTTTCGTCAAAGCTGTCGTTTTCAACGCTCATAGTTCCCGTGCGGATTATCATTCTCTTATCCTGCACATTGGTATTTTCAGTGGGCTGCTGGTAATTTATCTGCTTTAAGGAACCATCCATTTTCTTTTCATTGCTGCCTGTTATATCACCAGCATCTTTTAACGGGGCTGTTTCATAATCTTTAGTTGTGGTTGTTGGGGCATCTGTTTTATAATATTCGCTGTTTCTGGGTTCCTGGTTATTGGAAATCTTATCACTTTCCTGCTGACAGGCATTAAATACCACAATAAATGGCAGAATATAAGCTAAAATCAATGTTTTTGTAAGTTTCATAGTCTAAACCTCTTTTTACTAAGTTTAAATTGTATACTCAAATTATTTACAATTTGTTTCATAAGTATTAATACTCAAAATCACGGTAGTGGACGACCTGGTGCCTGCCTTGCTGCGCGAAGCGTGGAAAGGTCGTCCCTTTTAATTGACAGACACACAGGTCTGTCACTACAATGTTTAGTTGTCCCCGCATTCTTCATTCTTTTAATCCACTCTATCATTTATATTTATTCAATGAAAAAGCTGAAATTTATAATATTACTGCTGGTAATCTCATCAGGTATTTTCTCACAGCAGCGTGATATAAACACACTCCTCGATCAAACTCTCCGCAACCGGGGACTTACCCGCGAAGATATTTCTATCCCCATCGAATTCTTCTCCGCTGCGGAAAAAAATCCGACCAATGAATCAAAACTCATCCTGCCGCTTGTGAAAGATATGA
>JBDTNV010000101.1:0-11391 GCA_039933555.1 Ignavibacteria bacterium
GCATCAGGTTTGAGGAGTGATTTTATCCTTTGGGTGTTCAGCTTTGGATTACTTGTTAAGGGGTCAAGGAATATATCATATTTAATTTCATTTTCATCTATCGTAAATCCGGTTTGAGAGCCTGTATAGCCTGATTTGATAGCAGTAATTGTATAAGAGCCCGCGTTTATTACAGCTGAATAAGAATTGCCGCTGCTGGTGTTAAGTGAAATTATATTTTTGGGGTTATATGCATCACATATAAGCAAATTATCAGGCGTAACCGAATACCCTGTTTCGCTTGAAAAGAACTTAAGCTCAATTCTTCCTGCATATAAATTCGATTGATTTGCTATTATAAGGTATAATAAGATAATTAAAGCAGCGTGTAATGATCTTTTCATTTATCTTTAATTTTATTGATTAAAAATACTCAATAACTTAAGGAAATGAAATAGTAAAGATTGTAAATAATTGTACATTCATCGGATGACACCGAGCGTTCAGCAGTCACCGGATGAATTGTCATTTTATCAAAACCATACGCTTAGTTTCAACAAAATCATTGGTTACCAGTGAATAGAAATAGACTCCACTTGCAAAACCCGTGCCATCCCAATCAACTTCATAACTCCCGGGTTTAAGTTGTTCGTTAACGAGTTGGGCAACTTCCTTGCCAAGGAGATTATAGATAATCAACCTCACACCCAGCCCCTCTCCGAAGGAGAGGGGAGAAAACGGAATATCAAACTTTATCTTTGTTACAGGGTTGAACGGGTTTGGATAATTTTGGTGGAGTGAGAAGGAAAGCGGAATATTACTTTCAGAATGAAATATACTTACAAATTGCCCACCTCCACTAGTAGTTTTATAAACTCTCGCACCGTCACCAACTATGTATCCTGTATTTATATTTGTAAAAAAAATTGAGTTAAATACAAAATTTGTTTGTGTTGTTTGCGGAACCCACGAATCCCCATTATTTGTTGTTTTATAAATAATACCATTTGCACTAATAATGTAGCTAGTAAAAACATCCGGTATGGATATTGAAGAAAGATCGCTGTTTAATGGTAATACTTGAATATTCCAAGTAGTACCTAAGTTAGAAGTCCTCAATACAACTCCAGAATTACCCACAATGAATCCAAGATTTTCATTATAAAAATTTATAGAATTATAATTAACATTATTTGGTGAGTTTTGAATTACGAAATTAATTCCTGAGTTTGAGCTGAACAATATTGTTCCACTATCACCACATATAAAGACTTTCTCAGAATTTTGTATACAAAAAACAGAATTAAGATCCTTTTGTGAAGGTGAATTCATAGTAATCCAATTATCTCCTAAATTTGTACTTTTTAAAATCGTACCTTTCCCTCCAACTATAAGTATTGTATTATTGTTTATGAACGATGCTGATTTTAAATTATATATTGTATTAGCATTCCTTTGGGACCAATTTTCAGCATTTGTTGTACGAGAAATAAAACCATTATCACCAACTACAAAACCAGTTGATTGACCCTGAAACACAATTTTATTTAATCCATTATTAGTTTTCAAAGTAATATATTGCCAATTTAGTCCCGCATCAATTGTTTTTAACATTTTACCATTTGCTCCAATAATGTAACCATTATCATTATTGGTAAAAAAAACATCATCATAATTATTTATGATTCCATTTGTTGTAGCTATCCAATTAACTCCTGAATTTGTCGTTTGTAATATCAGTGCAGTTCCCAACCCAAATCCTCCTATATATCCGGTTTCATCAGATTTAAAATTAATTCTGAATAACTGATGGCTAGTTGTAGCGAACGAATTCTGTAAAGTCCAATCAACACCCGCATTAGTTGTTTTTATTATTCCACCTCCGTCGCAGGCACCATAGCCCGTATTATAGTCCCTAAAACTTACAGAATTTACTGTACCATTTACATTTGTAATCAATGGTACCCAATTTTCACCTGAATTAGTGGTTTTTAAAACTCTACCCCAATGACCTGAGTAGTAACTATGCCCAGATGCATAACCAGTAACACTATTAACAAACGTAATACACCTAATACTTGCAGCAGAACCAGCAGAGTATTTTACATTCCAGTTTAGTCCACTATTTGTTGTTTTAAAAATATATGTATTTAAGATCGTACCTATAAAACCAGTATTTTCATCTATAAAATAAATTGCTTCGACAGGGTCTCCGAACGATCCAATAAAAAACCAGTTTAAACCACTATTTGTTGTCTTAAATGCATTTTCGTTGAATGTACCTAAGAATCCTGTATTCGAATTCAAAAAATATATACATTTAATATCTCCATTAAATTGGATATTTATGGGTGTCCAGTTGTTACCTTTATTTGTTGTTCTTAATAATAAATCTCGCCCACCAATGAACCCCATAATTGAATCAATCATACACACTGAATATAACAGACTATTTGACTGGTAAACAATTTCCCAATCATAACCACCATTTGTTGTTCTGATTATTCTCGGACTATTTGCCCAATGACACGCATATACAATGTTTTCATTTACCACTGACATATCTTCTAAATATACAGATCCTGTATTTGTATTAGCAATGCCATACCAGCCGCTTTGAGAATAAATAATACTACATGAGAGAATCAGGAGAAAGAAAAAGATAACGATTTTTTTCATAACCAAGGAATTTAAGTTATTCAAAATTAAAGGCTTTTTTATGTAAAAACAATAGATTAAGGACTATATTTTCAGGGGAAAAAATTAAAAAAGGACGCTTTTGCATCCTTGGAAAAAAAATAATTTCAGTTAGAAATAGATATTCCCGCATCCGCGGGAATGACAAAAGTACTAATATGCCCACTTAATTAATATCGAACCCCAAGTGTAACCTGCGCCAAAGCTTGAAAGGATTAAGTTATCACCTTTTTTTATCTTGCCATCAGCCCAGTATTCGCTCAGGCATAACGGAATTGTAGCCGCCGTAGTGTTGCCGTATTTATGGATATTCACCATAACTTTTTCAATGGGCAAACCCATTCTATCTGCGCAGGCTGAAAGTATTCGCATATTTGCCTGGTGGGGTACTAAGAATGAAATATCTTCTGAGTTAAGTCCGTTACGCACCATTATATCATGAGAAACATCAGCCATACCCTTAACTGCATCTTTGAATACATGTTTTCCTTCCTGGAAAACATAATGCCAGTCACGCTCAACCGTATCATGTGAAGAAGGATTCAGGCTTCCGCCGCCCATCATATGCAGGTACTTGCCTCCCTTACCATCAACATGCATGTTTGTATCCATTATTCCGTAAGCAGGATCTTCTGATGGCTCAAGCAAAACACATCCGGCGCCATCGCCAAAGAGCACGCAGGTATTTCTATCTTTAAAATTTGTGATCGCTGACATTTTATCCGCGCCAACAATAAGAACCCTTTTATATAATCCGCTTTCTATGAACTGAACGCCGGCAACCAGAGTAAAAATAAAACCTGAGCATGCAGCAAGTACATCAAATCCCCAGGCTTTGGTTGCGCCTATTTTATCCTGTATCACACAGGCTGTTGAGGGAAAGAGCATATCAGGGGTAACCGTACCCACCAGGATAAGGTCAAGTTCATCAGCCGTGATTCCGCGTCTTTTGAGCAGCATGTTAATTGCTTCTACTGCCATAAAGGACATTGGCTCACCGTTTGTGAGTATGCGCCTTTCTTTAATTCCCGTTCTTGACTGTATCCATTCATCATTTGTTTCGACTATCATTTCCATATCCTTATTGGTCACAATAGTTTCAGGCACATAATGACCAAGGGATGTAATTGCTGCTCGTATTTTACTCATAAAAATTATTCTTCCTCAAAAAAATTATTAACTGAATAATTATTGATCAGTTTTTGTTATAAAATTATTTATATCTTTTATCTGTGCAGCTATGATATCGTTTATGCCTGCTCTTGCCATACGTTCGGCATTTAAGGCCATATTCACAAATGCTTTTGGAGAACTCCTGCCGTGCCCGATAATTGAAATACCATTAACTCCCAATAACGGAACGCCGCCATACTCCTGGTAATCAAAATCTTTCATTATTGTTTTAAGTGTACCGTATGCCATTCCAACTTTAAGCTTGTTAATGAATCCGCTATCGGCATAATCTTTGAATTTGGTTCTAAGCAGGCCCAGTACGCTTTCGGCAAATTTCAGAACTACGTTGCCGGTAAAGCCATCACATACTATTATATGGGTTTCGCCTTTTAAGATATCACGGCCTTCAACATTACCAATAAAATTCAGGTTACTTTTCTCCAGAAGCTCATATGCTTCAACAGTCAGAGTATCACCTTTGGTTTTTTCTTCACCTACGCTTAATAACCCAACTTTTGGGTTTTCGATTCCATACATATGATTAGCGTACACTGAACCCATCACGGCAAACTGGAGCAGGTTAATTGGTTTGGAGTCAACATTTGCGCCCACATCAAAAACCATAGTTATACCGCGCTCGGTAGGGAATCTTGAGCCGATAGTTGGCCTGTTAACATTTGCAATTCTGCCTAAAGTAAATAGCGATGCAGCCATTACAGCTCCGGTATTACCCGCGCTTATAAAAGCATCGGCCGCGCCGGTTTTGCAGAGCTTAAGACCGGATACTAGTGATGAATCAGGCTTTTTGCGTATAGCATCAGTCGGGCTATCGTGCATTTCAATTACATCTTCGGCATTGTGGATATTTATTCGGTTAGTATCGTAAGAGAATTTTTTCAGCTCACTGGAAATTAAGCCGGTTTTGCCAACAAGAGTGATATTAATACCTTCGTTACCGCGTACGGCTTCAACGGCTCCTGCGACTTCATTCACAGGAGCATTATCTCCACCCATTGCATCCAGGGAAATGGTGATTATTTCCTTAACCCCTTTGCTCAATTTACCGGTTAATTAATTATTTCTTGGGAATAACTATTGAGCGGCCGTCATAAAATCCACAGCCCGGACAGACCCTGTGCATTAATTTTGTTTCGCCGCAGTTTGGGCAGGACATTGTGCTTGGAGCAGTCGCTTTGTAATGGGTTCTTCTTTTTCTGCTCCTCTGTTTGGAGTGTTTGCGTTTCGGATTTGGCATTATATCACCTTTTAATTATTCTTTAACTTAATTTATTCTATTTTTTGTTGATTCTTCTTAATCTATAATCTGCTAATCGTCTTCTTCATCATCTTTGTCCTTTTCTACAAGAATATCTTTCCAGAATTCTTTTGTCCTGCCGCACCATGAACAGGAACCATCAGGTTTTTGAGCGGGAAGCTTTTTCATTGGTACTGTTAATATTACTGCTTCTTTTACATCAGTGGTAATATTAACCGATTTCATGTGAGGACTGTACGACCTTATCTCTTCTTCACTGAAAGCTTCTTCACGGTGAGTTTGCTGAACAAATATCAGTTCAAAGGTTGTATCAAAATTCTTTTCAAATTTTTCCAGGCACCTGTCACACTCAAGAAAAATTGTTCCCTCTATGTTTGCTTTCAGATCAAGCTGGTGCGTAGTTTTGAAGAGTTCAAGGTTTATTGATATTGGCTCTTTCAAAAAACCTGCTTCAAGGCCCAATTCTTTTTCATCACTTGTAAGTACAAGCAATTGCGAACCGTCATTTAAAGAACCGATATTAAATTTAATAGCCATAAAATCAGCTTAAAACAGCCCTTTTTGCCCAAATTTTGTAGAAAATCTAACAAATATAAGAAAAATTAATTAAACTTTATAGTAACGGATTTATACCAAAAACAAAGGCGTTTCTCTGGTTAGAAACGCCTTTTTCGAAGAGCTTCCCCCCTACCGGAGGGGAAATTCTATCGGAGGTATTTGAGTAATTTTATTTTATCAAAACTATTTTTTTTGTCTCATTTGCGTAGCTTGTTTCTACCTTATAGAAGTAAACTCCGCTGTTTAGATTTGAAGCATCAAATGTAACCGAATATGATCCTTCAGTCTTTTTTTCATCAACTAAACTGGCAACTGTTCTGCCTAAGATATCAAATACTGTTATCTTTACGTTAGATTCTTTTAATAACACGTAATTGATGTTAGTTGTTGGGTTGAAGGGATTCGGATAATTAGTTGAAAGTCCCTGGAAATCAGATGGGCCTGTTCTTGTAAGTTCCTGAATACCGATAATTCCATAATCACTTGCAAATACTCCGCCTGAATAAATTAATGAACTGCTGGCGTTTACTGATACACTGTAACCTGCATCATTTCCGTTTTGCGGACCATTAAAACGGGATGTCCATTTCTGCACACCAAATTCATTATAGCCGACAGTGAGGAAATCATTGCCTGAACCTGTTTTATAACTTTCACCTGTTACGTAAGCAAATACGTCCCAACAGGGGATATCCCCGAGACCGCCCTGTAAGTGAGGCTGTATACAGCCTTTGTTAACAACTTTAATATCCCATGCTTTATCAGATCCGCCGCCATCGACTCTATCCAGCCATAACTGGGCACCGTCTGATGATTGGTACTTTATAGTTGCAAAATCATAATGTACCGGGCTTGTGCCTACAACCGGACCCTTACTGTAGCCTGTAACATATACATTTGTATATACATCAATATCTATACCTGTTGCAACATCTGTATCATTTGTTGCGGGATTTGAATATCTTTTTAGCCACTGCTGTGTACCGGCTGTATTATATTTAATAGTTACATAATCAAGCTTTGAAGTACCGCCGTGTGAAGAACCTGTTACATATAAATTTCCGCCTCCATCTGTCCTTAATTCATTTGCTTTATCATCTAGATAAGCAGGTCCATCGTATCTTGCTGTCCATAATTGCTGGCCGGTTGGGCTGTACTTAACAGATAAGTAATCATAGCCTTTTCCGTTCATTTCGCTGGCACCGGTAACATATACATTGCCTGAGGGGTCTAAACCAATTGAAGTAGCATAATCATTCTTGCTTGAAGGGCCATTGTATCTTTTTGCCCATTGTATTGCGCCGCTTGAATTGTATTTTATTGTAAGATAATCACCGTTTAGATTATCGTTCCCCCAGCTCTCGCCGGTTACGTAAACATTCCCGGAATAATCTACAACAATTGCTTTTGCATAATCATAATAGTAGCAATCTGCAGTCACCGCTCCATCATACCTGGCCGCCCAAAGCTGCTGACCGTTGTTATTATATTTAATAGTGTAGTAATCTTCAGAACCATAGCCAGTGCCTGTGCGGCTCCAGCCGGTTACATAAATATTACCCGCATTATCAATGGTGATTGCCGATGCATAATCCAGATTATGTCCCGGCCCGTCGTAGCGAACAGCCCAGATGAAATCGCCGTCTTCGCCGTATTTAACGGTTGCATAATCTTCTTTGGTTCCGGTTAAGCCCATGCTTACACCTGTTGCATAAACAAAACCAAAATTATCCTGTACAATACCTGTACATTTATCGATCTGGTTGCCCGTTCCGTTATAGCTTAAAACCTTTGTAACTAATTGTCCAAATGAAACAGATGTAATAATCAGCATTATTGCTGTTGTTATTGTAATTATCTTTTTCATCTTTCCCCCCTTTTAGAGTTTAATTGTTTTTTTAACACTTCTATTTTACCAAGACCATTTTTATGGTTTTAACAAAATTTTCCTGTGATAAACTTTTTGCTTCAATCCTGTATATATATAATCCGCTTGAATAATTTGACGCATTCCATAGGAATGAATATTTGCCCGCATCCATTTTTTCGTTTACCGGCACAAGCACTTCTTCACCAAGTAAATTGTATATGGTAAGCTTTACAAATGATTCTTTCGGAATATCAAAACTGATATTTGTAGTTGGATTAAACGGATTTGGATAGTTGTTATAAAGCGCAAACACTGCGGGTAATTCGCTTCCTGTTTGAGATAAGCCAGTAATTGCAGTTGTGAAGCTCCATGTAACGCTGTATGGACTTACGACACATGTATTTGCTGAATTAACTTTCCAGTAATACCTTGTATTTGGCTGCAGCCTGCCCACGGGAACATTGATCTGTCTGCCGGTTATGTTTGATGAATCCATAACAAGATTTGAAAATCCGGTATCAGTTGCAATTCTGCATCTGTATGTTGATGCAAAAGGAATCGAATCCCATCTTAATTGCGGCGTAATGTTTACAATTGAGTTATTTGCGGGAAGTAATAAACCAGGCGCTGTGACACTCTGGTTAATTGTCCGGAAATTCCTTACGGAAGACCAGCTTAAGCTAACGCCGACAAAGTTCCTTGCCTTCACACGCCAGTAATATTGAGTATTATAGTTCAATGCATTTGCGGGAATTGCATATTGTGAAACATTTATTCCGGAAACATCATGAACTACAGCGGTAAAATTCTGGTCAGTCGCTATTTGGAGCTGGTAGTTACATATCGGCGGGAAAACATCACTCCAGTCAAGAGTGCCTGTGACAGAAAAACAAGTCTGCCCGTTATTGGGACCTGTTAAACTAGCTGTGCCGGGCAATAGCCATCCTCCGGTTGTAGTTTTAATAATAGTACCGTTATCACCAACTGCCCACCCGGTATTTGTATCTAAAAAATTTGTCTTACGCAGCCAGTTGGCAGTATTGCTGGTCTGTGAATACCAGTTCGCCCCGCCATCTGATGTCTTGCGTATCAAGCCGTCTTCTCCGACTATAACATTGAAGTTACTGTTTTGAATAGCCATTCCATTGAGCCAGCTTGATGTTCCGCTGGTTTGATTTATCCAGTTAACTCCGCCGTTTGAAGTTTTACGGATAACACCATTTTCTCCGATTATCAATCCTGTTAAAGGATCAAGGAAAGTAACATATTCCAATAATGCAGATGTACCGGTCTGAATTTCAGTCCAGTTAACACCGCCATTTGAAGTTCTTACCAGTTTGCCAAACTGTCCGACAGCGAATCCCATACTGGCATCTGCAAAAGAAACGCAGTTCAAATTAGTGCTTATTGCAGTTTGATATTTTGTCCATGAAGTTCCGCCATTGGTTGTTCTTAAGAAATTTCCATACCATCCAACTACATAGCCCGTGTTAGCATCTCTGAAGCTGACCGAAGTAAGCTGAACATTGGTTGTACTGTTTTGTGCTGCCCATGTTGAGCCGCCGTTAGTGCTTTTGAGAATTAAACCAACATCTCCAACTATCCAGCCGGTTGTGGGATTAATAAAAAATACTCCAAACAAATGGTTATTTACACCGCTAGCCTGTGCAACCCAGTTCGTACCGCCGTTGGTTGTCTTAACGACTGTGCCAAGCTGGCCAACTACTAATCCAGTATTGGCATTTGCAAAATATACACTTGTTAAATTATTGGCGGTACCGCTTGATTGAGCGAACCATCCATAAGGCTGTGAGTAAAGTTTAACGCAAGCTAAGATGAAAAATAGTAAAATGTAAATTGTAGATTTTTTCATAAATTTCTCCCCCTATAAAAGAAATTTGTATACTGCTTTTATACTACCTGTATTTACTATATAATGTAACTAATTTTACTAACTGATTACTATAAACATAATTCTAAATGTTTCATAATGCAAGAGTTATTCCTAGCGTGTTTGGTGATACGATACAAATAGCGCATTATCGGTAGTACTGATGAAATTAGAAATGGACATAAAAAAACCCCGCAAACATTAACTGTTTTCGGGGTTTTTACAAAAAATCGTATTTAATCAGGCAAGCCGGTAAGCGTCAAGTACGCGGGCTGTCCTCACGCCTTCGGTTACATCATGCACTCTGATTATGTTCGCTCCATTTATGACTCCAATAGTATTAAGAGTAATTGTACCTTCGTGCCTGTCATTGATATCTTCAATATTAAGTATCTTGCCAATCATACTTTTTCTGGATACACCGATCATAATAGGCGTATCAAGCCTCTTGAGGTCATTAAGATTTTTCAGGATCTGTAGGTTATGAGCAACAGTCTTGCCAAATCCAATACCCGGATCAAATATAATCTGTTTAATTCCGGCAACATTAGCCTTCCATGCGGTCTTTTCAAAATAAGCTATCAGCTCAGCCATCAGGTCATCGTATTGCGGGTCTTTCTGCATATCCCGGGGTGTTCCCTTAATGTGCATAGCAATAGCAGATGCTTTATGCTTTGCAATTGTTTCTGCCATAGCTTCATCAAAACCAAATGCGCTGATATCGTTTACAATAAGCGCTCCGGCCTGCAGAGCTTCATCAGCAACTTTTGCTCTGTAAGTATCAACCGATATTGGAATACTAACTTCTTTTGCCAGAGCTGAAATAACAGGAATTACACGCTTAAGCTCTTTATCAACTGAAACCTCTACGGCACCCGGCCTGGTTGATAAACCGCCAACATCTATGAAATCCGCGCCTTCTGATTCCATTTTTTTCCCATGTGCAATTGCGTCTTCCGGCTTCAGAAATTTCCCGCCATCAGAAAACGAGTCAGGCGTAACATTTATTACACCCATAACATGGGTCCTTGCGCTTAAGTCATAAACTTTTTTCCCGAAGGTATATGAATAATTATCGTTCATTAATATTAATTATATTATTGGATCTTTTTACTTTTTATTGTCTATTGCAAATTGCTGATTGTCTATTGTAAATTCCGCTTATTTTTCTATTTCAGAATCTTCTATTCTTTTGAAGAGTATCTCGGGGTTATTAAGCTTATGCCCGGGCTGCAGGGTTAATTTTTCCGCATTTTCCCAATGCATTTCACTTTCTGTAAGATTCAGCATTCTCAAAAGCTTTCCGGAAGCAAAAGGCAGAACGGGGTTAAACATTATTGCAAACGATTTGCAAAGCTGAAGGCATATGTTAATAATTGTGCCGCATCTTGTTTTATCTTCCTTTATTACTTTCCACGGTTCTGTATCGTTAAAGTATTTATTGGAATCGCGGACAAGATTCATAGTTTCTGTCAGCGCATCCTTAAATTTGTAATTTTCATAATAAGATGCAATCCTTGAAGAATATGATTTTATACTTTCTGTGATATTTTTATCAATTTCTGTATACTCCCCTGCGGCTGGAACAGTTAAATCGAAGTATTTTTCAGCAAAAACAAATGTGCGGTTAATAAAATTACCGAGTATTGAGCCCAGCTCGTTATTATTCTTTGCCTGAAGGTCCTGCCAGTAAAAATCAGTATCCTTATTTTCAGGCAAATTGCTTGCTATAGAGTATCTGATAGCATCAGGGTTATACTTATCAACTACATCTTTTACATATATTGCGTGGCCTTTACTTTTTGATTGCTTTGTGCCTTCAAGGTTCATAAATTCATTTGCGGGAACGTTATCTGCGAGAACAAAACCACCGTGCGCCATTAACATAGCAGGGAAAAATATCGCGTGAAATATTATATTATCTTTCCCAAGGAAATGAACTAACTT
>JBDTNV010000102.1:0-11371 GCA_039933555.1 Ignavibacteria bacterium
ATAGGGAAATTTTACCAAACAGAAAAAGAGATTCCCATTTATAGGGAAAGATAAAACATGACAAATAACGACGAACATATCATAGAAGAGAACATACCGCTTTTTCCCTTAGGAATTGTAGTGCTGCCCGGTGAGACAAGGTTTCTGCATATATTTGAAGAGAGGTATAAAAATCTTTTTGAAGATATAGAAAAATCTGACGGGTTATTCGGCATTCCGTTCATACGGTCAGGCTCAATAGACGGAACAGGCTCATACGTTAAAATAGAAAAAGTTCTTTCAAGGTACCCAAGCGGCGAGCTTGATATAGCTGTGAAAGGAATTGATATTTTCAGCACGGTGGAATATTACGACGAACATCCGAAAAGGCTTTATCCGTATGGCAGCCTTGAGCTGCTGAAGAGAGATGATATTAAGCCAAGCAAATCATTAATAGCCGCATTCAATAAATATAACAAGCTGGTACTTAAGCTTGATCTGGAAACGCTGCCAAAGCCCGGTTTTTATTTAATAGCAAATTCCGTTGGCTTAAATGATATTGAAAAGTATGACCTTGTAATCCGCGGAAGCGTAGAGGCGCTGAATAAAACCATGACGAACCATGTTAATTTAAGGACACTCCTTGCAATGCAGCAGGGCTCTTTGCAGGATTATTATTGTTTGAATTAATGATTTTGCATAGGCAAACCTCTCTCTACAATTATCCCCGTTATTTACCTGCGAGTAAATTAAAGATACTGCCAAGATCTGAACTCTCTTCGCCTG
The DNA here is from genome assembly GCA_039933555.1 of Ignavibacteria bacterium. Lineage (GTDB taxonomy): Bacteria > Bacteroidota > Ignavibacteria > Tepidaquicellales > OLB5 > OLB5. Next base: position 766 of record JBDTNV010000102.1, read on the forward strand.
AAGGATTATTCTGACTGCCTGCCAAAAGACCACCAATATTAAACCTGTTAGATTTACCGCCGGTTAATGAACCGAAAATTGAATTGATATCAAAGGCGTTATCGTTCGGATCATTAGTGCGGTTCACAAGCTTACCTATTACAACCGGAACCAGGGCTTGAGCAATTTGTTTGGCAACCGGGTTTGATACACCGAGCTTATCCATTAAACTGTTTGTTACGTTAGCCGTTAAATTTCCAACCAATGGATTACCCTGCACTCCGGTTTGCCCGCCGAGAAGACTTAGCACATCGGCTCCGTTCCCGCCTGATATCTGGCCCTTTAGAGTATCTACAATACTGCTTGTAGTTGTTTGAATAGCTTCTTCATTATGTTCATCGGGTATTTGCGGGTTGTTAATTATCTGCTCACCTGATTCGCCTGCAACCATCTTTAATAATTCATCAAACATAAATTTTTCTCCATTAAAAAAGAGAGGACTAAGAAGAACCTCTCTTAAGATTTATAGTTATTTTAAAACTAATTTATTTTTTCACCAGTTTAAATGCATGATTCCAATTACCTTCTATGAATCCACGGGCGCACCAAATTATGCACAAGCCCTCGAGCGCATTTGAAGCTTCAATTGAGCCGGAGTCTGTAACATCATAGCCAAAAGCTTCAAGGATCCCTGTAACTGTTTTCTTGGCCTCCTCGCTGTTGCCGCATATGAACATAGTAGGCTGGCCATCGGTGAACTCAGGCTTATACATCAATGGGCTGCCTACGCTGTTAAAGGCTTTTACAACGTGTGAGGCAGGCAGAAGATTCTGAACAAATTCACCGGCTGAGCCATCTTTTACCTTTACATATTTCAGCACGCCATTTACCGGCGGGCCTTCAGCTATTGGATTGGTTGTATCAATTACAATTTTGCCTTCAAGATTCTTTTTTCCGGCTAGCGATATCACATCTTCAACTGCGCGGAAGAGTGAACAGAGTACAACTATCTCTCCAAATTTCGCCGTTTCCTCAAAAGTGCCGGCTTTTATCCCACTGCCTGCTTTCCCGAGCCATTCAGTTATTTTTGCGGCATTCGGGTCACGGGTGCCAAGCATAACTTCATTGCCTTCGGAAGCGAATGCTTTAGAAAGAGCCTGCCCAACTGCGCCGGAGCCTAATATTCCTATTTTCATTTTCTATATTTTAATTTAGAAATCTTTACTTTTCATTTTTTTCATAAAACACCTGTATTTCGGATATTAAACCGTTACTGAATGAGAGCCATTCAACAATAGGTTTTGTGCCGCCATCGGGTAAAGGGAAATCATATTTGACGCAGACATTTTCTTTACCGGAAAGGAATACTTTATTGTTCATAGGCGTACCGCTGAACTGCCAGCAGAGATCGAGGAATTCCTTAGCGGTGGAAAAATTGCCATCAGGCGAGAAGAACTTAAGCTCCGGTGATAATTTGAGAAGCTCTTTGTTTGAAGTTTCCCACCCTTCGTAATACTTTCCGGCTGTTTCTAAGTTTTCTTTTTCCATTTATTTTATGGCTGTAACTATGAATTCAGAAAGCGGGATTTTAAAATGACCATTCCCAAAATGTTCTTTGAAATTATCAAGCATTGCGGCTTTTACTTCAGGCAGCTTACTTTCATCCCGTTCTTTGATCTGCAGTGCCATTGGATTACCCTGGGTGAATGCAAGTACAGCATTTTCGGCGGAATCAGAGAATCCTTCCATCTTACGGTTTTCTACTTTTACATTTTTGAATCCCGCGCTTTCCATCATCTTAGCCATTTCTACTGTATCATACATAGAAAACGGAATGTGATAAAACTGCGGCGGATCAACCGGAAAAACACTTTTTACTGCATCATCTGCTAATTTACAAATATGATTGTTTTCAAGTTTATCCCACGTGTTGAAAGTTATGGTACCGCCCGGCTTTAAAACCCTGTACGCTTCGCCCAAAGCTTTTGGTTTATCGGGGAAGAACATAATACCAAATTGGCAAATAAGAGCGTCAAATTCATCTGAGCTGTATGGAATTTCTTCGGCGTTGACGATATCCCAGGTGATGTTTTCTGAGGTAACAATCCGTTTGGCTACATCAAGCATTCCGGGATTCAGATCGGTAGCGAATATCTTCGCATCGGGATATCTTTCAACAAGTATCCGTGTGACCTGTCCGGTTCCTGCGGCAAGCTCAAGTATTTTAGCTGGACTGCCAGGTATATGAGTTACAAGATCCTTTGATGTTGATATAAAAAATACAGGCGCAAGATATTTTTCATAAATTTCCGCAATATCTGCTGTGAACTGAATTGAGTTTTCTGCCATTAATAAATTGATTTAGATGGATGAATTAAATAAAATTATGGTGAGTGCTAAATTATGAGAATAATATCAAATGTAAAATCCCAATGATTTGTCAGTCCTAATATACTGAAAATCAGTTATTTCGGGAAAGAACGCGGATCGATCTTTATTTTTCTGTCTTCAAAATTAATACTTTTCCATTTCCTGTCCTTCGGAAGGGTTAATTTAAGCCAGTCATTGGAGTCATATAGAAATTCATCAATTAGCTCATAGTATCCTTCCTTAAACTCAACAGCGCCTAGATCAATATAAGTTACAAACGATTTCAGGAGTACAGGGAAAACAATTATCATGGTATCATATTTTACCAACTCATCGGTTTTCCTGTTAGTTTTTTGGCGCGTGATGGTAATTGAAAAAATATTCTCCCATTTCATCTGCTGGCTGCCGTCTTCGAAGACCGTGACTTCGGTAGAGCCCGCTTTTTTGCAGCTAAGTGAATTTATCATTGAGTCAGGCAGGTTCAGCCAGTTAAGCGTCGAGGTATATTTCCCGAACTAGTAATCACCTGAAGGAACAACCGGATCATACGCGAATTTACAGATATGCTCTTTAACAGCATATATGTAATCTTTCGGGGAATTATCGGTAATATTGAATTTTAAGGAATAATATGGAGTTTGAGAACAAAGTGTGCCCGTCAATAAAATGAAAAAAATAATTATGCAAAACCCTATAATTGTTTTTTGTATTTTCATATTATTTATTTAATGAGAGTGTTCTTCTTTAATTTTTTCAGAAATAAATATTTTCATTAATGATTGATACGGGATATCTTTTTTGTTGGCAATAACCTTCAGGTCATTTAGCATTGACTCGGGAAGCCTGAGTGAAATTGATCTTACCGATGGTTTAAGATTCGGGAAGGATACCCGTTTTGCCTTAGACCAGTTGAAGTAATCCGGTGTATCATGCTTATTCCAGAATTTTCTTTCTTCTGCTTCGCTTTTGAACTTGGGTATTTTATTTAGTTTTTTCATTATATATTTTTCTTTCCCTATCGGACATTATTCTTGCTGAAATTATTCTTATAAAATTATACCTGATCGTGAAAATAACTGTTAGATTTTTTCCAATATCGGTAATACCGAGGGCACTGTATCTTATTTCATTATGTGTTGAATGAAAGTTATCCTCTGCTACTAAAAGGGGTTCATTAAAAAAGATCTGTTCTGATTCAATATTTGATATTCCATGTTTTTTCGGGTTTTTTTCAATATTTCCCTCATCCCACTGAAATCCCTCAATTTTTTCGAAATCAATCAAAAATATTCAATTTAAATTGTGTATATGATAAATATATACATAAATTTTTTAACTTTCAATAGTTGTAATTAGTAAAACCAAGAAAAACATTGCTTTAAATTATAGATAGGGGGTAATTTTGCCGGGCAGAGTTTGGAGATGTGGTAAAGGAGTTACCCCGAAAAATCTCTTTTCAGCAGGTCACTGCTTTTGAAGAAAATGTAGCTTACTATAATTAAAGTCATAGCGCCGCCGAATACAACCGATGGCACGCCTCCCATAATTTTTGCCGCTAAGCCTGATTCAAATGCGCCGACCTCATTTGAAGTGGAAAGGAATATTCCGTTAATGGCATTCACCCTGCCTCGCATGTTATCAGGTACGAGAAGCTGCAATAATGTAGAGCGTATTACAACGCTAACGCTATCAAAAGCGCCGGTGGCAAAAAGCGCAGCTACGGAGAGTATAAAATTTTCTGAGACGGCAAACACAAGTGTTGCAATGCCAAACCCGGTAATGACAAGCAGCAGGTTCCGCCACGCGCGTTTCATGGGTGAGTATTTTGAGAGTACAAATAGAACCAGCACGGCTCCGATAGAAGGCGCGGCACGCATAATGCCAAGGCCCTCGGCGCCGACATGCAGTATATCCGTTGCGAATACGGGCAGTATTGCCACCACACCGCCGAACATGACAGAGAACATATCGAGTGAAATAGAATAAAGAATTATCTTGGTTTTGTAGACATAGGAAAATCCTTCTTTGATTTTCTCAAGCATTGTGCCTTCAGTTGCCTCATCAGGCGCGCGGTTCTTTATGAAAAAAACGGCAATAATTGATAGAAATATCAAAGCGATTACAAAAAGCAGGGTGCCTGAGAAACCAAAAATTACATAGAGGAATCCGGATACACCGGGACCGATGATAACACCCGTCTGCCATGAGGAGCTGCTCCATGTGGATGAATTCGCGTATGCTTCACGGGGTACAAGGTATGCTTTTATGGATGTTGACGCCGGAAAGAAAAATGCTTTACATATGCCGATAAAAAATATCACTCCCCATATGGTATATTTAAGTTCTGCGGCATGCTCAGCATTCAATAGACTAAACGATAGTATATACAGCACAACGGATGCTATCATTGTAAAGGCAAGTGACCAGAGCATAATATTCTTTTTGTATAGTTTATCGCTATAATGTCCCCCGAAGAGTGAAAGCAATATAAAGGGAATCGCCTCCGCAAGCCCTATTAAGCCGATCGCAAGCGGGTCATGGGTGATGCGGTAAAGCTCATAGCCGATTATGACCTCCTGAATAAGAAGTCCGACAGTTACAAAGAAATTTGCAAAGAGATAGTAGCGGAACTCCGCATAGCGCAGAGCGAGGAAGGGGTCTTGTTTAATATTTTGAACTGGTCTTTCTTCGTCCACTTATATTTTCAGCAATTTTACTTCACCTTCTTCCAGTTCTTTTTTATCTTATCTACTTTCTTTTCATCCCTCAGGTCCTTATCGGCGACATATTCTTCAAAATAACCGCAATTTATGCATATGTAAATATCAAAATATATGCGCGCAAAACCTGAAACAGGAAGTATCATCCTTTCACTGCTTTTTGTGTAAATAGTATCAGTATAGACTTCTTCTGAATTACACTTTGTGCATTTGCCTGTTTTTAATGAGTTGTTATCCATTTGCTATGCTGTCAGTTTTGTTCCACTTATCTTTTACTTTTTCCTTAAGCTTCTCGTTTTTAATATCAATATCGCGGATGAACTCCTTAAAATATCCGCAATTCACGCAGACGAACGCTTCAACAGAAAAGCTGTAAATTGAGGTAACGTTGATATACTTTCTATCGCCCGCCTGATTTGTGTTCCTGTTATCGTACACTTCTGTGGAGCCGCAAACGGGGCATTTGCCGGTTTTGATCGTTTCTACATTCATAATTTTAATAGTAGTTTTTTCAATAATTAAAAACAAGATTCCTGCCTTCGCAGGAATGACAAGCAGTTTTTACTTTAGGCTGTTTTTCAATAATGTGTAGTCTTCTCGAGGCAGGAATTTTTCCGCCATTACCATCATTTTTGTAAATTGTTCCGGTGCGTTTGCCTTCAGCCCGCCGAACATCATGGCTCTATCAATATGTGTAATTGCGGGCAGAATAAAAGCCTGCCACTTTTCAAACGCATCAGGCGAGAAGCGGCCGATAATTCTTCCCCGCATACCATGTATTTCCTGGTCAGTGAAGTTTTCCCAAAGCTGCCGCTGGGTATCGGTTTCCTCTCCGACTGTGTGCAAAAGGTACTCACCGTGGAATTTCGCGAACTTAATATACAGCTCGGCTCCCATACCTGATACATCACCGCCTTTAGCCTGCGCTGTTTTAATATCATCCAAAAGCCTTTCAATTGCATCCTGATCTTTTTCCAGCCTCTCGTGATCATCCATATCATATTTAGATGAGCCGGGTAACTTTGCTTCAAGCTCTGCAAGCACAATTGTGTTTTCATCATTTGCATGTGAGTTAAGCAGCATACAAATATCTTTGCCAAGCGAGTGGAGACGGTTAACATCTTTCGAGTTACTGAAATCACATTTGCCCAGTAAGAATGAAAATTGCGAAAGGGCGTTGCGCAATCCTTTATGAGCTGCTTCAAAAAGTTTTACTCTCTGCATAAAATTGAATTAGTATAAATTGATTTAAAATTGTTTTGCGAATTTAAGGGGAATGGTTTTAAAAAGAAGTGATAAAAGAAAAGGGTATATAAAAGAAGAGAGAGGTTTTTTGACCTCTCTCCAAAAAACATAATCATATGTAGTCGCAAGCTTTAGCTTGCGTTCTGAAATCGCAGCCTAAAGGCTGCGGCAACGGATTACTAAAAGCCTATTTTATCGAGCTGTTTGAAGTCTTCGGGGCTTACCTTGGTTTCATCGCCCAGGTAGTTCCATTTTATATTGCCCGTATTGCTTGTGAATACACGGTTTATATCCTGTACGGTTACTGCGTTTACCATGGATTCAAAATTTTCATATGCACCAAGGTTACCTCTAAGCTTCCACCTGCCAATATTCAGTGACTGGCTTGATGCTGTTTCAAGCCTCATAAAATAGCGGGTTAAGAATGATTCCTTTGATTTTGCGAACTCTTCATCTGTAAAGCCGTTCTTCCTTACATTGTTTATAATATCGACCATTACCTGTATTGCATCTTTTGGATGATCTGTCGAGATATAAAAAACGCTGAACGGGTTCGTGATCGCATTGCCGTTCATATATGCGGCGGGCGCGTATGAGAGTCCCCGTTTTGAGCGAAGCTCAAGGAAATATTTATCATACATTATGCTCATAGCCACCATCATAGAAACTGCATCGGGTGAATCCCACGGAATGCCTGACATTATTCCCGAGAGATAGTTTGTCGATATCTTACGTGATTCTATATCCTGAGCAGGCTGTTCAATTTTTGTTACAGTCTCTTTAACCGAAGCAGTTCCATCAGGAAGCTTAGATAGCGTTGACTTAACTTTTTCTACAACGTCACTTTCGCTTACATTGCCTGTTATTACAAGGAAAGCCCTTTGCTTGCAAAGATTTGAGGAAATAAAAGCCTTGATATCATCCAGACTTAATGCTGCAAGCGAATTTTCATTGCCGTACGGATCTTTCTCATAATTTTTCCCTTTGAAAGCGGTTTCTACGGTGATACGTTCAAGCCTTGAATCAGGATCGCCCTCATTCTGCTTCGCGTATGATATGTACTGCTCCTTTTTATTTGTAAATTCACCCGGGTCATAAGCCGGATTCATCAGCGCATCAGTAAACAATAACCACGATTTATCCCACGCCTCTTTTAAGCACTGCATATTAAGCTCGCCGTAATCCAGAGAGGCGTCGCTATCGAAAGTTGTGCCTATCTTTTCCGCCGCTGCAAGGAAATCACTTTTGCTTATTGTTTTTGTGCCGCCTTTGATAATATAACTGTAAGCAAGCGCTTCTATACCTTGTTTATCCAATGGATAATTTGCCGTGCCGCCAATTACAAATAAACGGGCGCTTATTACATCTTTGCCCGTGTTCTTTAGTATGACCTTAAAACCTTCAACATTTAGCTCTTTAATGGGATCCTGTGAAAATATATTAGCTCCCCAGGCCGAAGCTACAAGAAGCAGTACTGCAAAAAAGGCTTTTGATATTTTAATTGTTCTCATATTCTTATTATTGAATTAACTCTTTCTTATTAATTTAAAAGGTCCTCAAATTTACTGATGTTCATTGTCTTTTTCATCCCGGGTGAAAGAAGCAGCCCCGAAACCCTTGGTTTATCCTTGATATATTTCCGCACATATTTTTTTATATCATTGCGCGTTACCTTGTTATTGTTTTCTATGTAAGTGAAGCCGTAATCAAGATCCTTAATTGCCCAATTGAATCCAAGGGCATGTGAATATCCTGAAGTTTGCTCCATCCTGTATTTTTCCTGAATGGCAAGCTGGTTCTTGGCTGTTTCAAGCTGTTCATCAGTGAAGTAATCATCTGAATCCCACATGCCTATATGTTCTTCAAGCATAGCCAGGCATTCTTTTATCTTTTTCGGGTTTGGAACTATACGTATCTGTATCGGGCCGGTATAAATATCGGTTGAGTATCCCACTGACGCCTCAAGCGCAAGGCCTGCATCAATTAACTCTTTGCTGAATTTCGAGGATTCAAGATTCACTATATAAGAAAATACATCTGCCGTATATGTTGCCTTAACATCTTTTCTGGTATCGGGTCCGTGCCAGCCGAGATAAATTACAGGTGCCTGCGCATTTTCGCTTGTGGTAACAAAATAAATATCTTCTTTGATAGGTTTGAACTCAGGTATAGGGAATTTTTCAAAAGGATTGAAACCTGATGGCTGCCAGTCACCGAAAACGCTTTCAACTTTACCAAATACTTCGTTATGTTCAACATCACCTGATACAATTAATATAGAATTATTCGGCCAGTAATATTTCTGCTGAATGGTTCTCATTTTCTCGGGTGTTGCAGAAAGTATCACGTCATGATCGCCAATAGGTATTTTGCGGCTTTTATCTTTGCCCCACATTTTTTCCTGAAACTCATAGTACAGATTGAATTCCGGGTTTGATTCACCGCGCTGGAACTCACCATTCACAACCGGATGCTCTTTTGTCATTTCATCCTCAAGAAATAGCGGGTAGCGTATGGCGCTGTTCATGAACTTTAAGCCGTCATCGAGATTGCGGGTCGGGAGCGTGAAAAAATAGTTCACACGGTTAGTTGATGTTGTGCCGTTCCATGACATGCCAAGCTCATTTGCCCGTTTGAGATACTGTTCCTGTGAGGGGATATCTTTATTGGCTTTGAAGAACATGTGCTCGTAGAAGTGTGAGAGCCCGCTGAACTCCGCTGATTCAGTATAGGCGCCGTTCTTTACGTTTATTTCTATTGTTGCAATGGGGACGCTTTTATCTTCCACAACCAGTACATCAAGCCCATTTGCCAGGGTTTTGAAGTAATACCCGGCCGGAAGCGATGTCTGGGAGAAAATTAAAGCAGAATTGAAAATGAAGGCAAGAAGCGCAATTAAAGTACGTTTCATTGATAGTATTAAATTAATTAGTGATTTTTACTGTGGTGATGCTGAGGAGGACTTTGATATGGCAAATATAAGGAAATATTGTAATATAGAATACAGGAAATTTGGGGTTACAGTATAATTTTTTGTAGAGACGGGTCTATGACCCGTCTTACTTACCAAACCAGCGTTTGCATTATAATTTTGCGGGTCCTGTGCCTTTAGACAGGTTACAAACCTGTCTCTACATTAATATTTAATGTCTCCATTTTTCGACAGGGTCGGCGTAATGCTCAATCAATCCGCAGTTGGCGCATTTGTAGGGAGTTACCGGGTATTGCGGCGCCGAGGCATGCGTACCCATGAAGCTTGTTATCTTTTCTTTTTCACCTTCTACCCACACCACAAAATTATAGAATATAGCATTTTCGTTATTGCGGACGTAGAAAAATCCTTTTTTCATTTCCGCGTGGCACTTTGGACATTGTTTTGATTCCATTAAAAATTTCTCCTGTATTTATAAATTAAATATTCTTTCCATGTAGCGCCTTGTGAGTCTTTTTCACTGCATGTGTTGTAACCGTTCACAAAAGCTTTTGATCTATTGCCTATTGCAGGGAGATTGATAACAAATGCTTTCCTGTCTTTTGCCTTAAGCCAGTCTGTGTACATTTCGCCGTAAGTTAATATTTCAGGTCCTCCAAGATTCACAATTCCGGTTACCGGATCACCTTGCGAGATTTCATACAGTTTCTTAGCAACGCTCTTCGGGTCGATAGGCTGGAACTTAAATTTCTTTTGCAGCAGCGCTATTGGGAATTTTAAGGAATTGCTGAGGAAAAAATCAATAAGCTGGTGGAACTGCGTTGCGCGGAAGATAGTATAGGGAAGATTTCCCGATATGACAAGATTTTCGGAATGCAGCTTTTGCTCATAATACGGGTATGGAATTTTATCAATACCAACAATTGACATATATATGAAATGCGAAACTTTCTTTGCTCTGGAGAATTTCAGCATTTCATTGGTAAGCTCGGGATCTGATGCTGAATTTTTGTTCGACGCATTTGATGCGAGATGAATAACCGTATCGATTTGCCGCGGAAGTTTTTCAAGTCCTTCGCCCGAGTTCAGATCAATATACATCCATTTTGCGGGCGGTTCTATATCTACCTCATTTCTTGAAATTGCGATGTAGGGTATGTTGTGAGAGGTTAGAACTTTGCAGAGCTGTTTGCCAAGTGTTCCCGATGCGCCGGTGATGAGGATGTTTTTCATGGATAAAATTATTTCATGTAGAGAGGGGTCTGCTATGAACGGTTTTGACAGTGACCCCTCTCATTTTAGACAGGTCACAGACCTGTCTCTACCGGATATTAATTGAAAACTTTTAAGTTTGTTCTTC
>JBDTNV010000103.1:0-11271 GCA_039933555.1 Ignavibacteria bacterium
GCGAAATTAAAACAGACAAAAACCTTGGAATTCTTCCTACAATTGGTGTAAGCGCTGAGTTTTAACTTTTGATTGAAATATATTCTGTATAATTATCTGGCTTTTTGGGGGTTTTTATTGATTACAGCCTAAATTCACGGTTTTATCTTTGTACAATTATCATACTTTATTGTGTGTAAAATCATAGGAAAACAATAACTCTAGTGTGTATTTTATATTGTTATAATACGCATTCTAATAAAACATTCCTATGAAACATATATATATAACTTTATTTTGTATCCTGGTTTTTAATTCATTTACTTCATTTTCCCAATCCAATTCAGTTGAAGTACAAAAAGCTACCGAATACCTTGAAACTAAAGGTGAAGTATATTTTACATTTGAAGTTTTTGATAAAGCAAGATTGAATGAACTTTCTAAAATTATTTCTATTGATAACTTTGAAGGCTCAATTGTATTCGCTTATGCAAACAAAGCTGAATTCAGTGAATTTTTAAAACTTAATATTCCATTTAACGTTCTTCCCCATCCGGGTGATGCAAACTTTGATCTTAACATGAAAAGCAGCCCGGCTGAATTATTGGAATGGGATGCATACCCCACATACGAAGCATATGTTGCAATGATGAATCAGTTTGCAGCCGACTATCCCGGCTTATGCCGCATCGTAAACGCAGGTACAACTGTTCAGGGAAGGCAGATTTTGTTTGCGGTAATATCCGATAGTGTAAACCAAAACGAAGCTGAACCTAAAGTAATGTACACTTCATCTATGCATGGTGATGAAACTACAGGATATATATTGATGCTGAGATTAATTTACTATTTACTCAACCGTTATGCTGTTGACCCGCAAATATACCAGCTTGTAAATAATACTGAAATATGGATAAACCCGCTTGGAAACCCTGACGGAACTTATCGCAGCGGTAACAGTACGGTCAACGGAGCAGTAAGATATAATGCGAATAATTATGACCTGAACCGTAACTACCCGGGAGTTGACGGTCCCAACACTGCCCCGCTTCAGCCTGAAACAATCCTTTTTATGAATCTTGCAGGGCTAAATTATTTCAGGCTTTCTGCAAATTTTCATGGCGGCACAGAAGTTGTTAATTATCCCTGGGATAGCTGGTCACGCCTGAGCTCGGATGATGCATGGTGGGTAAGGGTAAGCAGAAAATATGCGGATACAGTTCACACCTACGCGCCATCAACATATATGAATGGATATGTTAATGGTATTACGAACGGTTACGCATGGTATTATGTTCACGGCTCAAGGCAGGATTACCAGATATACTATAGGCACGGTAGAGAAGTTACTATCGAAGTATCAGATACAAAGCTTCTTCCACCGGCGCAGCTGCCCGCGCATTGGGATTACAATTACCGTTCACTCATAAATTATTTAAAACAGACACAGTACGGAATAAGAGGTTCCGTTACTGACTCATTAACTGATGCGCCAATTAAAGCAAAAGTAACAATTACTGGCTTTGATATGGATAGCTCTGAAGTATATTCAGATAGCACTTTCGGGATGTATTACAGGATGATAATAGCGGGCAATTACAATCTTACATTTTCAGCTCCGGGCTATTACAGTAAAACAGTGCAGAATATTACTGCCGTAAATGACCAGGCTGTTATTGCAAATATTAAGCTTAGACCTATAACAACAGGTATTGCAGGCAATAATGAAATTCCTGATGAGTTCAGTTTATACCAAAATTATCCAAATCCATTCAACCCATCAACAAAAATCAGGTTTGATATTAACGGTGCATCGGTGGCACAGACATTCCTTTCTGTGTATGATATCCTTGGGCGGGAAGTTGCTGTTCTTGTCAATGAACAATTACAACCCGGTACATACGAAGTAAATTTTGACGGAAGCAGCTACCCAAGCGGTGTATATTTTTATAAAATTACCGCAGGCAGTTTTTCAGCTGTAAATAAAATGGTACTTTTAAAATAAATTAATTAATATATGAAACATTTAAACTTCATATTGTTTGCATTTATTTCAATTTTACTTTGCTCATGCGCTGTAGAAAAAGAAAAATACACTGATGAACAGAAAAATTACGTGCTTCCTGAACAATATGAAAAGATATCTCAACCCGGTTTAATTTATGTGTCACACATTTCAAATAATTTTGTAAGCGTGTTCGATCCCGCTGAGATGAAACTTGTTGGGAAGGTTCCCTGCGGCAGCGGAGCGGATATTTCGATTGTTTCCGGAGACAGAACCAAAGGTTACATTGCTAATTTCCATTCAAACGATGTGACTGTATACGATACAAAAACAAACAAAACACTTGCAACAGTTAAGTCATCTGAACATCCATCCGCACTTCTGGAAATACCGGAACAGAAGAAAATATTGATAACCCACCAGTCTTCCAGCGGGATAAATGTTCTTAATACCGAAGATAATTCCATTACATCAATGGGTGAAATTTGTACCGGATATATGTACTATCTTAACGAAAAAGGTAAAATTTACGTACCGCAGATATTTACTCCTTATATATTTATCCTCGACCCGGTTACTTTCCATATCACAAAACGGATAGAAACACCCGGCAGACCAATGGCTATGGCTTTCACCAGCGATAACAAATTCGGCTACCTGGCTAATTTTGACTCTGCCGAAGTTGTTAAAATTGATATTAATAAAGATTCCGTTATACTGAAAATAAAAAATATCCCGTCACCACGTGGCATTACGGTTACTCCTGATAATAAATATGTACTCGTAACCAATGTAGTAGATAATACTCTTTCTATAATTGATATTAATTCTGACAGCTTAATAAAAACGCTTTATGGCTTAAGAATGCCTACATGGGTTATCACGACAAAAGACGGCAAATATGCCGTTGTTTCAAACCAGGGCGCAAACTCACTTGCAATAGTTGATCTTAGCCAGCTTGAGATAATTAAAAGCATTCCAACAGCCGAAAACCCTATAAGTCTGTTTATTGATAACCGGTAAGATTCTTCAAAATATCCCCCCTTTTTTTTAAAGGGGGGAGCATTTCTTCAGCAACTATTAAATGCAATTTATTCTATCGCTGTAATTCTCCTGAATCCCAAACGGGGGTTGCCTTTATTATAATTCAATGTAAATTTTTCGGTGGAAGTATAGTGAAAACAAAGTTATATTTGGAACAAATTTATAAAGATATAAAATGACAAATAAAGATTATGTTCTGGGTGTGAGTGATTATGAGTTAAACAGGCTCCGATTTCAGCATGGCGTGTGGAAAGAAATTACTGATTCATTTTTGGATAAATTGAATATCACCCAGGGATTAAAAGTTCTGGATGCAGGGGCAGGACCCGGCTTTGTATCCGCTGATCTGCTTGCGAGAACCGGCATATCGGGCGAAGTAACCGCCTTAGAACCTTCAGAAATGTATGTTAATTATTTAAAGAATTATGCAGCTGAGAAGAATATTCAAAATCTCAAAGTGATCCACGGTTCAGTTGAAACAACAGAATTACCGGAACAATATTTTGATGTTATCTTTGCGCGCTGGGTAATTTCATTTGTCCCGGATGCCGGAATATTTCTTGATAAGCTTACCCGTTCATTAAAACCGGGTGGAATAATTTCTTTCATGGATTATGCCTACGAAGGGCTTGCGTTATTCCCTAAAGGCGGCGCTTTTGATAATATGGCTGATGCTGTACGCGCTTACTGGGTTCATGGCGGCGGCGACCCATACATTGGCGCAGCATTACCAAAAATGTTCAGGGAAAGAAATCTGGAATTAAAAGAATATTATCCTGTTGCGCAATGCGGCGGACCTTCAAGCGGTGTATTCCAATGGGCTGATAAATTCTTTACCGTACACATTCAGCAGATGGTTGATCTTGGCGTAATTACTCAAAGTGAGGGTGACATGATGCATAAAGACTGGAACAATCACAAAAAAGATGAAGACTCAGTTTTTATTTCACCGACAATTACTGTTATTTCGGGGCAGAAAAAGCATTAAAAATATTTATCCCTTCTGCAAAATATAGATAAGAAATTACCAAAACTGATACAAACAATATATATACAACATAGCTAAGTGTAGTAACCGCTATACCCTTAAATATTCCTTTTACTATTGAAATATCCGAGAATCTTATCATAGCGTATATATAATATACAGTGCCAATAAAAAATCTTGCATTCCAAATCCTTATATCTATCACGGATAGAAGCATCAGCACTACTGAAAAGACAAGCGTAGTACCCACCCAGAAAAAAGCCGCTGCAAGTGACTCCGCGTAGTTTACACCCGTTTTTTTTCTGAAAAAAAGATAGAAGAAAAACGCAAGAATAACGGGCATAAAATAATTAAAGTAATTTACATATTGGCCCACAATGTGCTGTATCTCAGAAATGCGCGTTAATTCTTTTGCATTATCGCTTGTAATATTTACATTCATGAATGCGAAATATTTCTCGCTCATCCTGTGGAATACTACCGCGAATATTGTCTGTATGAAAATGAAATACGAAAACGGCTTGATAAAAGATTTTCTTCTGCCTGATAAATAATCCTTAACTGTCTGCCCCGGTTTCAAGAGAAGACTTTTGAAGGTTTTTAAAATTGAATTCTCCCAATGCAAAATCCCATGGGTCACTTCGTGAACAATTGATTTTATTTCAAGCCTTTTAACTCTTTCCTGCCCGCAGTGATGGCAGTATTTACCTTCGAATTCATAACCGCAGTTTGTACAAGTTTCCATACTACAAATATACTTATCCGATGACTTAAATTCATCGGAAGTTTACCTCTCCCCTAGTCCCCTCTCCTAATCCCGCAAAGCAGAAGCGCAGGACGCAAAAAGCGCGAAGGAGAGAGGTGAGGAATGCAAAAATTATTACTATGTGCTCCCCCTCTCCCTCTGGGAGAGGGGTTAGGGGTGAGGGCTATCATTGAATTACGTTACAATTTGATAGATATTGCACCAATGAAAAAACTGCTCAGCCGCATACCAACTCACAAAAAAGGACTCATCTACATTTCCTTCACTGCATTCCTATGGAGTACAAGCGGTTTTTTCATCAAATACCTTACGATAAATGCATTCCAGATATCCTTTTTCCGTTCACTGATAGCTGCGCTAACGGTCTTTTTCATAACGGTTGCCCGGAAACAAAAGCTGAAATTCGAGTTTGATACAGTTTCAAACTTTGCTGCAATATTTTATGCGGGAATACTGATATTATTTGTCATAGCAACAAAAATGACATCGGCTGCAAACGCAATATTTCTGCAGTTCACCGCTCCAATGTACTTAGTCGTTCTGGAACCGCTTTTGCTAAAGACAAAATTCGAATCCAAAAACGTAATTACAATTATCATTTGTATCTTTGGAATGATACTATTTTTCTTCGGGAAGCTGGAGCTTGGTAATATTTACGGTAACCTGCTTGCGATATGCTCAGGGCTTTGTTTTGCAATGTTCAGTCTGCTGCTTAAATACAAAAAGGTAAAGCATAAAAATGATAACACGCTCAACAATGTCATAATGGGAAATGTGATTGTTGCAATTATTGCATTCTTCATAGTATTCCCTGACTTCTCGCTCGACCTCACACAAGCTCTGATATTACTTTACATGGGTGCAATACAGATAGGCGTCAGCTATATTATTTTTAACGAGGGAATAAAATATGTATCGGCTACGGAATCCATGATAATCGCAACACTAGAAGCTATCTTCAATCCGATCTGGGTATTTATCGGAATTGGCGAGGCTCCCTCAGTGTACTCGATCATCGGCGGCCTGATTATATTCGGAGCTATTATCTGGCGCAACTTTAGCAGGAAAGAAAAATCTTTGATAATAGAATGACCTCACCCCAACCCTCTCCAAAGGAGAGGGAGTTATAGTGAAGGTCAAATAAAAAATATTTTAAATTTATCTATCTCGCCCCTCCCCCTCGGGGAGGGGTTGGGGAGGGGTCTTATGGAACTAACAAAATACGAATGCACCCAGTGCGGGTCGCATGAATTTGAAGAGTTGGGCAATAACAAAATCAAATGCAGCTACTGCTCAACTATATACAGGGTAAACGAACCCGCTTCTAGCAAGCCGAAGGTCATAATAGGCAAAGGAGCAAATGTTGTTTTTGGCAAAAGCTCAAATGTCACAATAAAAGGCGGTGTTGAAATAAAAGAAGGCGCAAATGTGCAGTTCCTTGGTAAATTGGATATCCTTGAAATTGGCGATGAAGAAAAAATAAAGAATTCAGAGTTTTATAAGATGAAACATGGTGAATAATCCCTAAATAAATTTCTCCTCGCTTTTATAAAGATGAAGATAATCACCATTGCAATTAAACTCATATTCTAATAAATATCTTTTTTTATCTTCGTCTTCATATGTGATTTGAAAATTAATTATTGGATTTAAATCTTTAATTTCAATATTCATAGTAATTATCTCATCTTTTGCAATATTTTTCAACTTTCTGATATTTTCAAAGGATTCACTCATCGAAAAATATTTCCGTAGTATCAGGTTTTTTGCAATACCTCCTAGATTTTTTATTTGGAATTCAAGAAAAGGCTCTTCATAACCTGAATAACTTACTACTAAGTGCGGTTTAATCAAGGATATCCTATTATTTTCCTCGATTACTAACCTTCTCTCGTTCAATTCATTTTCTTTAGATTGGTGATCAGCTAATTTTTTTAAACTATCTATTTGATCTTGTACGTCTTTATTTTGCTTTTTATATGCTTTGTGTGCATAATAACCTGCATAAATAGCTGCTGCTGCTGCAACTGCAGTAGAAATTGATTCTAACCAGTCTGTAAAAGTAGATTCCATTTTTTAGTTATTAAGTTCTATCAACAGCTTCATCTTCTAGTTTATATAAATGATTTAATAAGAGAAATTCTGATAAAAGGTGGTTATTATCATATTTATCTAGTTCTTTATGAGCTCTAGGATTTCTATACATTGTATAAATTGAATAAAAAAGTTGTATGCGTCCATTTTGTTCAGCAGCATTCATTTTTTTCCATTCTAGTGCTTCTTTAAAAGCTACAGCAAACAATTTAGTACTGTGTTCATCGAGCCCCGTTCGATTTCGAACTATATCCTCCAATCTTCTATAACCAGTCAACAATTTTTCATCAGGATTATCCCAAAAATTTATTGCCAGATCAGCAATTCGAGCATCAATAATTGCAAATGGTATTATGGGATGAAATTCCTTCCATAATTTCCCTTTCTCCATAAGATTCTCATCCCTTTCATGAATATAATCATACCATCGTGTGGGAATAACAGGATTAGATTTTTCCAATTCTTCTAAATCAGTTGCTAGCATCAATGAATTGTCAATTCTGTTTAAGAGTGTCTTTTTTATTTTATACTCCTCTATTTCAACATTATAAATATCTAAAAGTTGCAATATGTAAGAAAACGCGTTAGGTCCTGTTCCTAAATAACCAGATGTAAAACCTGATTTGATTATAATAGGATCTCCAGCATCAACAAAAAATAAGAAGCAGTGTCTATTTTTATATGAAAGAATGTTAGCTTTTAAAATTTTCTTGTTATTTTGTAATAATCTAATAACCGCTTCCTTGCATTCTTCTGTAGTACCAGGTAAACCATAGTATTGAATACCATTGTTTATTCTTCTCATAATAAAAAAGTTAAATTCATTCAAAAATACAAAGAAAAGAACTAAACTATATACTTTTAAAATTCTCTTGATTTGTCAAATAAAATTAAGTAAGTTTTGTTTAATCAACCAATTATATCAGGGTTTTTTAGGAATTTTGATGTGGACCCTTAAAAAATTTAATTATGGAAAAAGAAGATAGAATTATAGAGCTTCTAGAAGCTCTTGTTAAAGCACAGTTGTCTCCAATCTTTGTTGAGGAAATGAAAAACCCTAAGTTGAAAAAACTATATGCAATGACCGGGAAAGAGAGAATAAGGGAAATTGAAAAAAAGATTGGAATGTCAAAATTTTCTATTTCGACTGTATGGCAAAAATGGGAGCAATTAGGCCTAATAAAAAAACAAGGAAAATTCTACAAAAAAATAATATAATTATGGAAAAACAATTAGAAATTTTAACCAATAAAATAGATATACTTATAATAATTGAGTTAACTAAATGTGGTTTAACAAAAAAACAAATCGCTAAGGTTTTAAAAATTGGTGATAAAACAATTGACAAAATTTTGCCCTATAACGAATTAAAAAAGAATTTAGAGGCAACCAATGACTAAGAAAGTATTATCTAATGAAGAAACAATAATTGATTTATTGCAAAAATTATTGATAGCAGATCTAGCCAAAGCAGGTGCGAATAGAGACGAAATTAAAGATGCTCTAAAAATAGGATCAGAAAAAGTAGGCGAAATATATAAATACTTTTCGAAAAAAGGAGTCAGTAAAAATGGCTGAAGAATTCGTAGAACAAATAAAAAAAATGAACAAATTATTAGTTTTAATCTTTACAAAGGATATGTCTCAAAAGGACAAAATATTATCATTAAATAAAGTAGGATTTAAACAAAAAGAAATTGCTGATTTTATCGGGACTACGAGCAACACTGTGAATGTCGAATTAAATAGGAGTAAAAAGAAGAAAGTTAAAAAATAGAATGGCTAAAAAACAAAAAACAGAGTTTGAAGTAATTGTTGAAAAACTTGATAAAATTTCGACATTGTTAGAACATTTACTTGCGGTACAATTATATAAAGGTAATGCGACCCAAGATGAGATTGCAAAAAACTTGCATATTAGGAAAGCTTCAATAAATAAAATGGTAAAAGGCTTAAGGAAACAAGACAAATAATATATAGCTATGCTTGATAAGAAACTAATTAAAAAAATTGAAAATAAAGGTTTAAAAAATGTTAATGTACGTGTAAGTCAAAAAGCATCGACATTAGGTATATCACCCGAGGCTGCATTAATTTTAATTGCAAAAGGATACAATATAGGCACTGCAGCTTACCAAAGAAAGCTTTCACCTGAGAAACAACAACAAGTAAGAGATAATCTTGTTTCTTTGATAAAAGAAGTTAACCCAAGTAGTAAAAAAGTCATTAAAGGTTCAAAAACCAATAGTACTCCAAAGGCAAGTAAGAATGTAGTTATAAAAACCGCAATAGATTACCTATTGCAAGATTTAGAATTAAAGCAAAGATGTGGTGATTTAATTTTAGCTAAAGCGAAATTCGATAGGGCTATTAACCAAGCTACTTTAGTATTGGAAGATCGGGTTAGGACAAAAGCACAACCTCCAAATCGTATGACAGGAGTACCATTGGTAAACTTTGCATTTAATGGAGATATAAATCGAACTTTATTAAAGGTAAGCGATAATCCAGATGAGCAAGAAGGTTATACAAATTTAATAAAGGGTATGATTCAAGCGTATAGGAATTTAACTCATCATCATGTTATTGATACTTTTACCAAAGAAGACGCACTAAGAGTATGCAGTATGATTGATGTATTGCTTCGAGTGGTAGATAATTCACAAAAAATGAGATAAATATTAATAAATTCATAAATGAACGAGAAGGAATTTCATAAACTGTCAACTGATTTAGACGAATTAAAAAGATTATTAATTTTATTACTTCAAAAATTTGAGATTACCGGTGTTGACATTGCAAAAACTTTAGGAATAACAAAAGGTCAACTCAGCAAAATAATGGATCCCAAAAAATATAAAACTAAAAAAATAATATTCAGAAAGAAAAGAAATGCCAAAGAAAATTGATTCAGAATTTAGCAAATTACCAAATTTATCATTAGTATTTGGTTACATTGCAGTCAAAGAATTACCAAAACAAGAACAAATTATTATTTTGAATAGACTAGGATATGGTAATAGTGAAATTGCCACTATTTGTGGTGTCTCTTCACATGTTGTGGCTGTAATAAAAAACATTCGCAAAAATAAAGCAAAGAAGAAATGAAAAAGAAAGATATTCCAAACGATAAAAAATCACTTTTAATGTTAGCTTATCTCTGTATTTCTACTGAGAAAGTCGCAAGCCTTGCTAGAAAAGTTGAAATTTTAGATCAGTTCTCTTTATCAACTGCGGAAATAGCAATCGTATGCGCGTGCACAGATCAAGCAGTAATGCTTGCTAGACATAGGAATAAGAAAAAAATAAAAATTAAGAATAGAAATGTTTAATTTCAAAAAATACAATATCAGCCTACCATCTGAATACTATAAGGCTGTAAAAATTGGCGCTCCGATATTTCCTATATTATTTGAATTTGAAAATGGATTAAGATTAGCTATCAATAATTTTTTATCAAGCATTTACGGTAACGATTGGTGGGAAATCAAATTGAAAAGTAGATATTTCGATGCATACAAATATGTCGCGGACCAAAAAGCAAAAAGAGATAAAATGCCATGGATTGGGGATTCATCACGTACAACATTAATACCATTACATTCAGTTACAATCGGGCATTTAGAACAAATTGTCATCAAATTTCAAAGTGAGTGTATCCCTCAACTATTTCCTACTATTCAATTTTTTACTGGACATATGGAAATTGTGAAAAGAGTCAGGAATATGTATTCACATATGTATCCGTGTATTGACAAAGAAGATATTGAAGATGCTATAAGTGAAATAAAGATAATAAGTAAGCATATTAAAAATAAAATATAAATTTTTAGAAAAATGTTATGAAAAAATTTTATTTACTTTTCATTCATGAAGATTTTGCTAAAATAATAAAGGAATCATACGGGGCAGATTCAGTAATTGACCATAAAGGTTATTTTGTGCTAGCTGCTAGTGAGGTAAATCCTGAAGGACGCTTTTTTTATGCTAATTTTACAAATGGTAAAGATGGTGATAATAGAACTTTTATAAAGTTGCACTTTGAACCATCCAATTTGTTTTTTTATCAAGAAGTAGATGATCCTAATTATAAAGAAAAATTTGGATTTGATCCTAAAATTTAATATTTTTTTTCTCTGGTACAGTCTATTAGGTCATTTTAGATGAAATCTCTTACCTAAGTTTCATCTTTTCCATTGTAAATCTCCCCCAAATTCCTTAAATTTGCTGATTAATTAAGCAAAAACAGCAATTTCATGTCAGATTTTCCCGCCTACAAAAACATATTAGTCACAAAGTTAGATAATCCCAAAGGATTGAAAGTCGGGCAAATACAGCTTAACCGCCCCGATGTTCTAAATGCGTTAAATATCGAGCTGATGGGTGAGCTTGTTT
>JBDTNV010000104.1:0-11271 GCA_039933555.1 Ignavibacteria bacterium
GTCTCATCATTATCAAAAGTATAAACGAACAATTGCAGTATTCTGAACCTTATCTTAGCCAGCTCCTCAGAGCTCTTGTTCTTCATATTGCCTGTAGTAAAATACCCGCTTGATGATAATAGTGAATTCGATAGCTGCACCGGGTCCATTGGTCTTAACACTGCCCTCGAGAAATATTCATGGTCATCTTTATTGGTACTGTTTGGTGTTGAGCTAAGCTGGTAAGCATCGGTATTTGTTATTAACCTGAATAGAGCCTTTATATCAAAATTTCTGCTCAAAAACTCATCTGTTAATTTATCTAAAAGCTCAGGGTTACTGCCCTTATCGCCTTCTGTCATATCATCAACGGGATTAATAAATCCATACCCAAAGAAATGTTTCCAGAACCTGTTCACAAAAGCTTTTGCAAGCTGCCTTTGCTCTGTAACGGTAATATTTTCAGCAAGCAGGTTTCTTCTATCTATACCCGCATCGCTTGATACCGACGCGCCACCAAGATATTTAGGATAAACGGTTTTTTTCTCTCCTTTTACTTCATATGTCATTTGACCATTAACAGCATCCCAAACAAGGAGGTCCGGCTTAAAAGTGGAATCATTCATTCTCTGCTTTAGACTGTCAATTGCCCACTGCGGCGGAATATTTCTTTTCTTGTTTTCTTTATTTTTATTTTTGCCCTTATCGTTATTTTTCTTCTTAATATTTTTATGTTCTTCCTTTTTCATCATTTCATCGTTCATTTCGTTAGTACCTTCGGTATTATTTTCCATTTCCATATCACGCGCTTTCGTAATCTGTTTTTCCATCTTTGTAATAACATTAGTAATTTTCTGCGCCTGGTCTTTCTTTAATAATGGCAGCACCTGTCTGCGCGAGAAAAATGATGCCACCCCATAAAAATCTTCCTGCGAAATATTCTCATACGGGTGTTTGTGGCATTGCGCGCATTGGATCTGCCGGCCTGTAAATATCTTCATTACATTACCTGCGGCATCTTCGGGATTTTCAAATCTGCCTATATACAGTGCGTATGGATTTGAGCTTACAAATCCCTGTGCGCTTATCAGCTTCCCGGCAAATTCATTATATGGTTTATTTTGGTTGAAGTCCTGTGCAAATGTTTTGCGTACTAAATTATATGTTGGTGCCTGTACTTTTCTTTTTGCATCAAAAGAAAATAATATCTGCATCCATTCATCAGCCATATACTCACCGTATTCTTCAGAGGCCAAAAGCTCATCTATTTTATTTTTTCTTTTATCCTTTTGTTTATTATTCAGGAATGCCTTCACTTCATCAGCATTGGGTATTCTGCCTGCAAGATCAATATACAATCTCCTTAAGAATTCCTCATCACTCGTTTTTCCAGAAGGCTTCATCCCATTCTCATTCCATTTAGCTTTTATCATGCTATCAATATCGCCTGAGCTCAGCTTTGATCCACCGGCACCTGCTGTCATAACAAGCAGCAGCGATATAAGTGCAATAAATAACAGGTAGACAGAAATTATCAGCCTGTTATCGTAATAACTTTTATTTCTTTTGAATAAATTAATATTAGTGTGCATAAACTTATGAATTCTTATTTTCTAACTATTTTTATTCTTTTTTCTATTAAATTGCCACGACCTTCTTGACTGGTTTTTCAGTTAGGTTGTGGATAATAGTACAACAAATTAGGGCTTTCTTGACTTATTGAACAAAGTGAAAGAAGTAGCTTCTAATAAAGCATATTGCTAATTTGACAATAATATATAGTAAAGGTTTAACCGAAAGTAATCTCTTTAAGGCGTGTATTTCAGTGATTTATGAAGATTGTTTTTGAAGCTGTCGGTTTTTGATCCATAAGCGGACAATTTATCAGTATTTAATCCAAGTTCTTTTACCATCGGGTACTTTGTAAATTCATCAGTACTTGCTGGTATTACTAGCTTTTTATCAAACCCAAAAGCTTCGCACATTGCTATACACATTTCATAACGTGATAAATACTCACTTCCGCAGAAATTGATAATATCATTCTGTTTATATAGCATAGGCAATTTTACAAGAATATCTGCAGCATCTTCTGTATATATTGCATTCCTGAACTGGTTTGTAAATGCTCTGATCTCTTTATTTTCCTTTAAGGTTTTATACACAACATCAAAGAATGAAGTATATGATGATAGTGTGAATCCGTAAACAAGCGATGTACGTAAAATTAAATATTTCTTTGCGAATTCCTTAACTGAGTTTTCACCGAGCTGTTTTGTTTTAGCATATATCGTAAGCGGTTCAAGCGGGGAGGAGTCTTCTTTTAAATCTATGCCTGCTTTGTAGACAAGATCAGTTGAGGTATAAATCATTAATGAACCACCTGCCGCACAAAGCTTTGCGATATTACCTGTCACTTTACTGTTGAAGTATTCAATGTAAACATCAGCTTCTGTGGTGATCCTGGTTGGAGTCACACTTGCAAGATGATACACTATATCGGGCTTTACATCTTCGAATATTTTTTCCAGGTTATCATTATTCCCAAGATCGCATTGAACTAAATCAACTCCATCAATTACCGGGGGGTTGGAATTATAAACTCCGTAGATGTTATTACTGCTATTAACTAAAAGCGCCTTACATAAATAAGGCGCTATATAACCCGATACTCCGGTTATTAAAATTTTCAATCTATGTTATTACCTGTTTAGATATTTCAAAATTTCAACTGCAACGCCGTCAACATCATTTGCCTGGTTGCTTAGGACAACAACGCCGGTATTTGTTTCAGGAATAAACCCAAGGAAGCTTCTGTAACCGCCTGTGCCGCCGTTATGCCATATTGTGGTTCTATCCCACATTGATTCAGATATATGCCAGCCCATGCCGATAGCAGTTTTCGGAATATCAGTTTCAAACCTTCTCCTCTGCATCAAGGTTAAGCCGTCCTTGAAATCAAGCTTATCACTTTTGCCCATCTGGAACGCGAGATACTTTATCATGTCATTTATATTTGATCTTATCGCGCCGCATCCTGCAAGTGCATCAAAATCCCAGTTAAGCGTTGGCTCGCCTTTTTCGTTGTAACCCTTTGCAAGGTTCTTTTGTATTTCAGGTGTCATCTTTGTGCTTGTCATTGTCATGCCAAGTGAATCAACAAGATAGTAATGAAGCAAGTCCTCATAGCTTTTGCCTGAGGCGCGTGTCATTAAGTTACCTAATAGCCCCATGCCAAAATTTGAATAAAGATATTTCTGCCCGGGTTCATATTCAGGTATGTAATTATTAACAAAGTAAAACATATCTTCATCTGTATAATTCTTGTAAGGATTCTTCGGGTCAGTCTTTTCATTCATCATTAAATTTGCCGGAAGTCTTGGCAAACCGGATGTCTGCGTAGCAAGATGAAGTAATTTCACGGGTGCCGTGCTTGAGAAATTATGTATCGTAACGCCCTCCGGCAGGTAATTCTGCACGGGGTCGTTTATTTTCATCTTGCCGTCACGCTCAAGCATAACAAGCATTGTTGTGGTAAATGTTTTTGTGATTGAGCCTATTTCGTAAACTGTATATTCATTCGGTTTGCTTGAATCTTCCTTCGAGACCTTACCAAAAAAGAACATTCTCGGGGTTTCGCTGTTCACATCATATAGCCCGATAGCAATGCTCATATTCTTTTTGCCATCTAAGAGCGGCTTGACTATCTCATTCAGCTTTGCTTCGAGATCCTGCGAAAATGCGCAATAGTTGAATAAAAACCCTGTAATTGCAGCAAATATTAAAAATTTCTTTGACATATAATGATGATTAATTTTTGTTTTATCGGCAAATATACCTGTATTTATTCCACAATTTGCGTTATACAAATATAATAATTAACCCCGTAAATAGGGGATATTGCTTTTTAGTGTAATCCCCGCTTTTAAGTCCCCCTTGTAAAGGGGGAGATTGAGCCAGAATGATTCCTTTTTCCATAATTGTACTTTAATCTTTCATTATCGATAATTATAGACGAGGATTTGAAAACCACAATTTACTAATATTCCCAATCTATAAACTTGCTTAAAGTACTACTTTCAAACTTGTCAATATATTCATTAAGTTTTTTCATAACTGTATCCAATGACTGTTTAACATAGTCATCAGGAAATCTCAAAACATATAACCTAAGATTTTCAATTTTCTCAGCTCTTTTAATATCACTTAATTCATTCCCTACATGAGATTCACCATCAATTTCAACGACCAATGATAATGTTTTGCAGTAGAAATCAACAATGAATTTACCAATTGGTTTTTGCCTGTTAAATTTATATCCTCTTAACTTACCTGCTTTCAATTCATTCCATAATATTACTTCTGCAAGTGTAGAATTATTCCTAAGCTTCTTTGCATTAGATTTTAGTCTCTTATTATATGGGGTGTATGGTTTCTTCATGCTTTTAATCCCCCTTGAAAAGTCGTAGAACTGGAATATTGACAGTGAGGACAATCGCTTTAATTTTTATTAAAATTATAATTATTCAATTATATAAGCTTGCCGATAATCTTCAATGGGGATTTGGAAACTGTAATTGAACTGCAAACTCAATGTTATCTTCAAGCTTCCAAATCCCCGTCAAAAATTTACGAAGGATATTAATATCGTACAAATTTACAAAATCCTGTATTCTCAAATCTCTTCCCCCTTTCCAAGGGGGACTATATTTCGATTTCAATATTCTTCTAATCCCCCTTATAAAGGGGGATTTTTGCATTCCTTGCCCGATGTATTTTTCTCTACATTTTCTTTGAGCAATTTCTAAACCTGCTTTTTTAAGAGCGGCATTCCAGCCTCCAAATCTTAGTGAAATAGTATTAGGTGAATGTTTGCCTATATCAAAGTACTCTCTAGAAGTTATTTTGTTTTATTTAATTGTTTTGAAACTCTAATTAAATCATTAATTAAATCTTCATCATTTATATCTCTTCGAAATTCTTCTAATTCAAATTTCATATTTATAATTATTATTTGATAAGTGTTATTTCGCTAGGAATATTTGTTAGTATAACTTCACTTATATTTATATTTTTACTTGCATTATCTATATCTACCCTAACCAATTTTCCATTTTTATCGTAATCAGCAATTACTCCTTCAGATATTTCTTTACTATCAAACGAAACTCCATCCAAAAGTTCCAAATATAAGCTATCGGTATCTTTATAATAACTAATTTTCATATTATTTTTCCTAATTCTTAATAATATTTACTATTTGTTATTTACTATTTGTTATTTGCTCAACATACCCCTTATGAAACACCCTCATTTTCTCAACCAATTCTTCCATTTCATCTCTTGGAGGAAGGAACGTTGTCCTGAAGTGCAGCGTTCCGGGTAACTGACCGAATCCCGACCCCGGCACAACACAAATTCCCGTTTCCTCAAGCAATGCCATGCAGTAATCATTATCACGCTTGCTCTCATATGCCAATTGCTGAGCGGGTGACATCTTCGAAACATCTTCAGTGTGCGGAAGCTCCATCTTCACAAAAGCATACATCGCGCCCTGCGGCACATCAATTTGCATACCTTCAATTGCATTCAGACCCTTACCCAATATTTCTGCTTTTGCTTTAAGCTCGCTTAATATTCCATCACGCTCTTTTATGTACTGGTCATAACTTGCTTCTCCTTGCTTTGGGGGAGTCACCACCAAATATGTTACCAGCTGACCCACCGTATTTGAGCATAGACTTATCGATTGCAGCTTAATGAATTCACCCATCACATCAGCCGGTACGTTTCGTATTTCTAAGTAGCCCCCTCTATGCCCGCACTCGCCCATAAATCCTTTACTTACTGAGTGGAAACTAAAGAGCGTAATATCACTCTCACCAAGTTGATGCATAACTTTTGCAAAAGAATGGAACATCCCATCTATTGCATACACATTATCCTGGTAAACTTCATCTGCCATAATTGCCAGCTTATTTTTCTTTGCGAAGTTTATCACCATCTTAATATTTTCAAACGATAGCACTGCACCTGTTGGATTACCCGGGTTAATTACTACAATTGCGACCGGGGTGATATCTTTAGCTTTTGAGTCATTGTAACTCTTAGTTAAGATTTCCTCATTCAGCTGCCATGAGTTCGCCTCATCAAGGTAGTATCCAATTTGTGTTCCGCCAAATAGCTCAATAGTTGCGCTGTACAATGGGTATTGGGGAATCGGAATCATAAACCCATCAGTGGGTTTCCTAAGCAGGGCAGTCAGGACTGCAGAAACACCCTTGCTTGCGCCATCAGTCAATATTATCTGATTTTCATCGGTCGGTATTCCATCGCGATTCTGAATGAATTCAGCAATTGCCTGTTTAATAAAAGGCATTCCCGCGCTTTGTGTGTATGCGCCCGTTCCATGCGGCATTAAGTGATGAAGATGTTTAGCTCTCTCTATTATATCAGCCGGAAAAATATCTGCTATATTTTTGCTATCCAATAATGCAGGGTATTCCATTAAACTGAGTATTTGTCTAATGTATGTGAGTGGTTTCTGCTTCAATGCCTGGGGATTACCGATGTTACAGTAAATAATTTTCTTCCCTGCTTTTTCCAATTCCTGCGCGCGAATAACAATGGGTCCGCGTACTGCATACTCAGCGGTCAGTAAATGCGGGTTTAAGTCTTTGATTGATATCATTATGTTTTGTGTTCTGTAAGTTTAAATTTATCAATACAAGATAATTAACGTAAAATCTATATTAAATATATTTAACCTCACCCTCTAACTCCCTCTCCAAAATGGAGAACTGAGAAACCAGTCAAGGGGAGAACCAAAATTTTAAATAATATCTCCCTCTCCCATGGGAGAAGTGTTGGGATGAGGGGATAAAGATTTTAAAAATTTGTGTCAATTAGTGAAATTCGTGGCTGGATTTTGCTTTTAGGCGTTAAGTCTCTTCATTGTAACTACTATAATATACCAGTATATTTGCAGCTACCACTGAATTTATATGAATAATATGAGCGAAATAAATGATAATTCAGGCGAAAATGTGAATAATTTAGTACCGGAAGAAAATAAAGCACCTGTATTGAATGAAACTGTAACTGAAATTAAAGAAGAAAAAGTTACAGATCCACAAGAACCTGAAGTAAAAGAAACGGAAGTTGTAAAACAAACTACAGCTGAAGTTCAAACCGAAGAAAAAAAAGCCGAAATCCAAAATCCGGCTCAGAATCTTAATGGCGATAAGCCGGTTGATAAACCCACAGAAAAACCGATTGATAAAACCTCGGATAAATCAATTGATAAACCAAATGGTTTTAAGCCTAAAAATGACAAACAATACGGCGATAAACCTGCCGGAAAATCCCACGATAACAAGCATTATCAGAATAAGCGCGAGCGCCCCAAAGGCGATACCATTTATTCCGATGCCAGAAGCCTTGCCGTAAAAATCTTAACACGTGTTGAGCGCACTGATTCATATCTTGATAAGCTGATAGATTACGAAATTCGTAATGACCAGCTAAACGATTACGATAAATCATTACTTAACGAAATCTGCCACGGCGTTATCCGGTGGATGCGCAGGCTGGACTGGTTCTTAAACGGTTTCTACCGCGGGAACTGGGAAAAATGTACTCCTGAAATTAAGAACACACTTCGTGTAGCTCTATATCAAATATTATTCCTGAATAAGATCCCTGATTTTGCTGCAGTGAATGAAGCGGTTGAATTTGTTAAACGATTCAGCACGCAAAAACATGCCGATGTTGTAAACGGACTGCTGCGTACTATTATAAGGACAAAGAATGATCTCGTTTACCCGACCCGTGAAATTGATGAAGTAAAATATCTTGGCATAATGCAGTCACATCCCAACTGGATGATAAAAAGATGGATCGGGAGATTCGGCTTTGATGACGCCGCAGTTATGGCCGAAGCAAACAACAAACGCCCGATACTTACATTAAGGGTTAATACATTAAAAACCAATCGTGACCAGGTCTTAAAGAAATTTGAAGAGCGCAGTATTGTCTTCCGTACCTGCAGGTATATTGATTATTTCGTAACGCTTAGGCTAATGTCAAAAATATATCTTGATGAAGATTTCAAGAACGGAATGTACACAGTTCAGGATGAAAGCGCGGGTCTGCCGGCAGTTTTACTCAGTCCCAAAGAAAACGATGTTATACTCGATATGTGTGCCGCGCCGGGTGGGAAATCAACCCACATTGCGCAGTTGATCGGCAATAAAGGTAAGATATATGCAGTGGATAAATATGAAGCTAAGATGAAGATGATGAAAGCTACTGCTGAGCGTCTTGGCATTACAAATATAGAATTTATTCAGGATGATTCATTAGACCTGCAGGATGAACGAGTTAAGGACCTGAAGTTTGATAAAATATTACTCGATGCGCCGTGTTCCGGACTCGGTGTGCTCTCCAAAAAACCTGAAATAAGATGGAAGCGCGATATTAAGGATATCATTGACCTCACCGAACTGCAAAAAAGCTTACTCAATAGTGCAGTGAAGTATCTGAACACCGGTGGAGTAATTGTATACAGCACATGCTCAACCGAGCAGGAAGAAAATATGGGCGTTGTTAATGATTTTCTTGAGAAGAACCCCGATTTCATGATAGATAACGCCGCAAAATATGTTAAGGCTGATCTTGTAAACGCAGAAGGATGTATTGAAACATTTCCGCATAAGCACGGAATTGACGGCTCATTTGCCGCAAGATTAATAAGAAGAACTTAATTTTAGTTTATCCCCGCGCAGGCGGGGAACTCTGGCTGCAATAGTGGTTAAAGCTTGAATTCAAATAAGTAATGTTTACCACTTTCACATAAAATTTAAAATTGAGATACCCGTTTTCACGGGTATAGAAACAAATTATGTTCAAACTCTCAAAAAAAGTAGAATACGGATTAATAGCAGTTAAGCACATGGCTACGCCGGGCGAAAACTGCACAAGCTCTGCTAAGGAAATTGCGGATAAATACAAGATACCGTACGACCTGCTCTCAAAGATCCTCCAGAAACTCAAAAAGCAGGGGATACTAAGCTCTGTCCAGGGTACACATGGGGGATACAAGCTTACAAAAAACCCTGAGGAACTCTCGCTTGCTGAGATATTTAATGCGATCGAAGGTGAAAGCTATATACTTGATTGCGGCCAGCATGAAGATACTGAAGCGTGCTCAATTTATGAAACATGCATCTTAAGCAGCCCATTGAAGAAAATTCAAAGGCAGATAAACAGCTATTTTAATTCCACAACATTAAAAGAAATAGTCTGACAAAAAAAATAATTGATAAACTTTCCTATATATCTCGATAATCATTCAACTACCAGGGTAGATCCTGCGGTACTCGAAGCAATGCTGCCGTACTTCACCCATGATTACGGAAATGCGTCAAGCAAGTCGCACGAGTTCGGTTGGAAAGCCGAAGCTGCCGTAAATAATTCAAGAAAACTTGTTTCTAGGTTATTAAACTGCGAGCCAAGAGATATAATCTTTACAAGCGGGGCAACGGAATCTATCAACCTTGCTATTAAAGGCGCAGCCGAAGCAAATGTTTCCAAAGGAAATCATATCATAACATCAGTAATAGAGCATGAAGCGGTTTTAGATACATGCAAAAATCTTGAGCGAAAAGGATTCCGGGTTACCTATGTTAAATGTGATGAGAACGGAATTATTTCGCCTGATGATATTGAAAATGCAATAACGGATAAAACAATTCTTATTTCAATTATGTATGTTAACAATGAAATAGGTACTATACAGCCGATCAATGAAATTGGAAAGCTTTGCAAAGAGAAAAAAATAATTTTCCACACAGATGCTACACAGGCGGTGGGTAAAATTCCGATTGATCTTTCCATACACGGCATCAATCTTCTAAGCTTCTCAGCTCACAAAATATACGGCCCAAAAGGTGCCGGTGCATTATACAAAACCGGCAAGCTGCCACGCGTCAGAATTACCGCCCAGCAGGATGGAGGCGCCCAGGAAAAAAGTTTAAGAGCGGGTACCCTTAACGTTCCGGGTATTATTGGACTCGGCAAAGCTTGCGAAATTTCACTCGAAAATCTCGAAAATGATTCAAAAAGGATAAATGAGCTGAAAAACAGGCTTTATAATGGAATTATTTCTGCGGTAAAAGGGGTTAAACTTAACGGAGACCCGGCAAAGAAGATCTCAGGTAACCTGAACATCAGCATAGAAGGTGTTGATGCCGATTCACTTATGATGTCCGTGAAAGAAATTGCTGTATCCACAGGCAGTGCGTGTTCATCTGAATCAGTTGAGCCTTCACATGTCCTCAGCGCTATCGGGCTTGATAAAAAACTCATGAGATCCACTATCAGGTTTGGTATTGGAAGATTTAATACAGAAGAAGAAATTGATTACGTAATCAGTAAAATATCAGAAAAAGCAAATTATTTGTTAATGCAATCCCCTTCGAAGAATAACTTGAAGAAAGGAGAATATGCTGAAACATAAATTTCTGATTTTGGCATTACCGGTATTACTTTGCTTTAATATTTTTTCACAGGTCAAAAAATCCAAAGAATCCAGAGAAACCTTTAGCAGAATTGAGCTTAGTTTTTCTTTGGGTTATTCAAGGCCGCTGCTTGAATCATATGGTGATAAAGTTACAATTAATTCAACTGAAGATGTGGTATTCATTGACGGCAAACGGATCCTGGTTTCAGATAATTTTGGTACAAACACAGGATACTCTGTTCAGACATATTTGAAATACAGTTTCCTTAAGAGAGGATATGTAAAAGCTCTCTTAAATTTAGGTTACAATAACCTTCATGGAACATATCCCGGCCCGTCTGACTATGATATTGGTGTAAGGATACAGACATTTTCGGTTGGGCTTGGTACTGAAGTAAATCCTTTGGGGCATAACATGGCAGTTTACCCTTCGGTATTCGGACTCTTGAGAATGAATCTAATGGGTGGCGAGACCTTCCACAAAGCCGGGCTCGATTTCTTTAAAGTTACACCGCGATATGGTTACACCGGTGGACTAAAAGTGTATTTCAGGATTAAGAGCACAATTGATTTGTTCACAGGCTACAGCTATACTTTTGATAATGTATGGAACAGGCAGCCTGCAGAAGAAACACCGGCAGATGCGCATGTAATTGTGTTCAGGGATGCAAAAAGCCCCACAAATGGCCTTTCTTCAGATAGAAGGGTGGCTTATTGGTCACTTTATTTAGGTATGAATTTTTTCTTTAAATAACGTAATTTTGCAGAAT
>JBDTNV010000105.1:0-11144 GCA_039933555.1 Ignavibacteria bacterium
TACATAATTGCATTTCCGCCAAATTGCGTTACAAGGAAAACGAGGAATGGCAGTACAATACTGAAACCCAGCGTACCCATAAAGTTTACCAGCAAAATAGGGAAGAGTGAAATATCTTTATTTAACGGTTTTTCCAGTTTTAACTATTGATTTAGGTAATATTAAATATTCTAATATTCAGATAATATTACAAATTAAATCTCAAACAACAGCTATATTTTTGGATTAACTAAAGGAATTCAGAGATCTTAAACCTCAATTGTTACATATGAACTTTCAGCATCAAATAAAACCGGGTTAACATTCAGGCTCTTCTGTTGAAAGAATTGCATTAAGTTAACCCGGGTAATTACCTCCGCCTGAAAATATTTATTACTATCGAAACATAATAAGAAAAACCTGTAAATCAAATGAAAAATTGTGAAAGTATTAATTTTTGACCCTCACCCCCAACCCACCTGACTGCAGGTGCAGTTCTCCCAAAGGGAGAGGGGAGAGATGAATTAATATTTTTATTTTATCAGTGACATTTTTCTAACTTCACTAAAACCCTCACTAACAAATTTGTAGAAATATATACCGCTTGGAAGAGCTGACGCATTAAACATTTTCTGATACACACCCGCTTTGATGCTGCCATCAATTAATACCACAACTTCCTGTCCAAGCGAATTAAAAATTTTAAGGCTTGCGTAACTATCTTTCGGTATATCAAAAGCTATCATAGTTGTTGGATTGAACGGATTTGGATAGTTCTGATAAAGCCTGAACGTTGTGGGAACTTCTGAATTAATTGGATTAATTCCTATTACAGTGGTTGTATCTGATAATCTAAGTATCTGCCCATCTAGACCTACTGCATAAACTACATAATTGTTATCAGAAGTTACTGCATCCATGTGCTCAATGGAAAAATACAGGTTTGGTTCAATCATAGAAACCCATGTTGTCCCATCATTTGTAGATTTGAAAAATCTATTAGTTGGACCTGTAAAATTAGTTGAAACATACCAAATATTTGAATTTGGAATTGAAATTACACGCATGGCAGAACCGAAGCCGTATGATGAGAATTGAGATATCCATGAAATTCCACCGTTAGTAGATTTGTAATAGTTATTATATTGAAAATCTATAGTAGCAAAACCAAAACTATTATCATGTTTGAATTCCAGTGTGTTTACCGACTCTCCACTTGCAGGAATGGTAGCAACAAGAAAGTCCAAACCTCCATTTGTTGTATATAACACCTTACCGTTAGGATCAGAGCTTGTTCTGTTTCTAAATAACCCAAACCATGCATGTACGGAATCAGTGACACAAATTGAAACAGCATATCCGACATAATGAGTATCTATTTGAATGGAATACTCGATCCAGTTAACTCCATAATTTGTTGTTTTGAAAATTTTAAAAGGTGAACCGTTGCCCTGCGGCGGGTCGCTCCATGCATAGCCATAAGCAGGATTCTTTTTTGAAAATCTTATATCATTGAAATATCCTCTATTTCCGGCCAGTGTAATTTGTGCAAACCAGTTCAGACCAGCATTTGTAGTCTTATACAAGTAAGAGTATCCGTTATTGTTGCCATTTCCTGTTGCAACAAATGCCGTCAAGGAGTCAATTGCCGCGATACATGTCAATTCGTGATTATGTATTATACTATTTGTAGGAATACTTTTCCATAAGCCTCCGGGTGACCTTCTGTAAATTATACTGGAATCACCTGACCATGCTTCGCCAACTGTCCATACTGTACCGGAATCTACTACTGAAATATAATTGAACAAACCATTGTTATCCAATCTTCCTTCAAAAGTCCATTGTGACTTGAGTGAAAGTGTGAAAAGCAGTAAAAAAAGGAGTAAACTAATTTTTAAGAGTTTCATTTTTAATTATGTTTTAAATTCTATTATACATTAAGTAATTTAAAACTAATTAGAAATATTTCTTATGATAAAAATCATATATTTCTATGATTATTGTAATGATGTGAATTTTAGTAATTTAAAGAGAAGAAACAAATGTCTCCTCTTTAATAATAATATTTGAACTAATGTTATTTTTATAAGTGATATTTACCTTGCCTCAATATATCTGTTGCTAACGAATATATAAAAATATTATTTCAGAATAATATTATAAAGATATAACTCATATTTGAAAGAAAAAAACGATATATTCTAATTACTCTAAATTTAACAATCAGTTTATTATTACTGAATATAACAGCCGGACTATCATAAAAAAATATTTAGAATAAGTCCGGCTGATAAGATAATATTATTTTATCAAAGACATTTTTCTTACTTCACTAAACCCATCACTAACAAATTTGTAGAAATATATTCCGCTTGGTAATGATGATGCATTAAAGATTTTCTGATATGCCCCGGCTTTGATGCTGCCATCGATCAAAACAGCTACTTCCTGACCTAATGCATTGAATATCTTGAGGCTTGCATATCCATCCTTAGGTATATCAAAAGCTATCATAGTTGTTGGATTGAACGGGTTTGGATAATTTTGGTAAAGCCTGAATAGGGAAGGTACGCCAGTGTTCTGATTATTTATCCCTGTAAAATTCTGCATCAATAATGCGCTGTTATATAGATTTAACCTTCCGCCTGATACAGTAAAACCCGTCATTGATGGTTTTGGATCAACACCCAGCATTATTTTTTGTTTTACCTGTAATGCGTATGGACCCGGATTTGCTTTATACTGCTGGATCCACGCAAGCGGCGCAACTGAATACATAAACCCAACAGCGCCCGCTACATGCGGCGTAGCCATTGATGTACCTGTCATATTAGCATAAGTACTTGCTGATGTTGTGGAATAAATGTTTGTTCCCGGCGCGCCAAGATCGATGGTTGTTAAACCATATGCTGCGCCTGAATTTCTTGCATCAGTATTTGTGGTATTGGTAACACTTATCAGCCAGTCACTTGGACAAGCTGTGGGGATATCCCCCTGGACATCAATATTTATATTCAGATTTGCAGTTGCACCCGCGCTTAAAATTCCGGCATTGCCCAATGAATCATAAAATGCGCACCATAATGGATAGTTTGCAGGCTGACCATAATCAACCCCGAATGAAGAGCTTGTAGCGACAACAAAAGCACCGCGTAACCCGTTGGTTTGATTATATACCCGCCTTTGTTTCAGGCAATAACCGTATGCTCTAATTACAACTGATTCAACACTGGAAGAACCCTGGACACCCATGATCTGAACATTCCAGTTTACACCGCTAATACCGTTAGAATTATTACCAACCGCCCCTGCAATTCCTGAGCAGTGTGAACCGTGAGTATTAGTGCCAATTGTTCCGTTATTGCTTACTGCATTCCAACCGTTTACATCATCAACATATCCATTAGTGTCATCATCAATTCCGTTCCCCGGAATTTCTGCAAAGTTCTTCCAGAAATGAAGATCGGTATGATTGAAATAAAAACCGCCGTCAACAATTGCAACTACTATAGTATCCCCTGCTGCTGTTAATCCGCTTGTTGAAAGCTGCCAGGCCTCGGGGGCATCAATATCAGCATCAGCAGTACCGCCGCTCTGGCCGGTATTATTTAATGACCATTGCTGCGAAAAACTCGGATCATTCGGGATGAGCTGAGACCTATCAGTTACATAATGATTAAACTGAGCCGCTGCTACTGAAGAATGTTTTCTAACTTCACTAAGCGCAGTCTGTTCATTGGTTCTTGAATTATCAAATTCATACAGCCATATATTCATATATTCAACAATTGGCTCCTTAACATGAAGGTTCATATGACCAAATGTGTTTGTGAGTGCTGATGTTGACTCACCCGACTTCAGCATTACTATTATTTCACCGTGAACGTAATTGTTATCTTCTGAATAAAGATAAGAACTGAAAAACACTGTAAAAATAAAAATAGACAGTAAATATTTCATTGTTAGTGTGGTTATTTTTGTTTGATATGGGTAAATATAATTATGATAAATTGCAATTACAACGAAAATGAAGAAACAGAATCATCTTCTATCATTTGAACCAATTCAATATTCATAAAAAATGTGTTTTTACTTAATTAATGCCATTTTCCGTGATTCAGAGTTATCACCTGCAAAGATAGTATAAAAATATATACCGCTTGGCAATGCTGATGCATCCCAGATTTCAGAATAACTTCCCGCTTCAATATTCTGATTAACAGGAATATCAATTTCTTTTCCCAAAGCATCAAATATTTTTATTGTTACAAATGTGCTTTTTGGAATTTCAAACTTGATATTTGTACTTGGATTAAATGGATTAGGATAATTTTGATATAACACAAATGATTTTGGTATTTCCCTTGAAATCTGCTGAATACCTATTGGTTCACGGGTATATTTATATATTCTTTGCCCTCCGGCATATCCAATAGAATCATTAAGGAATCTTATTCGGTTTAAATTGCTGCCAAAATTATCTGCTGTCCAGCTTAAACCACCGTTAGTGGTCATGAAAGAAGAGTTAACATCTCCGGCAATCCAGCCGGTATTATCATTCACAAATCCTATACCTTGTGTAACGGTAGAACCAGTTACAGGAAAACTCATCCTGAACCAGTTAATACCTCCATTAGTGGTTTTGATAAACGGTATACTATCAGTAAAGACACTGTTAATAGAGCAATAACCGGTATTTCGGGAAGGAAAGCTTACTTTCCATAAATTCTGCATAACTTTTGTATCCCTGAATCTTTCGTTCCAGGTATTGCCTCCATCCGAAGTAAAAAGTATTACATTTTTAGTATTGAAAAATACCGGCGTATCAACCCCGCCTATAACAAAACCTGAATCTGGGCTGAAGAATTTACAGTCAATAAGCTCAACGGCATAATTGCTCATATTTTTTGTTATCCAGTTCAGCCCTCCATTTGTGGTTTTAATAAAATATGGCGGAGTGTAACTTTGAGGTGTATTTATTCTTCCGCATACGAAAACATGATCTCTATCCAGTATATTCATTCCGCATAAACCGCCTGGCCTGTTTCCAATTTCAAATGTTACAGAATCCCACTGAACACCACCATCTATAGTTCTGTATAGTATCGGTGTTTTTCCTAATGAGCCTATAAATCCAAGGGTCCCTATCCAACCGTGTAAAGAATCAGTGAACCCAACACAGCGAAGACCAATATTTGTTACGCTCATTTGCATTATCCATGAGTTTCCACCATCTGTGGTTTTATATACTCTGCCATTATTACTGCCGGAAAATGATGTATTATATAGAGCCCACCCTGTGTTCTCGTTAATAAATGAAATATCATCATGTCTCCAGACTGTTGAGGGAGAGTTTGGCAATACATGCCAGCCCGGCATCTGAGAGTAAATACTGATTGAACAAAAAAGAGTTAAAATTAAATATACAGATTTAAACATATTTATTACCTCCATTTAAATATAAGTAATAATTCAAAAAATTGAAATAAAAATATTAAAAATTATTAATTTTGTTTTGTAAAGGTAATTATCTCTTCAGCGAGTTTCTGCCATGAATGTTTTAACTTATATTCCTGAATATAAGTAGCGAATTTATCTTTAAGATTTTCCGAAAAGTATTTTTCCAAAGCTTCGGAAATTAGAAGAGAATTTGGGTCGTTGATAATAAGTCCGGTTTTATTTTCTTCAACCATCTCGGCAAGTCCGCCAACGTTTGTAACAATTACAGGCAGATCAAAATGGTATGCGATACCCACAATGCCGCTTTGTGTAGCAGTACGGTAAGGAAGTATGCATACATCAGATGCTGAAAAAAATAACGGTATTTCAGTTTCGGGAATATATCTTACCTGAAGATTAATCTTATTTCTAACCCCTGATTTATCGATTAACTCATCATATTTTTTGAAATCACCGTAAACTTCACCTGCAATGAGAAGTAAGTAATCATCATTCAGGACTTTTATTGATTCAATCAAGAGGTCAAGCCCTTTGTAATCCCTTATAAATCCGAAAAATAAAATGACTTTTTTATCATCTGGAATTCCAAGTTTATTCCTGGCTTCCGATTGAGGAATTTTAGCTCCATAATGATCATATAACGGGTGGGGGTGAATTATGTACTTAGCATCTGGCTTAAGCTTAAGCAGGTCTTTTTCAGATGACTTATTGAGCAGAACAAAACCATCACATTTATTGAAAAAGTATTTTGTCAAAGCTTTATCACCAACTCTTTTTTCGTGAGCAATAACATTATGCATTATACCTATTACCTTGATGCCTTTGCTTTCAAGCAGACCGGCTATTTTTCCAAAGGCGGGTGCGAAAAATGGCATCCAGTAACTTATCAATACAAGATCGGGCTTGAATCTTATTATCTCT
The DNA here is from genome assembly GCA_039933555.1 of Ignavibacteria bacterium. GTDB lineage: Bacteria > Bacteroidota > Ignavibacteria > Tepidaquicellales > OLB5 > OLB5. The sequence continues at coordinate 6,364 of JBDTNV010000105.1, forward strand.
TTTGCTGTTTTATAATAAGATAAGGGGTTAATGCTGTCTAAGACTCTGGTTACGGGAATATTGCGGTTCTGGTCGTCTGAATCAACAAACTGGGTTTTGCCCGGAAACAGCATTCCCGGGTACTGGCGCGTGAATGTAAAGGCTTTTACCTCATTATTACCGGCAAGTGCCAGGTATAATGAGTCGCTGAACTGCGCTATTCCGCCTCTGAACGGGTAAAAAGGTGATAAAAATGCTATTTTCATTATTGTAAATTCTTAAATTATTAGAACTTTTACAATTGAATAAGTAAAGTATAGTATAATGACATCTGTCATAAAATAGTATGACTTATATTATTTTATCTGAAAGTAATAATTGCTATTTTTACATACAGTAAAGTGAAAATTATAGTATAATAGATAACTTATGAGTGCAACAACTGAAGAAATAATTTGGGAAGGTTCCCAGTCACAGGTACTTAATTTCGGGATATTTATTTCTACGGGTATTATTTCAATTATTATACTTGTTCTCAGCCTCATGTTTTTTCCACTGGCAGCAGTTTTGGTGGTTATCCCACTGGTTTATATGCTGATTAAATGGATAACCGTCAGAAATCACAGATATAAAGTAACTACAGAGAGAATATTTTACACTACAGGTATTTTTTCCAAAAGAACAGAAGCATTGGAATTATACAGGGTAAGAGATGTTGATATGTATGAGCCCTTCTGGCAGAGATTGTTCAAGCTAGGAAACGTTGCGTTAACTACTTCTGATAAAACATCGATGAATTTTCTGCTGAAAGCTGTACCCCATCCCGCAGAGCTTATGAATAACATAAGGAAAAACGTTGAATTAAGAAGAGATGTTAAGCGTGTTAGGGGTGTTGAGTTTTTAGACGATGAAGATACAGTAGAAAATTTGAGTTAAAGAACATGGATAAATTATTAAAATACGGCTTATTTATATGGCTGGCTGTTGTAATTTGCTTTGCAATTATTGCGCCAATTCCGGCTGTTGGCAGTATGGGTGAAAGAGCAAGGATACTTTACTTTCACGTTCCGACCGCATGGGTAAGCACAGTTGCTTTTATTATGGCACTCTTTTACGGTGCGCAATATATCCGGAAACGTGATATATTGTATGATTACAAAGCGGCATCAGCAGCTGCGCTAGGACTTATGTTCGCAGTGCTTGCAACTGTAACCGGCGCTATATGGGCAAAGTTTGAGTGGGGCGCATTCTGGAACTGGGACCCGCGTCAGACATCGATTTTTGTTCTGATACTTATTTACGGCGCATATTTTGCTTTAAGAAGCGCAGTTGAATCTGAAGAACAGCGCGCAAAGCTTTCATCGGTATATTCAATACTTGCCGGAATAACAGTTCCGTTCTTTATTTTTATATTCCCCAGAATAGTTGAATCACTTCATCCTGACCCGATCGTGAATTCAAGCGGTAAGGTAAAAATGGATACAAATATGCTGATCATATTCCTCTCTTCACTTGCAGGTTTTACCGGACTCTTTGCCTGGATGCTGAACTTAAGGGTAAGAATTGCTAAGCTAAACATGAAAGAGGGCAAGGTTTAATTATGGATATATTATCACAGAATTCAAATTATGTTGTAACCGGTGTAACGCTCATATTATGGCTTGGGCTTTTCCTTTATATGCTTTCAGTGGATAAGAAATTAAAAAAAATTGAGAAGAAATAGCGGCTATGGATAATATAAAAATGGAATTTGATGCTTTGATAATAAAAGAAGAGGATGGCGGGTATAGTTCTCTTTGTATCGATTTAAATGTTGCATCTCAAGGTGAAACAATAATCGAAGCTAAATCAATGTTGGTTGAAGCTGTGGAAGGGTACATAGAAGTTTGCATCGAAAAAACATTACCATTTTTAAGAAAGATAGCTGATATTGACAATCCGGAACTTAACGATTCCGAAAACATTGTCGAGAGATTTAAAATCAAGACCGAGCTTAAGATACATTCATATGCCTAAGCTCCCATCGGTAAAACCCAGGGAATTAATAAAGATATTAAATAAATTGGGATATATAGAGGTAAGACAAAAAGGCAGTCATAAACACTTTAAAAAACCGGAAAACGAAAATTTAGTAACAGTTCCATTTCATAATAAGGATATCAAGCAAACGACATTAAGATCAATTATCAAACAATCTAATTTAACAATAGAAGAATTTATAAAATTAATTTAATAATATCATGAATAAAAGATATATTATCGGAGCCATTATAATAGTTGTTTTCATAGTTGTTGGTTTCTTTGCATTTGTTGATACAAAGGTCGAATATGCAAATTTCCAGCATGCATCAGAAACCCATAAAAAGTGCCAGGTAAAAGGCTCATGGTCAAAAGATAAAGATGCGGGATTTGACGCCGCAACAAATAAATTCACTTTCTATATGAAGGATGAAAATAATGTTGAGATGAAGGTTATCTTAGACGGCGCTGAGCCGAATAACTTTAAAATGGCTGAGAGTGTTGTTGCTAAAGGCAAGATTAAAGACGGCAATTTCTATGCTTCAGAAGTACTAACCAAGTGTCCTTCAAAGTATGAGGGCGAAGGCAAAGATGTGAAGAAATCAAGCATGTAAAAATTATTTAATTGCATTAAAAAAGCCTGTCGCGGAAATCGTGACAGGCTTTTTGTTTATGTATTTTTCCGGAATTACTTTTTGCTTCGTTTACTTTTCTTGCAAGCATATATAAACTCCCTGAATAACGGGTGAGCTTTTGTCGCCCTTGATTTAAGCTCAGGATGGAACTGGCACGCTATGAACCACGGGTGGTGGGGAAGTTCGATAATTTCAATAAGGTCCTTATCAGGGTTTACTCCTGAAAACACCATACCTGCATCTTCAAACTGCTTTCTAAAACGGTTGTTGAACTCATACCTGTGTCGGTGGCGCTCATGAATATTTACTGCTTTATAAGTAGCATATGTCTTTGTACCCCGCTTTACAGTACATGCATATGAACCTAGCCTCATTGTCCCGCCTTTTTCTGTAATTCCTTTCTGCTCTTCCATCAGGTCAATAACATTATTCTTGGTTGCTTTAACTTCAGCGCTGTTGGCATCTTTGAGTTTCAATACATTTCTTGCAAATTCAACCACGGCAAGCTGCATACCGAAACAAATTCCAAAGAACGGTATTTTATGCTCACGTACATATTTTATTGCACGGATTTTTCCTTCAGTACCTCGCTCACCAAAACCGTACGGAACGAGTAACCCATCGATACCTTTTAAATGTTTTCCGGCGTTGTTATCTTTTTCAAGGTCCTGCGCCGATACCCATTTAATATTTACCTTTACCTCATTTTCCGCACCGGCATGAACGAATGATTCAAGTATACTCTTATATGCATCAGGTACCATATTATACTTACCGCAAATTCCAATGGTTACAGAGTTCTTTGGATTATTTATCCTGTTCACCAGTTTTTTCCATTTGGTAATATCCGGCTTGCCGTTTTTTATATGAAGTTTTTTTACTACAATTTCATCAAGCCCTTCGCCATTTAACTCTAAGGGAACCTGGTAAATAGTAGATACATCCCTTGCAGATACTACACAATCAGTCTGCACATTGCAGAACAACGCAATCTTTTCCTTAATTTCCTGTGAGACGCCCATATGGCTTCTTATCACAAGTATATCAGGCTGGATACCGATCTCAAGAAGTGTCTTTACACTATGCTGTGTAGGTTTGGTTTTTATTTCACCTGCTGCCTCAATGAACGGAACATAGGTTAAATGTATTGAAAGTGAATTTTCTCTCCCGACCTTAAGCATTAGCTGCCTCATTGCTTCAAGGAATGGTAATGATTCAATATCACCCACTGTGCCGCCAATTTCGGTAATAATAACATCAAAATTCTTTGAATTACCAAGCATCATCATCCTGCGCTTTATCTCATCAGTAATATGGGGAACTACCTGAACTGTCGCCCCCAGATAATCTCCGCGCCTTTCGCGTGAAATTACCTCGTAATAGACCTGTCCTGTGGTGGTGTTGTTGGCCTTTGACATATCCATATCCATAAAGCGCTCGTAATGACCCAGGTCAAGATCTGACTCCGCGCCATCTTCGGTCACAAATACTTCACCATGCTGGTATGGACTCATTGTACCGGGATCAACGTTTATATACGGGTCAAATTTCTGTATGGTGACCCTTAACCCTCGTGATTTAAGCAGTAAGCCAAGCGATGAAGCGGCAATGCCTTTACCAAGAGAAGAAACAACGCCGCCGGTTAGAAAAATGTATTTTACTTTTTTCAAGTTAATTTATGATTTAAAAATTATTCAAAATATGCTTTTTTGTTTTGCTCAGTATATTCCCATCCGTAATTGATCCTTATCTCATGCCCGTCTGAAAGCTGAGGCATTGCTTCTTTGTGAAACCATTTAATGTTTTTTGATTCAATTGAAGTTGTTTCTTTGCCGCCAATTACTTTTCCTAAAAAGAATAAATGACATATTTCAATATCTTTCAACGGATAATTCTTTAATTCATATTTTAAGGAACTGAATACCCCGATCAAATCCAGTATTTCAACATTAAATCCTGTTTCTTCCTTACATTCTCTGATCGCGCATTCTTTTGGAGTTTCCCCAAGATTTTGATAACCGCCAGGCAGTGCCCATAATTCATTATCAGCTCTTTGGATAAGTAATAATTTGCGGTTTTCATTCAAAACAAATACATCACAGCCTGTAAATGGAGTTAAAATTTTATGCATATTATACCATGCATTTT
>JBDTNV010000106.1:0-11017 GCA_039933555.1 Ignavibacteria bacterium
AGGCTTGCGCCCGGCGGTTTTCAAGACCGCTGCAATACCATTATGCGAGCTCTCCCGAATAATAATCTGCAAATATACTTAAATTTTACATTTTGTAAAACCCTCTTTTTTATCCTAAAATTGAGAGTTTTGTAATAATTAAGAATAATTTAAAATTATTTTTGATACTAAGACCTAAATAATGCTTTATCTCTTTGCATTGAAAAAACATTAAAATAGAGTTATTTATGTATAATAATTCCAGCCTATGAGTAGTTTTTTGAAAAGTTTCGGTGAATTGAAAAAGAATCTGAAAAAGGATTTTTCTTCGCTTCCGGTTAAAAAAATAGCAATATTGGGTGATACCTCAACGCAGCTTCTGGTTCAGGCAATAAGAGGGTTCGGGTATGAGGAAGGTATTAACCTTGATATTTTTGAAGCGGAATATGACCAGATCGATCATGAGGTTTTTGATGCTGATTCCGAATTATATTCTTCAAACCCTGATTTTGTAATAATCTTTCAAGCTGTTCAAAAACTCCTGAACAAGTATAATAAGTCCTCCGATGAGAGTAAGAGAACTTTTGCAAATGATACTCTCGCGCATATAAAGGATCTTACCGGTATTATCAACAGCAGGAATAAATGTAAAATTATTTTTTTCAACTATGCTGAAATCAATGATAATGTATTTGGCAATTTTGCTAATAAGCTTGATTTTTCCTTTATATACAATCTCAGAAAAATAAACCTGGGATTAATGGATCTGAGCCGTGAACTTAAGTATCTTTACATTAATGATATTAATTTGCTGCAAAGCAGTTATGGTTTTGAAAGATCATTTGACGCAAAGCTTTATGTTACTGCCGATATGGTATTCAGCCTGGATTTTATTCCACCAGTAGCAAAAAGTACGGTTGATATAATACTATCACTTTCCGGGAAAGCTAAGAAATGCCTTATACTTGATCTTGATAATACAATGTGGGGTGGAATTATTGGTGATGACGGTGTTGAAAATATCCAAATTGGCGAGCTTGGTATAGGCAAAGCTTTCACCGAATTGCAGCTTTGGGCAAAACAGCTTAAGCAGCGGGGAATTATACTTGCGGTATGCAGTAAGAACGATCATGATGTAGCAAGAAGTGCGTTTGATAATCATCCCGATATGGTGCTTAAGTATGAAGATTTTGCTGTATTCCAGGCTAACTGGGATAATAAAGCAGAAAACATTAAACAGATACAGGAGTTTCTGAATATCGGGTTTGATTCCATGGTTTTCCTAGATGATAATCCGTTTGAAAGGAACCTGGTTAAATCATTTTTACCCGAGGTTACAATTCCTGACCTGCCTGAAGATCCGGCTGAATACCTGAACTATTTAAGTAAACTGAATCTATTTGAAACTTCATCTTATTCTGAAGAAGATTCCGGAAGAAGTGATCAATATAGAGTTGAATTTGAACGTAGCCTGGTCAAAAAAGCATTTACAAACGAGGATGAATATCTCGAAAGCCTTGAAATGGTTTCTGAATGCAAATCATTTGACGTTTATTCAATTCCCAGGGTATCGCAGCTAACACAACGCTCCAACCAGTTCAATTTAAGAACTCAGAGATATTCCGAAAGTGATGTAAAAAATATTGCAGAATCAAATGATTATATTACACTATCTTTCACACTGGAAGATAAATTCGGGCACTATGGATTAATCAGCCTGGTTATTCTAAAGAAAGAAAAAGAGTCATTATTTATTGATACGTGGATAATGAGCTGCCGCGTGTTAAAACGCACAATGGAAAATTTTGTACTAAACAGTATTGTGGAAGCTGCAAAGAGTAATGGATTTTCTAAGCTGGTTGGTGAATTTATACCGACTGCAAAGAATAAAATGGTAAAAGATCACTATAAAAACTTTGGCTTTGGGGAATCGGATGGTAAGTTTATTATGGACCTGGATAATTACACAACACTTAAAACTTTTATTAAGAGGAAAGATTCCTGATCATGCCTGAAATTCTTGAATATATCGTAAATAAAATTTCTGAAGCTAATCCTATATCAGCAAAGAAGCTAAAGAGAAATTATTCAAAATTTTCAGATCAGCATCTTACGGAAGCTGAAGAGTTTTTGAATTTGTATTCAGTATATCTTAATAGTATATCCCGGAATATTGATTATGCGGTTGATTGTTATCTTAAGATGACTAGCGATATGTTTACCGAAAGAATGAAATTCCTGGAAACCGGTGAATACTCAAACAAGTTTTATAAGGATGTAGATGAAAAAATATACAGCAATCCTGAGATTATGGATTACCATATGCACGGGCTAGCAATAGCACAATTTCTCTGGCCTGACCAGTATATCAGGTTCCGTTTCTTCTCGGATAATCTGCTGAAATATAGCCCGGTAAACAGTTATCTTGAAATTGGCGGGGGACACGGGTTATATGTTAGAGAAGCTGTAAAATTACTTGAAAGCAAAACGGATTTTGCAGTGATCGATATCAGCCAAAGCTCATTGAATATTTGTGAAAATATGTCTGAAGGCGAAAATGTGAATTTTATATTGAAAGATATCTTTGAATATCATGAGGAGGCGAAGTTTGATTTTATCACAATTGGCGAGGTTATTGAACATCTTGAAGATCCATTAAAACTTCTCAATAAAATTCACTCAATTTTAAATACAGGCGGATCGGTATACTTAACAACACCCGTAAACGCACCAATGATTGACCATATTTACCTTTTTAATAATGTGGACGAGATAAAAGAATTGATGATGAAAGCAAATTTTAAAATAATTGAGGATGTTGCTGTATATTCTGAAGATTTACCAGAAGAACTTGCCATAAAACATAAAATTCCTTTGATGTACGCTTGTTTCCTCAAGAAAGTTTAATTAAATATAAATAATAAATGGAACAATTATTAAAAGATTTAACTGTTGTATTCAGGGATGTTCTGGATGATGATAGTATCGTTCTGAAGGAAGAGACAACAGCGGCTGAAATAGAAGATTGGGATTCACTCACTCACATAATGCTTATCTCAGAAATTGAAAAGCAATTTAAGATAAAATTTACAAGTTCTGAAATTACGGGCTTTAAGAATGTTGGTGAGCTTGCAAATTCGGTATTAAGTAAACAAAATTCATGACCGAGCTTGCGGGAAAATTAAAGATGCATCATGTGGGATGCGCGGTTAAATCAATCGCGGATTCCATCAATACTTATGTAAATACATTGGGCTTCAATAATGTATCACCTGTTTATGAATTAACTGATGTTGGAATTAATGCCTGCTTTGTTGAGTTGAATAATGGTGTTTTTTTGGAGCTGATTGAATCAACAGGGGCGGGATCTATTGTTGATACTTATTTGAAGAAAGGGATGAGTTATTATCATATTGGATATATGGTTAATGATATTGATTCAGTTGTAAAAGAATTATTGAATAAAGATTTCAGGGAAATAAGCAGTCTTTACTCACCGGCATTCAATAACAGGAAATGCGTTTTCATGTATACACCCGAGCTTCAAATGATAGAATTAATAGATTCCGATTAATTCAGAATTTAATATTTTTCAGATTCTCTAAGAGAAACCCTGCCACAACTTCATGTCCGTGATGATTCCAGTGCCCCTGCATATTTGAACCTTTCCAGTAATCCAGAATTTCGCCGGATTTTTTTCTCATTTCAAATTCTTTTTCCAGGTTGAAGACCGGCAGGCTATCATTTTTTATCAAGTCGTTGTAATAAGCCGGGTAACTGTCAGTCATTACAATAATATTACTTATCTTTCCGTTTGTGTTTGCTTTCCCCATATCATTTAAAATAACTCCATTGATATTATAGAACATATCCCTATCCAATGGAGATGGCGCGGTAGTATTACTCTGTACTATTACCGGTTTTTTGTATAGCGAACCCAGTATAAACTGAAGAGGGGAGCCCAGCTGATAGAATTCAAAACCTCTTTTCAAAAGATTGCCGATTGATGTCAGGCGTAAGAATTTAAACTTTGTTCTTTGTTTGAACTGGCTGCTCTCAGCAAAACTGTAATCTATAACAAGTGAATCACCCACAACGGTATAATCAGGTCCGGGTTTATCATCTTTACCGACAAAAGACGCATTCCCTACAAATATCAGGTTAATATCAGGATGAAATTCCGATGCGATATATTTATATGTTGTATAAATACCTCTTAAATCAATACCGCCTCTGCCAAAATTAAGTACTTCAACTTTCTTACCGGTAACGGCTGAGAGCTTTTCTTCAAGCAGTTTCCTGAAATGAGCCCTGTCAAATAATTCAAGTCCCTGTACCATCGATGCCCCGATAAGAGCTATCCTCAATGTATTTTCATTTTTTTCCTTTGGGTAGCCGGGACCTAGGTAACCATACTCGTTTACATCTCCCATACCAAATCCTTCGTTCATAGAAAAGATCTGCGCATTTGGCTTTCGTAATAAACCAAGCTTAGGATCATCATAAACGATAGAAGGGAGAAATACTTCTGAAAGCCGGAAAAATATCTCGAGAACTACCAGTGAGAGTATGAACGCAACTGAAAACTTTAATATTGAAAGAATTATTTTTTTCATATCTTTAGAACTGGAAATAAATAAACGGCATTGGTGTACTTTGCAGCATATAGGGAATAACAACTAACCACATAGCAAAACTGATGCCGAGCATGTATGCATTGTCAAATTTCAATAAAAACGCGTGGGTTTTATATTTGATCTCAAGCAGGTCAAATGAAAATGAAATCATAACATAAGCAGCAATTATCAGCAATACCCTGATATAGAATTCACTTTCATGCCAGTTGAATATTCTGCCCATAATAAAGAAGGAATCGCCGACGGTATCGGCCCTGAAGAAAACAAATGTAAACATTACGTACACAAAAGCCAAAAGCATGCAGAACTTATTATACAACGCAGGCGAAAATTTCCGGTTCAGCTTCTTCCTGAATTTTCTGGAAAGCGCTTCATAAACTAATGCCGCACCGTGCAAAGCACCGAATATTATGAAGGTCCAGCCTGCCCCGTGCCAAAGGCCGGCAAGCACAAATGTTACAAAAAGAGAAAAGGCTACCGAGAAGAGTCCCCATGACCTTGTAGTGATAGCAAGCGGGGTGTAAAGATAATCTTTGAGGTAAGTAGAAAGTGAAATATGCCACCTGCGCCAAAATTCTGTCATACTCTGCGAAAAGTAGGGCTGCTCAAAATTTTCCATAATATTAAGCCCAAACATTTTGGCAGTACCGCGCGCTATGTTAGTATAACCCGAAAAATCAGCGTACAACTGAATAGTAAACAGCACAATTGCCATAATAAGCTCGATAGAAGAGTAATAAGATGGTTCAGCGAATATCTGGTTTACCACCTTACCGGCAGTATCTCCGATTATGACTTTCTTAAACATTCCGAGAGTTATAAGTACAAAACCCTCTTTGAATAATGATACATCAAAATTGCGTTCAAATTTCAGCTGGGGAAGGATATTCTTTGCTCTTTCAATGGGTCCCATTAAGAGCTGAGGGAAAAATGAAACGAACACTCCAACATCAATAATTGAATCAGTGGGTTCAGCTTCTCCTCTGTAAATATCAATTACATATGTTAAAGCCTGGAAAGTATAAAATGAAATTCCAATGGGTAATATCAGGCTAAGGTGCAGCCAGTCAAGGTTACCCCCGAACATTGAAAAAGCGCTGTTAAATGAATCTACAAAGAAGTTATAATATTTAAAGAGTACAAGAATACCCAAGTTAATTACAAGACTTACATAAAGAAAGAATTTTTTTCTTTTCGGATCTTTACTTTCAAAAATAAATTTCCCGCAGTAATAAACGGTGAGGGTAGTTATTACAAGCAATGAACAGAAACGCCAGTCCCAATAAGCATAGAACAGGTAACTGCAGATCAATAGAAAAGAATTTTTCAGCTTAGCCGGAAACAGATAGAATAAGGGAATAGCAATTAGAATGAAACTGAGATATGTAAATGAGTTAAATAACAAATAATCAATATATTATATAGAAATTGTAATGTAATATATCAATATATTTTAGAAATATCTATAATGAAAAAAGAATTCAACCTCAGGGTACGTTGAAGTATATATAAGGCGTTCCATCCTGAGTGATGTTTCTGTTGTTGTAATAGATCGAGTCATAAACTTTCCATCCGCCCGAGTTATCGAAATTAACATTTCCCTTATATATACCGTTACCAAGATACACCGGGTTAATGTTTCCTTCGGAATTATGGTTCAGTGAATCAAGCCGGGTTGTAAGATACATTTCAGCTGAATTAACCTGTGTGAAGTTTACAAAATCATGTGATTCATGCAGCAGGCAGGAAAACTCATTATTGCCTGTTACCGGCAATTGAGGAGAGACCATTGTAATAAGGTAACTAAGCTCAGCCCCCAGATCAGTAAATATTTTAAATTTTGTTTTTTGATCCCACCCAACATCAAATCTTGCGGAATCGACAAACAGCTCATTGTTATAATTATAATACCCATACCAGCGGCTTGTTGTATCAGATGGCATAAGCATAATGATATATCCTGTAAACATCCCGAGAGAATTATCATAGCTGTAAAGTGGTTCAACCGGTGTTGCATGGAATTCATTTGACGAGAAATGGAACATCTTAGCGTAGAATTTTATAAACCCGCCGGTTTTTTCATTCCCGCCTTCATACACCTTGAAACCAACTTTATTATAACCGGTCATAAGTGTATCATTCGCAGTTGTCCATACTTCGAACCTTATGTTCCCGCTTTCTGCTGAGATCACTTTCTGATATAACTCGGTATTATTGAGGTTATTAACAGGATTGGTATCTTTGCTGCAACCAGTGAGAAAAAAAGTGAAAAATAATATTATAATGAATATCTTCAAATCCATTAGCTAATTTATTTACAAATTAGTTAATGAAATCTGAAAAACTAATGATAAGTATCAGGAAAAAATATGATATTTCTCTATTTTACCTTCTTATACCTGAAGCAATCTACCAAATGATCATTTACCATTCCGGTTGCCTGCATATGCGCATAACAAATTGTGGAGCCGACAAACTTAAATCCGTCCTTTAAAAGCTGCTTGCTCATTGCATCCGATTCCTTTGTCTTTGCAGGAATATCCTTCAACGTTTTTCTTTCGTTCTTAATGACTTTCCCGCTTGTAAATTGCCAAAGATAGTCACTGAACGAACCTGTCTTATCAATAATATCCAGATAAGCCCTAGCATTTGAGATAGTAGATGCTATCTTCAGCCGGTTCCTTATAATACCCGCATCATTCAATAATTCCTGCACTTTTTTATCTTTATACCTTACAATTTTTTCCGCGTCAAAATTATCAAATGCTTTCTTAAAGTTTTCCCGTTTATACAGAATTGTCCTCCAGCTCAATCCAGCCTGGAAGCCTTCGAGTATCAGGAACTCAAATAATTTCTTATCATCCAGAACAGGTACACCCCATTCCTCATCGTGATATTTTATATAGAGCGGGTCACTGCCTGACCAGCCGCATCGTATTATTTCTTTTGCCAAAATTTTAGACCTTCCTTTTTTGTCACCCTGAACAGTCACTTGTTTCTAAGTTTGTTTCAGGCTTATTTTTATAAATTTCAATTAGAAATTATGTTCTAAAGTATGGATTCTTCGTCGTTGCACTCCTCAGAATGAAAAATCACATTTCAAAATTATTAACTATTATGTAAAAAGCCAAATCATTAAATTTGCGGTACCATGGAATTATTCAAAATCGGGTTTGTCGCAGTAAATTTAATTGATATAATTGATATAATTATAGTCACTTATATTTTTTACAAGCTTTACCTTGTAATGCGCGGCACAATTGCGTCACAGATTTTCCTTGGCTTAACGCTCATAATCCTTGCCTCGCTTATTGCTCAAACCTTCAATATGCGCTCTCTTGGCTGGATATTCAGCAGGCTGACTGATATCTGGGTAATAGCATTTATCATACTTTTCCAGCCTGAAATAAGAAGATTACTTCTTGTTATCGGAAGAACAAGGATAGCACGCTATTTTCTTAAAATCAATGCAAGTGAAACTATCAACGAAATTGTTGACGGCTTAAAGGAGCTGAAGGAAAGAAAACAGGGGGCACTTATTGTAATTTCAATGGGCGACAGGCTTACCTCGTTTGTTGAAACCGGCGAGCAGCTGCAGGCAAAGGTAAGCAAAGAGCTGCTTATATCAATATTCAGTACAAAATCACCTTTGCATGACGGGGCAGTGATTATCAACAATAATACCATAGAGGCAGCGAGATGTATACTGCCTTTATCTTCCATTGAAAAAATCGGTAACCGTAAACTGGGTACAAGGCACAGGGCTGGGCTCGGTGCTTCAGAAGATGTTAATGCGCTTGTGATAATACTTTCAGAAGAAACCGGCGGGATATCAATTGCCGAAGACGGGAAGCTAAAATTTGTAACAGGGCTTGAAGAACTAAGGCGTGAAATGAAAAAAGAGCTTGAAACAACCGACGTTAAAGAAGAAGTGAAGGAAATTTTCGAAGAAATGGATGAGGAGTAACCCGGATGCTTTTGCTTGAAGAAGAAAAAAGGAATCTTGTTGAAGGCCTGTGGAGCAAAGGCATAAAGGAAGAAAATATCCTCAAAGCTATTTTCGAGATTCCCCGCGAGAAATTTATATCACCTGCTTTAAGAAAATTTGCATACGATGATAATGCTCTTCCAATTGAATGCGCGCAGACAATTTCACAGCCCTTCACAGTTGCCTATATGACACAGACGCTTGAAGTAAAGCCGGGTGATAAGATCCTTGAAATTGGAACAGGCTCAGGTTACCAGGCGGCGGTATTAAGTAAGCTTGGTGCAGAAGTATTTTCAGTTGAGCGTATTGAAAAGCTGCACCAGAATGCGGTTATATTACTTGGCGAGCTTGGCTTTGATGTTAACCTTAAGCTTGATGACGGCACTCTAGGATGGGAAGAAAACTCGCCTTATGATAAAATTATTGTTACTGCCGGTGCGCCTGATATACCGAATCATTTGGTTGAACAGCTTAAAGTTGGCGGTAAGCTTGTAATTCCTGTTGGTGACCATGAAACACAAAGGCTGCTTGTATTAACCAGGACTGAAGCAGGTATTGAGAAGAAATATTATGATAACTTCAAATTTGTTCCATTAATTGGCGAAGAAGGCTGGAAAGCCTGAAGAGTATTTATGCAAAAGCCTAAGGTAATTGTAATAACCGGACCCACCGCTTCAGGAAAAACACCCCTTTCTTTAAAAATTGCACATAAAATTAAAAATAAAACAGGGAAAGAAGTTGAAATAATTTCTGCTGATTCCAGGCAGGTTTATAAACATATTTCCATTACTACAGCACAACCCTCCAAAGAAGAATTACAACAATTCCAACATCATTTTATAAATGAGTTTGAGCTTACCGGGGAATTTAACTCGGGTGAATTCGGTACCAAAGCAAGAAAACTGGTTGATAGGCTCATTGAAGAAGATAAAATCCCTTTGATTATTGGCGGCAGCGGGTTATATGTAAACTCACTTGTGTATGGATTTTTCGAAATAGGCTCAGATGATAAACAATTGGATGCGAAATTCAAAGAAAAAAGAGATGAAATATATAAGTTAAAAGATGAAAAAGGATTTGATCATCTGCTTGAAGAATTGAAGAAACACGATCCGGTTACATTTGATAAAATGAAAGAAGTAAAAGAACGCAGAGTAATACGCGCGCTTGAGGTATTTTACGTTACAGGAATTCCAATTTCAGTGCATCATCAAAAGAAGATTGAAGTTAATCTTGAGCCTGTTATGTACGGAATCCAATTAGAACGCGCTGAGTTATATGACAGAATTAACAAAAGAACGGAAGTAATGTTAAGCAGGGGAATGATAGAAGAAATTGAAGTATTAAAAGCTAAGAGGTATCATTATAAAACCCATAATTCTTTGAATACCGTTGGTGCGAAGGAAGTGTTTGACTATCTCGACGGAGTTATTACAAAAGAAAGAATGACTGAACTCATCAAGCAGAATACACGAAGATTTGCAAAACGACAATTGACATGGTTCAGAAGAGATGAAAACATAAAGTGGATTACAGAAGAATGTGAAGTGAAAATAGATTAAAATGACTTCGAAAGTCTTAAAGACTTTTGAAGTCTTATGCCTAATTTATTCGTAAAATCTCTTCTTCAAATCTACCATTTCTTTAAGTAACGGATGCGGCCTGTAGCGGTCTTCGCCAAAGTCTCTTTGAAGTGCGGAAAGTATATTATAGATTAAATCAACCCCCAGTTTGTCAGCCCATTCCAATGGACCGTAAGGATAATTAGTACCCAACTTCATTGCTGTATCAATATCTTCCTTAGATGCGACCTGCTCACTATAAACCTGTGCTGCTTCATTAATTATCATTGAAACTATCCTCGGGAAAATCATTCCCACTCTATCCGGCACAACTGAATAATTTATTCCGGCTTCGGTTAAGAAATTTTCTGCATTTTTAAGTATTGTACCATCTGTTATTTTTGATGGCGCTATTTCAATTCGTTTAGCTTTGGAAAAGGTATCATATAAACCAATGCCTATTAATCTTTCAGGATTTTCCTGCAGAGCACACTGAGCTGATACTGAAAAGCATAAAGAAGATGTGAATATCGGGATATCCTTTGGTGATTGTGATTCAATATACTGCAGCTCTTCGGTTTTTTCGTATTCGGGAAAGTTAGTAGTATTGATAATTATGCCGGCTGATCCTATAGCATCAGTGAATTCAGCCTTCTCGTTTAGGAATTCTTTAATTTCGCTGTTAATTGATTCTGAACCTGATAAGTAAACTTTAGTCATTTATATAATTGAAAAATTCTGTTCTAAAAGAAAAACTTTATGCTCTGTATATTGAATACAGCAAAAAATATTCTTCAAAAGATCCTGTGTGGATATTGCACAGGTTTAGTGATGTTAAAGATATTGAGCTT
>JBDTNV010000107.1:0-10928 GCA_039933555.1 Ignavibacteria bacterium
CATTTCCGTAATCAACAAAAAAAGCCGCTCCAAGGTTTTTCATGAATCCTTCAGCCGAAGGAAACAGTTTTTTCCTAAGTTCAAAGCTGCCTTCAAATAAAAAAGTACCACCGTTTATTTTATTTACAAGCATCCCGTTTTCTTTGGCATTCCACCCGCGCAGGCTGCTGGAGCCCCCGCTGAAAAATTTGTATACAGGCTGCACAGGAATTACATTATCACCTTTTCCGTATTCTACTATGTCACCAATCTTAACATTTGTGGCAAAAACTGTATTATCACCCTTTGAAAGCGAGAAATAAAATTTATTAAGTGTATATGCTTTAAAAAATTCCGAATAGAAAACATTTTTGCCAACTAGCCCCGTAATAACCCTTGGCAGTAATCCGGAATTTCCTATAAGTATTGAATGATAAAACCCGTGCGATGGAGCCAGCAGGTTGTTTGTATTATCATGCTCCAGTGTGAAACTTAAAAACGAGTTAAATTGAGTCTGCCTGCCTGTAGCAATGGTATCGTATTTGACCCAAATAAGCTCTTCGGTAAGATCTAAATAAGCGTTATTATAAAAGGTATATGGAGCAATAAAGTAGTTTAATGTTGTGGCATTTGCCGCGAAGTAGTTTTTATAATTTTCAACATTGTTGAACCCGATAGAAAGCTTATTAGTTAATGTGATATTCCTTTTGATAAAATGCGGTTGTGTGACTGTAGCCGAAAACTCTGTCCTGTTAATATCTGTCGAATTAAAATCCTCTTCCAGCTCAAGCAGTAGAGTACGGTTACCAGAGAAGAAAAATTTATTTAGATATCTCACCCCGGCGCCCAGGTAAAACCTATTTTCAAAATTAGCGCCTTTAATGTACGGTGTAACCTCGTTTTTCTTATTCAGAATTATATCTGCGTGAAAGTTGACCCTATCACCGTTTATTTCGGTTGGATTTATCTTTGCGCTTGAAATTATCGGTATCCTTGAAATATTTCTTTCGCTATCAAGCTTTTTTGCTTTGCTGTATATTTCACTTTCTTTATATACAATCTCCTCTCTTGGCAATTCTTTATCAAGACCGTAAACGTTGTCTTTAATATCAATTGTCGTGCTCCCGAAATAGTAGATAGTATCAGTTCCTTCAAGAGTAAACTCAACTGTAACAGTTTTCTTTTCTTTGAATCGCTTTATTACCGTGCCTGAATCATCCCTCATCCTTGCATTCATATTACCATTATTCTGCAGGCTATCTAAAACTTCATTGGCATACTGAAGTACAAATACTTTACTGTAATTATCGCCATGCTTAAGTGTATTTATTTTTTTGATCTTTGTTAAGGTTTCCTGCGGAATTTTTTCAATCCCGTTTATAATTACTGAATCAATTATGTAACGGCTATTTTCTGTGATAATGAAGGTTATTGATGCTTCCTCGTCTTCAATATTGATTGATACGGATGTATCGACTGATACATCAAAAAATCCGTTATCAAAATAAAACTTTTTTAACTTTTGAATGTCCCCTGCAACAATTGTTTTATTATAAACTTTGCTTTTTGATATGGCAATAGCATCTTTAAGCTGGCTATCATCAAAAGTCTGCTTTCCCTTGTGTTTAAAATCTATTTCATCAACTTCCAGCACCTGCTGAGAGAATATTCTGGTTGAAGAACAGGTTAATATGATTAAGAGAATTATCTTTATATGATTTAGTAAAGTCTTTTCCAGTTTCATTTATGCTGATTATCGGTAGATTTCGGTTATTATCAATACTTTATATAATATATAATAGCTATTTAATATTAATAGTTCTGTATTCTTCTCATTAATTTTCAGACATTTATGCAGTATATATTGGATTCCCATATACTTAATTTAAGTCATTTCGTACATGATACGGAATCTTTTGATATTGAACCAAAATTGCTGACTTACAACTTATAGAATGACAAAGATAAATGGTTAAAAACACCACTCAAACGCAATTATACACATATTTTTATAGCTTGAATATCCCCTCAAAATGAGGTAAATTACAATAGAATTAATAAAGCAAGCCCTTACATACATGATAATATAAGCCCTTTAGTCATTCGATAAAAAAGAGAATTAACTTAATACATAATTTTTTTGTTATAAGAGTAAGGACTGCATAGGAAACTGTTGTTTTAAGCATTGAATAGAGCTTCTGAACCTGTATATTAAGTCACTAAAAAGCAGCGCGGTCCTGTAATCAACACTTAGTTATTTTCAATTAATTTTATCATTTAAAATTTAACATTTAAAACCATGCTTAGATATAAAGCAGATATCAAAACCTTGATATATATGTTTCTAACTACCACACTGTTTGTTCTCCAATGGACCTCTATTGGCGTTCATCCTGTTACTTACATTGTCTATTGTTTCCTTTCGGTATCTGTAGCGGTTATTACACATAACCACAATCATGTCAGAATCTGGAAATCAGACTTTCTGAATACTTTGCAGGACTGGTGGCTTACTGTATTTTACGGATTTCCTGTTTTTGCGTGGATACCTACTCATAACAAAAATCACCATAAAATGAATAACCGTATGGGTGATTATACAATTACTTATAGGTTCAGCGAAAAGAATAATTTCCTTACATTACTTACTTATCCTTCCATAAGCGGATTTTATCAGCAAAAGGCGATAAGAGATTATCTTAAAGTTCAATTTAAGACTAACAGAAAAAGATTTATGCTATCTATAGCCCAATATGTAATATTGGTTTTGTGGATAGGCGCCGCACTGTTTATAGATTGGAGAAAAGCGATATATTTTGTTATAATTCCCCAGCAGATATCCCTTTTCAGTGTTTTGATTTTTAATTATGTCCAGCATGTTCATGCAAACGAGGAATCTGAATGGAACCATTCAAGAAATTTCACCGGGCTTCTGAACTTTATGCTGTTTAATAATGGCCTGCACACTGTACATCATGAAACCGCCGGTCTTCACTGGAGCCAGGTTCCCGAAGCACACAAGAAAGTTGAACATCTGATTGATGATTCGCTCAAGGAAAGAAGTTTCTGGTGGTATATTTTCAGGAATTACGGTTTAGGTTTTTTCAACAAGAAATATAAAACAGATTCTATGCGCCTGCAAAGAATTGAAGCAGAACGAAGAGCGCAAAAAGAGGCTCAAAAAACAATGGATCACAGCACTGCCGCAATGGCATAAGTGTTTAAGATTATTTTAGAGTTATTATTAAAAGGAGAGTATTATACTCTCCTTTTTTTATGCATATGAAACCTGTTTATTGTTCTCCTGTTGCATAATGATACCAAATTAATGCGAATAAATAGCTGATAATTTATAGTTTACATGCAATAATTATAAATGAATTTCAAATTAATAAATAAGTAAATATTTTTGTAATACAGGAGACTATTTAAACAATGGCAAAAATTAAAGATAAAAAAGTCCTAGAGATAAAAATAAAGAAGGCAAAAAAAAGAGATTTTGATAAAATCGTAATTTTAATAAAAGAACTTGCAGCTTATGAGAAGCTCGAAGGTCCGGATGAATTTGCGGTTAAAAGATTATACAAAGATACTTTCGGCAAAAAACCGTTACTTAACATGTTGGTAGCAAAAGAAGGAAAAGAAATATTAGGTTACGCAATTTATTTCCATTCTTACTCATCATTTCTAGCTAAGAAAACAATGTTTCTTGAAGATATTTTCATTACCCAAAGCAAGCGTAATTCCGGTATTGGTAAATTATTCTTTGATAGACTTATCGAAATATCTAACGATCAGGGCTGCGGCAGGGTTGAATGGGCTGTACTTGACTGGAATATTGATGCAATTGCATTCTATAATAAAATTGGGGCTAAACCGCTATCCGATTGGATGTATTACCGTCTGACTTTGTAAATACGAACACCGTTTTTTGATTTGATAATCTAAGGTAAATTTTTGAGCAGCGAACATAAAATAATTCTGTTTGACGGAGTCTGTAATTTTTGCAACAGCTCCGTCAATTTATTTATGTCTCATGACAAAAAAGATATTTTTCGCTTTGCGGCTTTACAATCAGATGCGGGAATTGAACTGCAGAAAAAATTCAACATTAACCCTGATAATATTGAATCATTCATCTTAATTGATGGTAGTAAATATTACAAAAAGACTACTGCAGCTTTAAAAGTAGCAGCTTTGATCGGATTCCCGTATAATTTGCTTTATCCTTTTATACTTGTTCCCCAATTCATCAGAAATATAGTTTATGATATTATTGCTAAGTACCGTTACAAATGGTTTGGAAGGAAAGAATCCTGCAGGATTCCTACTCCCGAAGAGCGGGCAAAGTTTTTATAAAATTAACATAAGTAACAGCCAAATCTTTGTTCATTTCCCTTTATTTTCCTTACTATTATTGATATATTCGTAAAATTTTATATAATCCCCAAAATTTACTGCGTATTCAAAATTGATAAAGATAGCTACCCGTTATTTACAGTTATTTATATGGCTAAGCATTGTTTTATGTGCAAGTATATATCCTCAAAACAGGATAATAACCCGCAATTCCCCCGAAATCCCTGATTCATTCCAAAAGACAGTTCAAACCGAACACCGGAAGCTTATTAATCTGAACGGAGAGTGGGATTTTTCTTCCCAGAATTTGAATGCATCAAGTGTTACTGTTCCTTTTTGCTATGATTTTAAAGGTAAGGTTACAGTTGCAAGAATGTTTAATACCGGCCTTGATAACCCGAACGATTGGAATTACATCATTTTCTGCGATGGAATTAATTACCAGGCTGAAATTAAGATCAACAACAGCTTTATAATTAAACATGAAGGCGGATTTACTCCCTTTTCAACTCCGATTGCCGAAGGCATAATTAAGGAATCAGGAAATATTATCGAAATTAAGATCGATAACTCTTTGGATGCCTCAAGGTCTATCCCTTTAAAGAATACAGCAAACTACCCTAAGAATTATGGCGGGATATACAGAGATATTTATATCATAGCTGTCCCCAAACTATTCATTAAATCATCCAACCTGGTTTCAGAAATTGATATTAACTTTAATGCCGATATTAAAAATACCGTTTCAATCAGCGCAACAGAAATAGATAAGTATTCCGGCGGTGATAAGAAGTTTATTCTGAGAACTGAACTGCTCGATAGTTCAGGTACAGTAAAAGCATCCAGCGATGCAGTTCAGTTTTCAATTTCATCAAATTCAACTATACAGGCAGTAAATAAATTAAGTTTAAACGGACCTATTTATTGGTCTCCTGAATATCCTTATCTCTATAAGCTGAAAATTACAATTTCCCAGGGTGACCAGGTAATTGATTCGTATTTAGCTGATTTTGGAATATACGAACTTGTCCGCAAGTCAGGCGCGCTGATGATGAATAACAGTGAGTTCAGCTTTAAAGGCATTAATTATATTGAAGAATCCGGAACAACAGGTTTGTGCGCATCATATAGTGATATCGAAAGGGATGTAAAGCTTATTAAATCACTGGGCTGCAATATCATTAAAGTTTACGGCAGGCCGGCAAGCAGTTACCTTGTAGATATCTGCAATAAATACGGCTTGCTGATTATGGAAGAAATTCCGGTCTTCACAGTACCCGGCCAGATCCTTGAATCAGAAAACTTCCTGCAGCTTGCGGAAAACCAGCTAAACGAAATGATATATGCCCACAAAAATAATCCCTGCATTTTTGCATACGGCTTAGGCAATGATTTTGATGTAACGGGTTCAGCAGGACAGACATATGTAAAGCGGATGGTAGCTGCCGCCAAACAGATCGATAACAGGCTGCTGTATTATTCCACGAGAAATTATTACAATGATAAGTGCCGCGAGCTTGTTGATCTTACAGGAATAAATTTCTATGAAGGAGATCTAAACCTGCTTAAGAATGCTGCAGCCGATATTAAGCTTAAGAAAGAAAAAGTTTTTATCTCAAACTACGGCAAAATTATTAATCCTTCCAATACTTCAGGATACAGTGACCCTTCCTCAATTGAGGCTCAGTCAAAATATATCGTTGATTTTATCAAGCTCCTCAAATCTACTTCACTCATGGGCGGGTTCTTCCAGTCTTTTACTGACTGGAATTCGGATGTTCCGAATTTAAAATATCCTGACCCCACAAATCAATATATGCGCACAACGGGATTATACACTTTATACCGTGAGCAAAGGCCGCCCGCAATAATCTTAAGGAAAGAATTTCTTGATGAAGATATCCCGAATCTAAACATTGGCACATTTTCAAAAGAAGCGCCGCTTGCATTTGTATTTACCGGGCTCATTTCCTTTATATTATTCATTTATCTCGCTAACAGCGTTAGAAGGTTCCGTGAAAATGTATGGCGGGCACTCTTTAGACCGTTTATTTTTTATACGGATGTCAGAGAGCAAAACCTGATACCTACTTTCCATAACATTCTGCTTGCTGTGATACTTTCCATAGGAAGCGGTTTATTTTTTGCAAACCTGTTATTCTTCTGGAAGGATTCACAACTACTGGATATTATGCTTTCTGTGATTGTATCCCATGATCAAATTAAGATGTATCTCGACCAGTATATGATAAACCCGGTTAAACTCGTTGGATTACTTGCAGCCATTTCATTTATTAAGATTTTCATTATAGCGGTCATACTATGGTTATTTTCGCTCACAATTAAATATAGAGTAGGCTTTAATAATATTTATACAATAACAGTGTGGGGGCTGCTG
Source organism: Ignavibacteria bacterium (assembly GCA_039933555.1). Classification (GTDB taxonomy): domain Bacteria; phylum Bacteroidota; class Ignavibacteria; order Tepidaquicellales; family OLB5; genus OLB5. The sequence goes on from JBDTNV010000107.1 coordinate 6,737, forward strand.
CCAACTATTGTACTATTGGTAATAGGTACATTCTATATCAGAATACTCCAGTCAAACACAGATTTTGTTATCATTGGTCTTGTAACAGCCGGTCTTCTGTATTTAATTTCTTTATACAGGATTCTAAAAGGAACTTATCTTTTATTCGATACATTTTTCCTGAAGGTATATGCTTACGGAATTATCTCAATCGTTTTGTTAAGCGGAGGAATATTGTTTTATCTTAATTCCACAAGGTATGTATTTGATTACTTCAGGCTGGTAATGACATTTTTAAAGATGTAAAATGGTTTTATGGCTTGATGATAATTAATTGTTTCACAAATAATTAATTCGGTATTTTAAAGAAAAAATCGTTAATTTTGTGTTAAGAAATTGCACCCATTCTACAAAATGCTGAATGTTATTTGCTCAATTCGTGCAATTTGTGATTAAAATAAAAATCTAATATTTGTATTTAAGTAAACTTGAAATATTCGGTTTCAAATCATTCGCTGATAAGCTGGCGGTTGATTTTGATGCCGGAATGACTGCCATAGTAGGTCCAAATGGCTGCGGAAAGACAAATATTGTTGATGCTGTCCGTTGGGCTATTGGCGAGCAAAAAGCGAGCGTTTTAAGAAGCTCAACCATGGAAAACGTTATTTTCAACGGTACAAAGAATCGCAAGCCCTTAGGGTACGCTGAAGTATCCCTCACAATACAGAACACCAAAGGAATTCTTCCTTCTGAATATACTGAAATTAAGATAACCCGCCGCTGCTTCCGTGACGGAGCAAGTAATTATATGCTAAATGGCGTAAACTGCCGGTTAAAGGATATTACTTCGCTGTTTATGGATACCGGCATGGGTTCAGACGCGTATTCAGTAATTGAGCTTAAGATGGTCAACGAGATCCTATCTCACCGGACACAGGATAGAAGAAAGCTGTTCGAAGAGGCATCAGGCATAACAAAATATAAGGAAAGAAGACGCGAAGCGCTTTACAAACTTGAAGTTGCCCGAGAAAATATCAATGAAGCGAATATTGAAATAAGGAACAGGCAAAGAACGGTTAATGCCTATGAAAGAATTGCGCAGAAACAGGCCGAAGCAAAAGAAGTTAGCATTAAGCTTAAAGAAGTTGAAATTGATTATCATATACGCGCATATTCAAGGCTTATAGATGAGACAAAAAATATTGAAGAGGAATTAAAGAACAAAGAAAAAGAAAGAGAATTCTTACAAGCAAGCCTTAATGAGAACGAAAATATCATTGATAAGTATAAGTCAGAACTTTCTGAAACTGAAGCAAAGCTGAATGAATCAAGGGATAAACTTAATAATGTTAACCTCAGCATTAATGAAATTCATACTTCTATATCAATTTCAGAACAGAGAATAAAATACCTGCAGGAAAATATTGAACGCTTTGGCAGGGAAAAAATAGAAATTGAAGCTGATATCCAGCGTGCAAAGGTTAATAAGATAGAAATTGAAGATAAGATCGTTGTACTTAAGAGCACCACTGACCTTATGGAAGATTCACGCTCAACTAAAAAAACAACCCTTGATGAAACAGAAATAAAAGTTAAATCTAGCAAAGAAGAATTAAAAGACCTCACAGTTAAACATGCTTCTGCAGCAAAGGTTTTGCAGGAAAGACGCAGCGAATATGAGATCATCAAAAACCGGCTTCAGGACCAGATCTCAAGGTGCAGCAAGCTTGCTGATGAGAACATAGTAAATATTAACAAGGTAGCCGAGCTTGATGCTTCTTTACGTGAAGCAGAATCGGATCTTAACCGGCTCAAGGATGAGTTTTCAAAGCAAGGTTCTGAATTTGAAGAGCAGAAAAAGATAAAAGATAACTACAGCCAGGAGCTGGGCAAGCTTGAAAAGGAAATTATTTACAGAAAACATGAATCTGAAAAGCTTAAAGATAAGATCGAGTTTCAAACAAACCTGCTTGAGAATTTTGATGATTATTCCGAAGGAATAAAATACCTTGTTAAAGAAAAAAATGAAAAGGGCGCATCAGTTGTGATCGATAAGCTTGAAGTAGAGGATAAATTCAAAATTGCCATCGAAACTGCCCTGGGCGAAGTCTCAAATTATCTTATTGTAAACAATCTTGATGCGGCTGAAAATTACATAAAAATTCTCACCAAAGACCAAAAAGGCAAAGTTACATTTATTATCAAAGACCAGCTTTACAACACAACTCTTAATATCTTCCAGGAAGAATTTCCTGAAATCCTAAGCCATGAGGGCGTTTATGGCTGGGCCGATAGGTTTATCAAATGTCCGGATGAATACTTGTTGCTATACAAGTACCTGCTGGATGAATTTGTTATAGTTGAAAACCTTGATATTGCAAGAAAGCTTTCAAATGATAACTTCATTAAGTTCATTACACTTGATGGCGATATTGTTACTAACAGCTTTTTAAGGGCAGGAAGCCGTACCAATGAAGAATCCCTGAAAATCGGAAGGGAAAAACTTATTGCCGGTCTTCAGGCTCAAATTTCGGAAATTGAAAAAGCTCTTGAAGATGATACTAAGAAATTAAGCGAGCTGAAAAGCAATTTTGCCGGGATTGATGTAGAGATCAGGCAGAATAAGCTCCAGGAAAAGAAGTCTGAAATTCTGGCAGGTGAAAATAAGATCCAGCAGCTTAACTACCTCAAGACCGAAACAAACAAACAGATCACACATTACAAAAATGAAAATGATGTGCTCTCAGCATCCAACAAAGAGCTTTCCGAAAAAATGGATGCTCTGATACTTGATATTGAGTCTGCTGAGAACAATAAATACCAGCGTGAAAAAGAACTTGAGCATTTCACTACAGAGCTTGAAAACCTAGCCGATGAACTTACATCGCAAAGAGAAGAATACAATACTTTTAATATAGAAATAACAAAAGTCCGTGCCGAGCTCTCAAATCTTGATAATGAACATATTAGGACAGAAGAGAATATTAAATCCAGAAGAAGTAATATTGAAGCCAGGACTCTTGAGTGCAACGAATACGAAACTGAGATAAAAAAGCTTCAGGCAGAAGTGGAATCATATAATAGTGATGGAACCGTAAACGGTTTAAAACCAAAGTTAAGGCTTCTAGAAAACGAAAAAGGGGGCATTGAGTCAGATTTCAGCCTGGTTAGAAGTGAATACGAAGTAAAACGCTCTTTGGTTGATAGAGTAGAAAATGAACAGAAAACCCTGCGCACAAACAGGGACGGAATTATTGATTTCATTCACAAAAATGAAATGCAGCTTACCAAAGACAGGCTTGAAATTAAAGAACATAAAGATAAGATAAAAGAAGAGTATGATATCGATATTGAATACTCCGCGTACGAAGATTCTGCGGAATTTGATCTTATAAGAGCAAAAGCTGAAGTTGACAGGCTCAAAAATAAACTGAGAACTTTGGGCGGTTCAGGTCAATTAGAGCTTAACCTGTATGAGCAGGAAAAACAGGAGCTGGAAAAGCTTACAGAAGAAAGAAATGACCTGACAAAAGCTGAACATGACCTTATGAACCTTATTGACGAGATAAATAAAACTGCTCAGAATAAATTCACAGAAACATTTGAGCAAATAAGACAGAACTTTATGGCAATCTTCAAGGAATTATTCCTCGAAGGTGATGAATCTGATCTAAGGCTTGTAATTGACCCCGATAATCCTGATCCGCTTGATGCTAAGATTGATATTATTGCTAAACCAAGAGGAAAAAGACCCCAATTGATAGACCTCCTTTCAGGTGGAGAGAAAACGCTCACCGCTATTGCTCTGTTATTTGCAATTTACCAGGTAAAGCCATCACCTTTCTGCATTCTTGATGAGGTTGATGCGCCGCTTGATGATGCTAATATCGACAGGTTTATAAAAATTATCCGCAAATTTGCAGAAGAAACACAGTTTATTATAGTTACTCATAACAAACGTACCATGGAAGCTGCCGATTCAATGTATGGTGTCACAATGGCAGAACAGGGTATCTCAGCAATAGTTAACGTTAAATTCAACGATCAGAAAATAGCGTCTTAGTTTTAGATCATAATAATTAATTTTATTACTTTATCAGCCATGCCCTCTTAAGTAAATTTTCTAATTTATTAACCGTATTATTTTAAAGTTTATTCAATAATAAATTATATGACAAACGAACAAAAACAATTCCTTGTTAACTTAGTTAAC
>JBDTNV010000108.1:0-10927 GCA_039933555.1 Ignavibacteria bacterium
AAGAATCCAAAAAATCCAGCGTTATCTTTGTGAAAATCAGTATGATTGTCATTTTTGATGGCTGCAATTCTGCCTGCTAACTTGCCGTCTTTTTCAGCAAGGAATAATTGTACTTCTGAATGTTTAAAGAACGGATTCTTAGTTGGGTCCAGATTTTTCCTGACATCAAATATCAGTGGCGGAACCCAATATGGATCTCCTTTGTATACTTCCCATGGAAACTTAATAAACTGCATCCTGTCTTTTTCATTCTCAACTTTGCGTACTTTTATCACTTCGCTAATACCCTGGAAATATATTTATTGACCCGTGAATCAATTTTTAGTGTACTTAAATATACCTGTTTTTGTTAAAAGATACAATTGAAAAGCCCGGTCAGCGGGCTTGGATGGTTCGTGTATAAATGATAGCTTTTTTTATTTAAAAAAAATAATTCAAGGAAATAAGTCAAATAACTTATATATTTATATAATAGTTAAAAGATTAATATAAAGTAATTTATTAAATCAAGCATTTGCATAAATATTTGCAATAAGTCAGAAATGTTGAAAAATGAACTGAAATTCATTAAATTTTTGATTAATTTAACTTAAGACAGAATATCTATTGAAAATCCGATTAAAACACATATTCATTGTTTTATTTTTAGTGGTAGCAGCTTACCATAATGTCTATTCACAGGATGCATGGTGGAAGGATAAGAAGTATAAGTCAGAGGAGAAACAGGCAAAGTTCAATAACTGCAAACTGGCATTCCTGAATATTGCTGACGGGATGATGTACGCAAATGTTACCTATATCAGTCCATACTTTCAGAACGAGATTTACCTGAGTATGGAAAACAGTGAAAAAGGATATTACAACAGGGAGCAATCAGGCTACATAATTGATAATTTTCTTTCAACCTATCCTGTCTCATCATTTAAGTGGAAGAATTCCAGCAGGTCTGAAAAATATGCGTTTGCACTCGGTAAATACAAATACAAAAAAGGGGGATTTATCAGTACCTTCACAATTTCTGTGTCATTGAAATATATCAATGATCTCTGGCTGATAGACCAGGTAATAGTTAATTAGCGTACCCAGGCAGTATTATGTTTCAGTTCGATAATAAAGATAAATACAGGTTCAAAGTCCTCGGATTCCTTTCCCTTTTGCTGTTATTCATTATACTCTCAGTATTCGGCGTAAGGCATTACTTCTCAGGCTCAATTGTTGATAATTGGGAGAGTATATCCACTGAAAAGAAAAATGAGATACATAGTGAGTGCCAGAACCTCTTTTACAATTATCAAAACCAGGTTTCCCAGTTCTCTTACCAGCTAAGCAAAAATAAAAGACTTATACCGGCTATATCGGGCCTGAATTCAAGAAAGACTTACGATGCGTTATATGAATCTGATAACCTTAATGATTATAATGTAGAAATATATACTTCAAGGCTTGAGCTTTTTATCTTCTCGGGAAGACAGGTTTATCCTGATATAATTGAACTGAAAAGAGCGCTTAACGGCGAACGGTTTTCAATTGTAAAGGAAACAGGTATATATACTTATATAATTGTATATGAACCGATTAAAAATGAATCAGGTGTTAATGAGGGTGTCCTTGTAACTTCGAAGATCATTGATGTTAACACAGAAGTTCAATCCTCATTTTTCAATATATCGGGCCTTAAGAAAGAAATTTACGATAAATTCCATCTTGATATAGAATTTGATTTTAATAATGCGGCAAACACTTCTTCTAAACTGGATACATCTGCCGGCAGCCCTACAATCATTAACCTCAAAGGTATAAATAATACCAATATCGGCAAGATGGTAATCCCAAATCTTGACCAGTCTTCATATCTTTTAAGTATCCTTGGTAAATTTGATAGTGTTATAAGTTTCATAGTATTTATCCTGAGTATTGTGCTTATCTACTGGGCGCTGCTTGCAGTCAGGAAAGCTGACTCTTTCTTTCTGAAAGTATCCCTGGTTTCTATAATACTCATACTTGCAAGATATCTGTGGCTTTACATTAATTTTCCGGGTGAATATTTCAACCTCTTTGGTTCGCAAATATTTTCACCTGTGCATTACGCATCAGGCATTGGTTTCGGGATGGCAAAATCTCTTGGTGAGCTTTCAGTAAGTTCAATAATTTTCACTTTCATTTCAATATACACTGTAGTGAATGTTATTAAGTTCTATAAATCAGAAGTTAAAACATTTCCAAGATATGTAGCTTATCTAGTTCTCTCGGTTTCACTCATAATCTCCGTTTTTGTTATTAACTATTATGGCGTCATTATTCAGAGCCTGATCTTTGATTCTTCTGTAAAATTTATAGATAGATCGGATCTGTTTTCATTAAACCAGCCGGAAATGATAGTTATCCGGCTTATTATTCTGTTCCTATCAGTTTCACTGATACTAATATTGTTCTCGTGCGCCCTGGTATCTTCAAAGTATATATATTCTTACATTGGCAATAATAAATTCCTTAGGAAGAACTCTGTACTGGTCTTCTTCGTCTCTGGAATAATTGTACATTTAATCCTTACTTTTATACCGGAGCAGTTCATGGAAAGCTCTTTAAAACTTAACCTGAGACTTATCATACTTATCCTCGCTGCAATACTAAGCATTTACATTCAGCGGCAGCTGGTATTCAGAAGGGAATACAAATTCGTTAACATTATAAACCTTTCCCTCATACTTCTGGTATGCGCTATCTTTGTTCCTGCGGTACTCCTGAATAAAATTACTTCACTTGAAAACCGCTACCTTGAAAAAGCGGCAAAGGAAATATCGCAGCAATCGAGCGATAAAATTGCTTTTCTGCTCTCAGCTACAGTGGATGATGTTTCAGATGACCCGACAATTGAAGAGGACATTAATGATAAGAATAAAGCCGGGAAGCTGGCATTTAATATCTGGTCAAAGAGTAAGTTCTTTGATGAAGATATCAATTCAGCAGTTTTTGTGCTTGATACCGCCAAGAAAGTTATCAGTGATTTCAATATTAATCCCGGAGAACTCCTCTCCGATAGTGTTCTAAGCTTTACTTTAAAACCCCTCAATAAGAAGAAAACTCTTTCCGAAACACTGGAAGAATCCGAAACCGAGGAAGAGCCGGAAACACTTGACATCAATACTGTAATGAATTCAATGATATCAGAAGAAGGCGGTGTTCAGCAAAATTCTGACCTCAAATTTTACTCTGCGTTAATACCAATTGATAAAACCAATCTTAAGAACAGCCGTTTCAATAAGATTATAGGTTATGTTATAATTGCCGCGGGGTATGACGCGAAGAACTTTCTTACTCAAACAAACCTCGGCATATTCAGAAGTTTTACAAGGGATAATATTCTCAACAAGCTTACTTCAAGTCCCGTTATATCCGAATTTTCTGAATCTGAGCTTGTCGGTTCATCAAATAAGGATATCTCAAAATCATTGCTTAAATCACTTGAAGCCTTTCGTGAAAGCGTTAAAGATAAGATTGATAAATCAGCCCTTAGATATGACGAGTTTGAAAACGAAATTTACAAATCTTATTATGTACTTGCCGATAACAGGATAGCAAATAACATTAACAGTCCGAAAATTTATGTTGTAAGTATTAAAGTTAACGATTTTAGCCTAAGTACCTTTTTCTTTTTCAGGTATTTGCTTTTTCTGGTGCTTATTTACCTGATATTTCTGGTTATTTACATTACATATAAGGGTTTTTCTTATTTACTCAATACTGAATCGGTCAGGTTCTTTAAATTCGGATTCAGAGAAAAGCTTTTCGCTTCATTTATGCTTGCATCTGTTATACCTATAGTTATTCTGGCTATTTATACCAGGGCATTTGTAAACGATAAGAATGAAGACTTTTACAAAAACCAGCTTATAAATGACTTAAGAATAGTTGACCAGTATGTAAAAAGCAGGATTAAGCCGGATGCTCTGAAACCCGAAAAGAAAAACATCAATGAAGCAGTTTCTCCGTATTCAAACCTTTTTGACAGAGGATTTTCTGAGACCGACAAAAATTTTAATTTCTACGTTAAAAATAAACTTGCCGCTACCACAAGTGAACAGCTTTATAAATCTGATTTGCTTGATACAAGAATAAGCGGAAGCGCTTATTACAATCTCGCGCTATTGAAAAAAGACTATTTTTCTGAAAACCAGCAAATAGGCGATTATACATTCATAGTTGGATATAAGCCTGTATATGATAATTTCAATAATCTAATCGGAATTATTTCTACTCAGACGGTTTTTAAACAGAGTGAAATTAACCAGGAGCTGACAGAAAGCCTTGTGTATATTCTGGGTCCGTATTTTGCGGCGGTTATATTGCTGATATTTATTGTAAACTTCCTTTCATACAGGATATCAAACCCAATTTTAAAGCTTCAAAAGGCTACTGAACAGCTTTCAAAGGGTAATATTGATGTGCAGGTGAAATCAAACAGTAAGGATGAAATAGGCGAGCTTGTAAGCTCTTTTAACAGGATGATCAAGGAGTTAAAGCGCTCCAGGGCTGAGCTTAAAAAAGCTGAAAGAGAGGGCGCATGGCGTGATATAGCAAGACAGGTTGCGCATGAAATCAAAAATCCTTTAACCCCAATGAAGCTTGCAATGCAGCATTTGTACTATGCATATACCCACGGTTCAAATGACTTTAAAGAGATTATCCAGACGACCAACAAGATGATAATTGAACAGGTTGAAACTTTAAACAGGATCGCAACAGAATTTTCTAACTTTGCTAAGCTGCCCAGCAGAAACTATGAAAAGCTGAATATGAACTCCATACTTGAAGATGTGGTTAGCCTTATGGATACGAAGGGTAATATTTCCCTGAAGCTTGATCCCGGAGCAGGCAATTTATCTGTTACAGGTGATAAAGATGAGATAAAACGGGCGCTCATAAATATTATAAAGAATTCAATGCAGGCAATTGAAGAAAATGAGGATAAGGATTTCCATGGGAAAATTAATATTGAAAGCCTGAGGGTTAACGGTTTTTATTCGCTCAGAATAAAAGATAATGGTGTTGGGATGGATGATGATACTCAGCAGAAATTGTTTGAGCCTTATTTTTCAACAAAATCAAGCGGTATGGGGCTGGGGCTGGTAATAACAAAAAAGATATTAGATGATATGAAAGCCCGAATTAAAGTGAACAGCAGCAGAACTAAAGGAACTGAAGTTGAAATAAATTTTAAATTATCAGATAGCAGTAAAGCATAACGCAGGAATTTATTTTTTTAGAAAAGACTTTGTAAAATGAAAAAAGGCATCTCAGTTGAGTTGCCTTTTTGTGTATGTTTAAAATTTATTTTTCAGGTCTTGAAATACCAGTATTTATCGTCTTCAAAGAAGAACTCCATACCATAATGTTTCCTAATCAGAACTTTAAATACAATGAATTTGCCCGGAGCTTTTGTTATCTTTGGGTGCCTGCCAAATACATTACATGTACTCAGCTCAAATAATGTTGTTCGCATTATTTTGCTTGGTTTGTACTCCCCGACATAAATAGTATTGCTTTCCTGCATTTGTAGTCCTTATTTCCTTAAATATATAAATTCAATATTGCAATGACAAGGAAAAATTGAGTAATATAACCTGATTAGGGGATAACTTTTCAAATTTTAGTTAATTTTTAGTTAACTTTTAGTTAACTGTATTATATTAATGGCAATTCTGTGCCCTAATATCCCAAAATGTTCTATTGCTTAAAACGGAATAGTATAATTTCTTAAATTGAAATTTCGATAATAATTGCGTAATTTAATGAAATTATGCAAAAATTTTCGGGTTTTGTTCCTATTATCGGGGCTCCAAATGCAGGTAAATCTACTCTGCTTAATTATATTTTAGGACAAAATATATCTATCGTTACTCCAAAACCCCAGACAACAAGGAACAGGATCACCGGAATTTATACAAAAGAGAATGTGCAAATTGTTTTTGTTGATACACCCGGCATACTTGACCCTAAATACAAGCTGCAGCAATTCATGAACAGGGAAGTTGAATCCAGTATGGTCGAGTCAGATGTGATCCTCCTTATAATAGATATTAATAAATACGATAGAGAGTCTTTCGAAAAAATATACAATAAATTCAAAAAAGAGTTTTCAGGGCATAAGCTTTTTTGTGTATTAAATAAGATCGATACGATCCGCAAAGAAGAAGTTTTGCATGTGATTAAAGACATTTCCGAAAATTTCAGATTAGATGAGATAATCCCGATATCAGCGGCAAAAGGATTTAATGTTGATGACCTTTTGAAAACAATTATTAAATACCTGCCTGAAGGTGATTTCTATTTTGAAAGTGATGTCCTTACTTCCCAGCCTGAAAAATTCTTTGTAACGGAAATTATCAGGCAGAACATACTCAAACAGTTTAAGGACGAAATCCCGTTCTCGGTCTATATAGATATCGAAGAGTTCAAAGAAAGGGAAGTTGGCAAGGATTTTATCAGGGCATCGGTCATTGTTGAAAGGGAAACACAGAAAGCTATAATAATCGGCGAGTCAGGTGCAAAAATAAAAAGACTTGGTGAATATTCCCGAAAAGGAATTGAGGAATTCTTAGGACGGCCGGTTTACCTTCAGTTATTTGTAAAGATGCGCAAAGACTGGAAAAATGATGAGGATTTCCTCAAAAAGAACTTCAACAAATTCGGAACATCTTCAGAACAAAATTAAAAATATAATCCCGTTTGGAATCAGCATTCAAAAAATACCGAGAGTTAATAGATAAGCGCCTCTTTGAATTCCTTGACGATGAAACGAAGCGCTCAAGGTACTGCAAAGACAGCTCAAAATATCCATATACACTGTTTGACCCGCTCAATTACATCATGTCTGGCGGCGGCAAGCGTGTCAGGCCTATACTCGTCCTGCTTTCATGTGAAGCCTTTGGCGGTAATATTGATAATGCTATTGATGCTGCTATTGCTGTTGAAATCCTGCACAACTTCACATTGGTGCATGATGACATTATGGATAATGCCAGTACAAGGCGCGGTAAACAGACTATTCATAAAAAGTGGGATGTTAACTCTGCTATCCTTGTTGGTGATGAGCTTATCGGTCTTTCATACCGCTCACTTTTGCTTGCAAAGACAGAAAATATTACCGGTGTATTGAGGGCTTTTACCGATGGTGTTATCGAGGTCTGCGAAGGACAGGCGCTGGATAAGGAGTTTGAGCTTAGCACTGATGTTGCAATTGATGATTACAAAATAATGATTAGAAAAAAAACCGCAGAGTTGCTAAGGACATCATCAGTAATGGGAGCAATCATAGGGAATGCGGATGCAACAGGAATTAATTCCATAAGCTCGTATTCAGAAAATATCGGGCTTGCCTTCCAGATTCAGGATGACCTGCTTGATGTTATTGCAGATGAAGGTGAATTTGGCAAAAAAATTGGCGGTGATATCCTTGAAAGAAAGAAGACATTTCTATATTTAAAAGCTCTTGAAATACTGAATGAAAAAGGGCGGGACGAATTTATGTTCCTGTATAATACAAATGATAACAGTGATGAGAAAGTTAAAAAGATTATAGCATTGTATAACGATATATGTGTAATTGGTTCAGCCAGGGATGAAATTGCAGCGTATACGGAACGGGCAAACAAAAACCTTGAATGTATAAAGAACAATAATGCCCGAAAGATGCTTGAAATGTTCTCTGATATGCTTTTGAACCGGAGTTATTGATGATAGAAAAGATCGTCACTATTATCAACAAAGCGGGAATGCATACAAGGCCTGCTTCTAATATCGTAAAGATAGCTTCAAAGTTCAGATCAGATTTTTATATAATTAAAAACGGCTATAAAATTAACGGGAAAAGTATCATTGGAGTTATGACGCTTGCAGCAGAACAGGGTTCTACACTTACTTTGAGTTTTGAAGGCGAAGATGAACAAAAAGCGTCTGTTGAAGTAATTAAATTTTTTGAAGAGGGTTTTGGAGAACTATAAGATACATTGATAAATAACAGCGAACAAATATTTAAGGGACTTGCAGCTTCAAAGGGTATATCCTTCGGGAAACCTTTTGTGTACAGGGCCGAGGTACCAAGTTATAAAGTTGATATTTCGCCCGCTGCTGTTATTTCCGCTGAAATAGAAATTACCGATTACGAAAATGCTATATCGCAGTCAGTAAAAGAGCTGAATAAAATTTTCAGCCTGGCAAAAGAAAAGCTCGATGATAAAAATCTCCAGATATTTGAGGCCCAATTGAGTTTTTTGAATGATGATTTTTTCCATTCCAAAGTGAAGGAAAGAATTAAACATGAAAACAAACAGGCCTTTGTGACTTTTAAAGAAGAGATTCAGATACTCGAAAATGCAATTGTTGCTTCAAGTGATGAATATATAAGGGAGCGTGTTAACGATATTGAAGACATGAAGAACAGGTTATTGCGGAATCTGTTAAAAGGAAGACTTGTATCAAAGATAACTGAAAACTCAGTAGTCGTTGCACGTAATCTGACACCCGCGGATACAATTTTATTCAGTAACAGGAACCTCTTAGGGATTGCAACTGATCTTGGCGGATTTAATTCTCACGTTGCTCTCATTTCACGTTCTCTAAGAATACCGGCTGTTGTTGCCATGCATGATATTTCAGTCAATATCAGCTCCGGTGACTACCTTATAATTGACGGGTATAAAGGCCTGGTTATAAAGAATCCAACTGAGGAAACTATAAACAGCTATAAAGAACAGGTTGAAGTTAATAAGGTTCTTGAAAGAAAACTTGAAGAATTAGAAAAATTGCCAAGCGAAACAAAAGACGGTAAATCTGTTCAGCTTTCAACCAATCTTGAATTCAATAATGAAGTAGATTACGTTGTTTCACATTTTGGATGCGATGTTGGCCTGTACCGAACTGAGCATTTATTTATGGAGCAGGGTGATTTCCCCACAGAAGAAGAGCAGTATAAACAGTATAAATTCCTTGCAGAACATATTTATCCAAAAACAGTAACCATACGCACATTTGATATTGGAGGCGATAAAATATTACCTGAATCCCAGAAAGAGCTCAATCCTTTCCTTGGCTGGCGCGGGATCAGGATATGCCTCGATAAAAAAGAAGTTTTTCTCGGGCAGTTAAGGGCAATTCTGAAAGCATCCACATCCGGGAATATCAAGATCATGCTTCCAATGATATCAGGTATAGAAGAAGTCAAGAAAACTTTTGAACTGATTGACCTTGCAAAATCACAGTTAAGTGAACAAAACTTAAGATTTGATGAAAACATAAAAATCGGTGTGATGATAGAAATTCCCTCTGCAGTAATACTTGCAGATGAACTTGCGCAGATGGTTGATTTTTTCAGTATTGGTACAAATGACCTTGTCCAGTATACACTTGCTGTAGATAGGGATAGCAGCCTTGTTGCGGACCTGTACGAGAAGTTTCATCCTGCTGTTTTGAGGCTCATTAATATGACTATTCAAAGCGCGGCTAAACACAATATTCCCGTGAGCGTTTGCGGAGAAATGGCTTCGGACCCATATGCGAGCCTCCTTCTTATCGGGATGGGGATATCTGAACTCAGCGTAGTATCAACCGGATATTTGCAGATAAAGAGGCTTGTAAGACTGGTGAATTTTGAGAACGCAAAAGAAATTGCCGCAAAAGTGCTTTCTATGAGCACTATCGATGAGATCAAATCTTACATTGAAGATTGTTTTAATAAAAATATCGGCGAGCAGCTTGAAGCAAAATAAAAACTTATGATAACCAAAGCAGAAATAGAAATTCATGACAGCACAAATATTTTTGGTGTAATTGCAGCTTTCCCGGAACAGATAAAGCAGGCAATAGATATTGGCAGTAACATAGATATTGAACTGGATGTATCTGGTATAAAAAATATTATTATAACTGGACTTGGGGGCTCTGCAATTGGGGGTGACCTGTTAAGAAGCTACCTGCAGTACGAGATAAAGGTGCCGGTTCAGTTGAACAGGAATTACTATATCCCTGCTTATGCAAATGAGCATACTCTTGTAATAGCCTCAAGCTATTCAGGTGATACAGAGGAAACGGTTTCCGCATATAATGATGCAAAATCAAAGGGTTGTAAAATAGTGTGTATTTCCGCAGGCGGAAATCTTACTGTGATGGCGGAAAATGATAAAAATTTTGTTGTAAAGGTTCCGCGCGGCTACCAGCCAAGATGCGCGCTTGCATTTTCTTTTTTTACAATGCTTTTGTTTTTCATAAAACTGAAATTCATAGCTTCACGTGATGAGGATATCCAAAAAGTTATCGAGCGAATGAAGGAAAAATCCGGGATATATTCTGATCTTCAAACGCAGCCTAATCCTGCCGTTAAAATTGCTGAGCATTTAAATGGAAGAATACCTATAATTTATTCATCCAACGATCTGCTTGATGTAGTAAATTTAAGATGGCGCGGACAATTTGCAGAAAATGCTAAAACCCTGGCATTTGGCAACTACTTTCCTGAATTAAACCACAATGAAATAGTTGGGTGGCAGGAAAATTCAGATTTTTTGCGTAATTTTGCATTAATATATCTGCTTGATAGGGAAGATAACCCAAGGATATTAAAAAGGCAGAAAATTACAAAAGAAATTCTGGAACCTTACAGGGGAATTGATATAGAAATAGAGTCAGAAGGAAGTTCGAAGCTTGAACGGATATTTGATCTTATATATTTAGGTGACTGGATCAGCTTTTATCTGGCTGTAATAAACAAAGTGGACCCGGCGCCGATTGAAAAAATAAATATCTTAAAAAATAAATTAATGGAGAGTTGATCCGTGTGGATTGAATTACTTATTTCTGCTGTTAAGATAGGGCTTGTTATTAATGTGCTGCTTGTTTCAGTGGCATATGCGGTTTATGCTGAGCGCAGAGTTTC
>JBDTNV010000109.1:0-10900 GCA_039933555.1 Ignavibacteria bacterium
AGCATTTGTTTCGCATTCGGATTATTTGGCGCAAGCTCCAGCACTTTCTTATAACTGGCAATAGCGAGATCCTTTTTACCGGCATTCATATATGCTTCACCCATTGAGTCATACACATTAGGTGAATCAGGGAATAGCTTTACATTAAGCTCAAAAACCTTAATTGCATCATCAAGCTTATCATCGTTCATTAATTCATACCCAAAGAAATTCAGATGCCTGTCATTATAGAGCATACCGTTAGATTCCAAAACCTGTTTAAGAGATCTTTCAAGTTCAGTAATCCCGCCCGTTTTTAGTATGGAATACATCTTCATCTGCAGGTTTACATCCGGTTTAGGATATTCCTTGCCCTGTACAGCGTCTTCAAACCGGTTAATTATGCCATCAGCAACCTCACCGAAGTTTGAATTAATAATAACCGTGTAGCCGTCTTTCATCTGTGCAAGAACACTGTTCCATACCTGCGTACCGCCTGCGCGAATGCCAAGGCTTATTAGTCCGGTTTTCCTTAATGACTGGTCAAACTTAAGAAGGTCACGGGCATTGGAATACATGCCCCCTGCAGGCGAAGGCTGTTCAGGGAACTTAGAATTTACCATACTGCCTGAAAATGTGATCCTGGTACCATTAGACATATTAGGAACAGTTTCACCCATTAGTAAGTAATGAGTATTAGTCATCCCAAGCGGCTCTATAAATCTTTCCTTAAGATTATCAGCATATGATTTTCCTGTTACTTTTTCTATTATCCCTCCAAGTACAACATATCCTGAATTTGAATATTGCTGCCCGGTACCCGGTTCAAACAAAAGCGGTTCATTTTTGATAATTGCCAGGTAATCGTTGACCGTTTTCACATTCCTGATGTTCTGCATGTAAGCAGGGTCATTCAAGTAATCACCCAACCCGGCTTTCATCTCCAATAGCATCTGAATTGTTATTTTATCCCCTGTTTCCTTTGGGTAGAGTTCTAAGTATTTACTCAGTGGGTCACTTAAGCCCAGTTTGCCTTCATTTTCAAGCTGTTGAATCATACCGTGAGTAAACATTTTATTCAGGGAACCTATTCTGAATAATGTTTCTGTGGTTACTGGAGTCTTCTTCTCCCAATCAGCATAGCCAAATTGTTTTTCGTACAGAATATTGCCGTCTTTTGCAAGCAGCACGTTTCCTGAGTACATTCCGATATCGTTATATTCGTTTACAATTTTATCCAGCTTGTCAACGTAATCATCTGCGAAAATGTTTTGAATAAATAGAGCTAAAATGAGGATATTTAATGATAATTTTATTTTCATTTTTCGTTTAAAATTAGATATAGTTTATAATATGATGCATAATGAGCGATAAAAGTCGCATATATTTTTCATTCCAATTTCATAAATTTAACCTTATTTTAGGATCTGATAATTCACTATTTCAATAACTCATTATTTCACTTTTATTTATGGCAGAAACCAAGACCAAACCGACAAAAGTTAGCGTAAAGAGATTTATAGATGCCGTTGAAGATGACGAGAAGAGGAAAGATAGTTATACACTTGTTGATATGATGAAGAAGATCACAAAAGAAGAACCAAAAATGTGGGGTCCAACAATTATTGGTTTTGGCAGCTATCACTATAAATATGAATCAGGGCACGAAGGTGATACATGCATAACGGGCTTCTCACCCCGCAAGGCTGCTTTTTCACTGTATGTTATGTGCGAAAGAGAAGGCTATAAAAAATATCTGGATAAGCTGGGAAAGTTTAAGCAGGGAAACGGCGGTTGTATCTATGTAAAAAGGCTTTCTGATATCGACCTCAAAGTGCTCAAAGAGCTGATTACCACATCTGTAAAAGATACTAAAAGTAAAAAATGGTAATGATATGACGCAAAATGAATTATTTCTTGTACTTGGTGTTAACGGAATTATTTCTTTCACCATGCTTTTGATCGGCATTATTTCCTACGTAAGAACAAAAAGATTCCTCGCTTCTTCAATTGAAACACGCGGAGTAGTAGTTGAGAGTGTATACAAGGGATCCGAAGAAGGAGGAAGCATGTATTCTCCCAAGATAAAATTCAATGATACAATGGGTAAAGAGATCGAGTTTACCGAGAACTGGTCTACCAACCGCCCTGATTTTAAAACTGGTGATGAAGTAATAGTCTTATATAACCCGGCAGATCCTTACAAAGCCAGGCGCGGGGGCAAAAAATGGAAATTCTTTTTTGTTTCATGGCTCGTTGGGGGATTAGGGCTGTTGTTTTCTGCGATACTTGTAATAGTTGTGATTGTAATGATATTCGTTTCAGTAATAAAATAATCTAACGTAAAAATGAAAATATTAACCTTGCTTTTCCTTTTGGTAATCCCGGTTTCAGTTTATTCGCAGAAAGATTCATCTCTTACCTTTGGTCTTCCTGAGATGAGAATAAAACAGAAAGAAAAAGGGAAGATAATAACCTATTTGTTCGAAAACAGGCTGAATAAATTCACACTAACCCCAACTGCACTTTTACCCGATACTAACAGGTATAACTATAAAGTAAAATTGAGCGATATCAACCTGATATCATTTCATGATGGTGCTTTGTGGTGGCCCGTAGCCAGAACAAGCGGAATAGTAGGTTTCGTTCTGGGTTTTGTAGCAGGCGGCTTTTTCAGCTGGGATGCACACCCCCGGTTTAACTTAGGTCGCGCATTCTATGGCGCTGTTCTTTTTACTGTACCTTTTGCTCTGCTAGGCGGTGTGATCGGTCTGCTTCTGCCAAATTACGAAGAATATGATATTAACAAACTTAATGTTTCCCAAAAATATGATATCTTAAAGAAACTCTTCATAAAATACAGGCTCCTAAGGTGACAGATTTATTTTAGCTGTTAATTAATTGTTATAATTTTATATTTTTGTCTTAATCACTCGTTTACTATTTTACAACTTCACCATTTATAATTATGGATAGGGCAATTTTAATTTTCGGTGTAATTGGCGCACTAATGTTTGCAGCATACGTATATTTTATCATCAAAACTTCTTATGATGATGAAAAACAGAAGAAGAAAGAAAAACTGGAAGAGGAAAATAAAATTAAGCTAAACGGCAAAAATTGATAGTAATTCAGAAAGAGTTTTCTCTAAAGCCTCGCAAAAGGGGATTTCATATAATTACCGATGAAGTACTTTCGCATGTAACGGAATTAAAAGAAATTAAGCAGGGAATTGCGAATATTTTCATCAAGCATACATCTGCATCGCTTAGTATCAACGAAAATGCTGATCCATCAGTTAGAACTGATATGGAAACTCACTTCAATATCATGGTACCCGAAGATGCTGACCACTATGAGCATACGCTCGAAGGACCCGATGATATGACCTCTCATATTAAAACTTCAATACTCGGTTCATCCCTTTCCGTACCTATAACGAACGGTAAACTAAACCTTGGCACGTGGCAGGGCATCTACTTATGTGAGCACCGCAACCACGGAGGCAGCAGAAAAATTGTTGTTACATTATCAGGTATATAAAAACCTGAAATTTTTTTGTAATTATATATAATTGCTTATATAATAGCTTATTATACTGCCCTTCGTTAAATTAATTTTACTGGAGAAATTAATATGACATCTAAATTTTACGCTTTTTTATATATTTTTGCTGTATTTTCTTTACAAGTGCAGGTAAATTCGCAAAATACAGCCAGTAGGAATGAGACACCTGCAAGAGTTGTAAAATCGACGGAACAATTAAAGATTGAAAATGAGATCATAAAACTAAAACACGAAGACAGAATTGAAAACCTGCCCCGCATTCTTGAACTGAATTCACAGCTCGGAAAAATTACCGGTACAGGCAGGGTAGAAATGGGAAGTATATTATCCGGCAATAATTACGGCTCATTGGTTAGATTTAATGAAGGCCCTTCAACAGGTGGATTTACAGACGAAATTCAGAATACAAGGATATTTACAAATGATAACAGAAAAATAAAAGGAATTGCCGCCACAATTGAGCAGAGAGGCTCGACAGCAGGCAAGATCTGGTCAGTTGTTATATATTCTGCTGATAGCCTTTCCCCGGATACACTTAAGGTATATTACTCTCTTAATAACGGGTTAAGCTGGAATTTATTTGTCTCAGGCAACATAAGGCCGGGTGATCTTGTGACACCCGATGATATGGATATGGAGCTTGTTGAAAATACAACCGGTCAAAAATACTTATGGGTTGCATTTGGCTTCAAGCAAATTTCCGGCAGAAAGGCTCTTGGCGCATTCATTCTACAGGTGCCAAGTTTAAACGGATCATTTTTTAATATACTCGAGTGGTCAGCAAGTGACTCATCTAAAAATTATTACAATGTCCGGTTAACTTCAGATAACGCCAGATATACTGCAACTCCCTATGTTTTTTTAGCCTGCTCATTTGATTCCCTTGACGGCTTGGGCAACAGGGTGAACTCTCAAAAATTTGCCAGGATTCTAAACCCGTATTCCCTAACAAATCCGGCATTTTCATTTATGGCTCCAAAATATTATTGGTATGATAATTCCTCATCGTATCAAAGGACATCATACACAGATATAGCATATTTTAATAATGGGGGGGAAGATTCAGTTGAAGTATCATTTTGCGGAGTACCTGACAGCACAAAAATATATTTTGCCAAGAGTGATATTAACGGGAATCCGCCTCTCAGCTCAACAGGCGCAGGCGGCAATATCGGCGGCAGTGATCCAACAGGCTATAAAACTCATGCCAGGCTATCATCTAACGGGAATGATAACGGCAGCATAGTTTGTGCATTCAGGCAGTTAAGCACAGGTAACTGGAATGTGAAATATTTTCCTACATCAAATTATGGTAACTTCACCGGTATATTTAATGAAAGTCCATTGCTTGGCAGTTTTGCTAATCAGAATTGCATGCCCGAAATTGTTGGAGTAAGAAATGGCAGTACACATTACATTACGTTCCTGACCGATGCTTCAGAAGACAGTATCCATTTCATATCTGTTAACAGTTTATCAATGCTTGACCATGTTTACAGGATGAATTATTTTTCAGCATCTGATGTTATTGCGCCAAAGCCGCTTTTCAGATATCAGAGTTCAGATAGCTGTTTAATGTTCTATTCAGAAGAGGGCCCAAAGAACATGATATCCTCGGCGGGATGCCAGGGCGTGCCAATTGGATTAATTAATAACCAGCTTCCGGCGCAGTTCAGCTTATTGCAGAATTACCCAAACCCGTTTAACCCGGTTACTAGAATATCATTCAGTGTACCAAGTAAAGCTCATATCCGATTAGTAGTATTTGATGTACAAGGCAGGGAAGTTGCAGTATTAGCTGATTCTGAATTTCAATCAGGCAATTATGATTTATTATTTAATGGTGAAAACCTTTCAAGCGGTGTTTATTTCTATAAGATACAGGCAGGTGGCTATCAGGATATTAAGAAAATGGTGCTGCTAAAATAGATTATTGTATTGTGTAGATGAAACGCGGGGTTATGATGGTGCTTATTTATCTAAGCAATTAAGAGTTATTTTGCATAAATTTGTGGAATTTAATTACAATTCATGACAGATATATTTTACCTGATAGCTAAATCTGTTGAGGCAGTCAGTTTTTCAATTATGCTTTATGGCGGTTTAATTGCAGTATTTATGTTCCTTAAAAATGAATTTGGCAGGTTCACAGGTAAATTCCGTTTAACTATTTTAAGTAAAGTGAGAATTGATTTCAGCAATTACATCCTTCTCGGGCTGGAGTTCCTGATAGCAGCTGATATTATTGAAACGATATTAAAACCTAATACCGAAGAGTTGATAGAGTTGGGTGGTATTGTTCTTATCAGAATTATTTTAAGTTATTTCCTGAATAAAGAAATAAACGAGCTAAAATCCCATGAAACAAGATCAGGCGAATTAAAATTCTGACATAAAAAAGAGGTTGTAATAAGCCTCTTTTCAGTTTAATCAAAAAAATTTATTGAGTTTTCTTATGCGGCAACTTTTTTCTCTTTATCTTTATCAATACTAACATCAATATCAGGTACTTTCTTCAGGTCAAGCATATAACTTGGTATTGTCCTGAATACGTAATCCCATAACGGGTTTGATACGCCATAGGCTTTATGGTCATCTTCGTAATGATGGCGCAAATGATATGCTCTTAAGAATCCGCCTACCTTACCTTTTAAATTAATGTGGTGTGTAGCGTAATGAATTGAATCATAGCTTACATATCCAAGTACAAATCCCGAAAATACCAATAGGTAATAACTGCCGAAGAGCAGCATGAAAGAGTAAAAGAAAAATGTCGCAAGCGGTATGCTGACAAGCAAGGGCATCACAAGCCTTGTAGCATCCCTGGGGTAATCATGGTGAATTCCATGCACCAGGAAATGAACTTTCTTGCCAATTTCAGTTTTTGGATCATAGTGAAAGACCCATCTGTGAATAACGTATTCAGTAAGTGTCCATAATAATACACCCCCCAAAAAAGCAAGTATCCCGTTTACTACAGGAGCTCTTTGAAAGCCAAAGTAAGAACTAGCCAGAATTACGGGAACAAACACTACAACAGGTGTAATTGGATGGATGTGCGAAAAATACTCCAGAAAGGAATTCTTGAACAGGGGTATTGTTTCGTTCTTATTTGATACGTACTTAGACTTTGCCATTTTAATTGATATGATTATTTACAAATTTACAAAAAATTAAGAAAATTTTCAATAATGCTAGGCTAACTTTTTATTTATTATGGAATTAAAACGCTGGAAAAAACTTTCTACTGAATTAAAATTTTCTAATAGCTGGTGGAGCTATAGAGTGGATAAGTATCTGCTTCCTGACGGAAAAGAAGGGGAGTATCATTACGCGTTTACACACGGCTCAGCATTTGTGATTCCCGTAAGCAAAGATGGCAAAATATTAATGGTTAAACAATACAGATATTTAAACGACAGGTTCAGTATTGAATTCCCCGGGGGTGGTGTAAAGAAGGAAAATAACCACGATGCTGAAGCCGAAAAGGAGCTTATTGAAGAAACTGGATTTACAGGAGAGCTTGAATATGCGGGTATGTTCAATCCATATAACGGAGTTACTAACGAAATTTGTAAAGTATATATAGCACGGAACCTTAAGCCAAGTTCTGTGTATAAAAAAGATGATTCGGAGGAATTCATAATGTATGAATATTCACCCGAAGAAATTGATGGAATGATAGCAAATAATGATATATATGACGGAATGACGCTGGCAAGCTGGGCTCTGGTAAAAACTAAGTTAAATAATTAAATAATATAAATGAAATTAATAGTAACTTTCCTATTTTTTGCTTTAACTATCTCTTTATGCTCGCAAAGCAGGGATACGACAATTAAGTATGACCTGAATTTTGACGGAAATGATGAAACTATCAAATGTACGTATAATGAAACAACTCTGGACTTCACAATTCAAATTAATAATGCAAAATTATCGGGCACCTTTATTGATAGCTATGATATGGGAATTGAAATAATTGATATCAACCGAAATGATAACCTCAGGGAAGTTCTGATTAAGGGATATGGCTCCAGCGACCAAAACGATATGTATTTCTACCAATTCATTGACGGTAAAATTGTTGAATGCGGTCACCTGCCTTCTAACTTTGGTGTTGAAGCAAAAGGTAATAGTCAAATAACTGAATTTGCCTGGATGGGATTCTGGACAGCGAAGCTAAGATATGATTTCGATACCCGGGAAAAAACTCTGACAAAAGTTGATGATGAGTTCTATGATGTTAAACAGGATTGTGAAGTAATAAATTCGTTCAAACTTTTATCTTGCAGAGATGATAATTCTGTAGTAGCTCTAAGCCTAACACCAAAAACCAAACTTACTATTATAATGGCTGATATTACTCCAACTTGTAAATATGAAGATGGCACTAATGATGATTTTTCTTGTGACTGGTTCCTTTTCAAAACATCCGACGGCAAACAGGGCTGGTGCAGGCTTAAAGATTTCCAGCAGAATGTTGATGGATTGGTTTGGGCGGGATAATTACGTGAAATGTCAAACGTGAAATGTCAAATGTGAATAAATCATCTTGGCTCCCCTGCTTAGATAAGTCGCAGATCTGTCTTTGACATGGGAGGGGAAATCCGGCATTTGGCGGATGGGGGTGGCCTCAAATAATATTTATTAATACATTCAAAAAACCCATATAATTTGATATAATTGCAGATGAAACAATTGTTAAAGGAAGATCTAAGGCATTTAGGTAAAGCATTTGTCAAAGTTTATCCTATGTCATTCAGAAGGATGTTCATGCACTGGCAGTTAACCCTATTTGCACTGTTCGCAATTGTTTCTGCTTTCTATCTTGATCCTGCTGTTCAGGATATTTTTTCAGGCTGGCATACAGGGTGGACAGATGCAGTATTTGAATTCGGCAGGTGGTACGGCAACGGAATGCCGACTCTGTATCTATTCCTTGGATTATATATTTGCGGGTTAATTTTCAAAAAATACTCTTTGCGCGAAACAGGTCTTTTGACACTGGAATCATACGTTTTCTCCGGATTAATTACACTTATCTTCAAATCACTTTTCGGCAGATTCAGGCCATATACAAACAAAGGTGACTTTGCTTTCTACGGTTGGAACTTGGCAAATAACGATATGTTCTCTTATATTTCCGGACACGCGGCCGTTTCATTTGCATTATCTACAATCCTTGCTTCAACCACAGAAAATTATTACCTCAAATCTTTCTACTACCTGCTTGCAGTTATAACATGCCTTAGCAGGATCTATCATAATCAGCATTGGTTCAGTGATGTCATAAGCGGGGCAATCTCAGCTTATCTTGTAAGCCGGGTACTTGTTTCAATTCATAAAGAACCTGAATCAGACTATTAGCGTAATGAAGGAACCTAAAGTATTCTTAACGGCCAGATGGCAGGATCTTATCCTTGTAACATATGATGTTGACCCTGAAATGTTACTTGAACATATTCCCACGGGACTTGAACCTGACACAATCAACAGGCGCGCATTTGTCAGTCTCGTAGCGTTCGATTTCCTTGATACAAAGATCAAAGGAGTTAAAATTCCTTTCCACGTTAACTTTCCTGAGGTTAATTTAAGGCTGTATGTTAAGAATAAGGAAAAAAGGGGAGTAGTGTTTGTTAGGGAGTTTGTTCCTAGAGCTGTGATTCCCATGATTGCGAATAATCTTTACAATGAAAATTACAAAGCTATAAAGATGAGAAGCTCTGTAAAAAAGAACGGGGCTATATTCATCAACCACACAATTGAGCTTAACAAAAATAAATATGAAATAAATCTCGAAGCTGAAAACAAACCATATTTACCGCCGGTTGATTCAACCGAGCATTTCTTCAAAGAGCATGAATGGGGATTCGGAACTTCGCGCTCGGGAAAACCATTAATGTATAAAGTCGAGCATCCGTTTTGGAATATCTATCCGATAATAAAATTTCAGCATAATATTGATTTTGGCGCGGTTTATGGGAAAAAATGGAAAATTCTTAACAATAGATCACCCTATAACATTACATATGCCGCTGGCTCAGAAGTTAAGGTTTTTGAAGGAGAAACAGCGGAATAATTTTTTAGCAGTTATCAATAAACGGATTTTAACATAATATTGCTATATTGCAAAAAAATAACAGAACTATTGTAACTATATTCAATAAAAGTTAAAAAACTGTTCAATTAAATGTCAATTAGTTACACAGAAAATATTATTAACGACAGGTTCACACTCTATTCTGTCAAGAACGGTAATGCAAAGAACACGTTTGAAAGAGATGTCATTGCCGGATTGAGAGCTGATCCCAAAACTCTTCCGCCTAAATATTTTTATGATAAAGCTGGCTCAATATTGTTTGATAAGATATGTTTAACGCCTGAATATTACGTAACACGAACGGAAGCATCAATACTCAAAGAACATTCTGATAAAATTGCTTTAGCAAATCCCGGTAAGAAGCTTATTATTGAGCTTGGCAGCGGAAGCTCAATAAAAACGAGATATATTCTCAATGCATTCATAAAACAGTCTTCACCAATTACCTATGTACCAATAGATGTATCAGAAATTCTGATCGATAGTGGAAAAGAACTGCTTGAAGATTTTGAAGGGTTGTTAGTTAAAGGTATAATAGGTGAGTACGAAGAATCAATTGCCGCTGCATCTGAAATTTTCCTTGAACCAAAGCTAATCGTATTCCTGGGGTCAAGCATTGGTAATTTTGATCTGCCTCATGCAGAAGAGTTCCTTAAGAAATTATCTTCCAATATGAATCACAACGATTCATTACTTATTGGATTTGATCTTGTAAAAGATGTTACAGTATTAAATGATGCGTATAATGATAATGAGGGAATTACTGCCGAGTTTAATCTGAATTTACTCAAAAGAATAAACAATGAACTCTCTTCAAACATTAATGTGAATAATTTTGAGCATAAGGCATTTTTTAACAAAGATAAGAGCAGGATGGAAATGCATCTTGTTTCCAAGTGTGAGCAGTCATTCAGCTTAAACGGTTCAGGTTTAATCAGTTTTAAGGAAAACGAAACCATCCACACCGAAAACTCATATAAATTCACTGATGAAATGATAAAGGACCTTGCAAAATCCGCCGGCTTGAAGATAAATAATGTGTGGAAAGATGACCTGAATTACTTTGGGCTATGTTTGATGAGTAAATTTTAATCAATTTACAATGATCAATTAACAATGAACAATACGATATTTACTATACACAAAGAACAAAAGAAAAAATCTTTCCCAAATTGTGATGCTTTTAATTCCTAATTGCTAATTCCTAATTCCTAATTCCTAATTCCTAATTCCTAATTCCTAATTCCTAAT
>JBDTNV010000110.1:0-10862 GCA_039933555.1 Ignavibacteria bacterium
GTTTTACAGAAATTTATATTCTTAAAGATGAGGCCGAATTTGATGGTATGGAAGACGAAATGGATGATACTATATACGGTCTCACAACCAAAATTTTAAGCGAGTTTGTTGTTGACGGTAAGACCCGGTATTCAACATTTTACGAAATTAGTTAATATTTCCCCATAATCATCCCGGAAATTTGCTAAACAGCCCATGACTGTTGTTATCCCTTTATATCTGGACACTTAAAAAACAATTTTATTGTTAATTTAGTCCGGAAGCACAAAAATAAATTTGGCAAAACTAAGCAAAAATAAGTCGGAATTTAAAACCGATAAAACGGTTAAATTCTTTATAGCCTTTATTACAGTTATATTAATAACTGCAATGTTTCCCAAGTATGAAACAATTGAAACGGACTATATGGTTGGTATGGTCTGGAGCAAGGAAGACCTGATTGCTCCTTTCAGCTTCCCCGTTTATAAAAGTGAATCAGTTTATAAAAATGAAGTAGAAGAAGTACGGAGCAAAGTATTCCCGGTTTTTGATGTAAATACCCGGAAGTCAAACGAATCAAACTGGCTCGACTCTCTTAACTTACAGTTTGCAAAACTTTTGAAAGCTGTTGACTATGAAAGTGAGTTCCAAAAGGAAAAAGCGCTTCCAGAAGAAAAAAGAACTACCAGTGAACAGGCCCTTAATAAATTAAGATCAGATCTAAATTTTACTCTAACTGAAGCCGAGTGGAACAGCCTTAAAGGAATAATAAATAATCCGGCATCAGCAGAGGCTTTCAAAAAGAAAATAATCCAATCCTTAAACCAGAACTATGATAAAAAGATCATAGACCTTTCCAAATCGAAAATAACATCCGGCAAAATATCATATATTAAAAATAAAGTTGAAGAAACCATAGATACTGCCAATGTTCGTGATATTTCTGAAGTTGAAAGGATATTAAACAACGATCTCAGCAGCTTTTATAAAAACCCGGAGTTAACAAGTGTATCGTTGAAGCTTGCAAAGCTGTATATTTACCCTGATTTTATTTATAATGACACCGAAACCCAGAAAATTCTCTCTTCATCTACCGATGCTGTTCCAAAAACTTTTGGACTGGTACGTGAAAATGAAAGAATTGTAAGCAAGCATGAGCCTATTAACGAAGCAACAAAGCTGAAGCTTGAATCGTATAAAAAGATCAGGAATGAGCAAATGGGCTCAAGGGATTTTTATCTTCAGCAGTTTGGCCGCTTCATGTTCGTTTCGCTTATGATATTCCTCCTGGCCATATTCCTTTATAAAATGCGCGCTGCTATTTTTGCGGATAATATGAAGCTTATCCTTATTTCTACAATTATTCTGTTGCAATGTGTATTTTCATATCTAAGCCTTCAGCTTCAGATAAATTATCCAATTGAGTATATAATTTTCGTTCCCGTTGCCGCTATGCTGCTTACTATAATATTTGATTCACGTGTAGCAGTATACGCAATTATAATTATTTGCCTGCTCGTTTCTGCATTGAGAGGAGGGGATTACGATATACTTGTGCCTAATTTCGCTGCATCAGTCCTGGTAGTTTATTCAGTCCGTGATATTAAGAACCGTTCACAGATATTTATTTCCATGATCTATATTTTGCTTGGTTACTTTGCGGCGATTATTGCAATCGGGCTTGAGCGTTACGACGATTTCAATATGGTGAAAAACCAGTTAATAGGTGCCGGATTAAATGCAATTTTATCACCAATTCTCGCATATGGCCTCCTTATTTTTTATGAAAAAGTTTTCCGCATCGCAACCGATCTGGTATTTCTTGAGCTCAGTGATTTTAATAACCCGCTCTTAAGGGACCTTTCCTCAAAAGCGCCGGGAACTTTCCACCACTCCATAATTATGGGCAATCTTTCTGAACAGGCCGCCAAGGAAATAGGCGCAAACCAGATATTGGCGCGTGTAGGATGCTATTACCATGATATCGGGAAAATTGTAAACCCGGATTACTTTGTAGAAAACCAGATGGATTCAAACAGGCACGAAGAGCTTAATCCATCATTAAGCGCGAAAATGATAATATCACACGTGAAGAGCGGAATTAAGCTTGCTGAAAGGTTCAGGCTGCCAAAGGAAATCATCGATTTTATTCCGATGCATCACGGTACAAACCTCGTCTCCTATTTTTATGAGAAGGCAAGAACTGAAGAGGGTGAAATTGATACGACACATGAATATATCTACAGGTATCCCGGTCCCAAGCCGCAAACTAAGGAGACAGGCATTGTAATGCTGGCAGATTCAGTTGAGGCAGCAACGCGCTCTATCGATGACCCCACACCTGCAAAGCTTGAAACGCAGATAAGCGAAATAATCCGCGCGAGGTTCCTGGATGGTGAGCTGGATGAATGCGATCTTACGTTAAAAGATCTCATAAACATTAAACAAAGCTTTCTAAAGACTATAGTTGGCATACACCATCACAGGATAAAGTATCCGGAAACTGCTGATGAAGAAAGTTAAACCGGCCGGCCGGGAGGAAAAGGATAAACAGCTAAAAGATTTCCTGCTTTATCTTGAGCTTGAAAAGTCACTATCACAAAACACTGTAAACTCATACGAATTTGACCTCGAAAAATTCAAAGGTTTTCTTGATGAATTAATGGTTGCAGGTTTTGAAGATGTTAAAGATACTCATATTGAAAAATATCTTGCAGGGCTTAAGAAGGATTATAAGGCATCATCTACAGCAAGAATGCTGTCATCTCTCAGACAATTGTTCGATTTCCTGATTGATTCAAAAAATTACGATATAAAGATCAACCCGCTTGAATTTTTTGATTCACCAAAGCTTGGAAGAAAACTCCCTGATATCCTTACCGTTGAAGAAATAAATAATATACTAAGTCAGCCCGATGTAAATTCGCCCCTTGGACTGCGTGATAAAACAATTTTAGAGCTGATGTATGCCTGCGGCTTAAGAGTAAGTGAAGTGCTGACTTTAAAGACATCAAATATACTTTATGCTGATGAAGTTGTCAGGGTTATTGGGAAAGGCTCAAAAGAAAGAATTGTACCGGCAGCGGCATCATCGCTGGAATGGGTTAAGATATATATTGATAGTTCAAGAAGCACACTGGCAAAACCTTATTCTGAAGATTATCTATTCCTGAACTGGCGGGGAAGGAAACTCTCACGTATGGCAATCTGGGATATTATCAATAAATATTCAAAAATGGCGAAGATACAAAAACAAATTCATCCGCACATATTCAGGCACTCATTCGCAACACATTTGCTCGAAGGTGGGGCAGACCTGCGCTCAATACAGGAAATGCTTGGCCACGCCGATATAAGCACAACGCAAATCTATACACACGTTGATATCACGTATCTTAAACAGGTGCATAAACAGTTCCATCCAAGAGGGTGATAAATCCTGAGTAAAGCGCTACGCCTTAATCTTACGAAGTGGGAGGAAGGAAGGATCCATTATTCAACTTTATGAGATTGCTTAGCAATGTTGAAAAATATTATGAAGGAGTTTTATTTTCTGACTTTAAGCAAAACTTCATCTTTTATCTTATAAAGATATTCCAATGCGGCTTCGTATTCATTTGGAATTATTCCATCAAGTATTGCTTCTTCGATCGCTGTTTTTAATGCTCCAACCGCCCTTGAAGGCTGCAAATTACATATCTTCATTATTTCATCACCCTTAACAGGTGACTGGAAGTTACGGATATTATCACGCTCTTCAACTTCCTGAACTTTCTTTTCGACTTTATCAAAATTTTCAAGATATTTTTTCACTTTTGAAGGGTCTTTAGAAGTAATATCCGCCCTGCAAAGCTTAAACAGGTCCTCAATATCATCACCAGCTTCAAATATCAACCTGCGTACAGCGGAATCAGTCACGTTTTCATTGGCAAGCGCTATAGGCCTTAAGTGAAGCTTTACGAGTTTTTCAACATAAGGAAGCTTATCAAATGGAAGCTTTAATCGTGTAAATATTTTTTTCTGCCAGCGGGCGCCAAGATCTTCGTGCCCATGAAAGGTCCACCCCGTGCCTTCAACAAACTTCTTTGTCGGAGGTTTTGCTATATCATGCATCAAAGCCGTAAAGCGAAGCCATAGGTTATCTGTAGTGCCTGAAATGTTATCAATAACCTGTAACGTGTGATAAAAAACATCTTTGTGATGGAAATCTTTCCGCTGGTCAATACCTTCAAGATTATGAACTTCAGGGAAGATGATCTCCATGATTCCTGATTTAAAAAGCAGTCTCAACCCAATTGAGGGTTTCGGTGATGAGAGAATTTTCAGGAATTCATCCGTAATTCGCTCCTGTGAAACAACTGTATCTTCACCTTTTTTTATTCTTAATCTTTCTCTCATCTCTTTCATCGCGTGGAAAGTATCACCCGATATTTCAAACCCAAGCTGTGATGCAAACCTGCAGGCACGCATCATTCTCAGCGGGTCATCGTTAAAAGTGGTTATGGGGTCCAGCGGCGTGCGTAATATCTTATCTTTCAGGTCATCAAGTCCGCTGAAATGATCTATGACTTCATTCTTATTATCGTTCAGCGAAACAGCAAGCGCATTTACAGTAAAATCCCTTCTTCTGAGGTCATCGGCCAGTTCAGCACGCTTAACTTCAGGCTTGCGTGAATTGGGGCTGTAGCTTTCCTTTCTGGCTGAAACAAACTCGATCTTTGTTCCATCAATATCCAGCATAGCTGTACCGAATTTTTTATATACTGCCGAAAGTGCAGTTGAAAATCCATTTGCAACAAGCTCAGCAAATTTAATTGAATCACCTACGACCGTTATATCAATATCAGTTTTTTCCATTCCCAGCAGCTTATCGCGTACATATCCGCCGACAAGGTAAGCCTCTGTATTACTCTTTACAGCAATACCTGCAATTTTGCTGATTATCTTATTTGAATTTACGAAATCTGTCAATTCTAATAAACCTTAACTCTTCTTTATTATATTAATTATCTTATCTGCAACTTCAACTGCTTCCTTGCCGGCGGCAAGCGTTACTTTCACCGGTGTATCTTTTATTATGCTTTCAAAAAATGATTCGAGCTCATTTTTGATCGGATTTATATTTTCCGGATTATCGGGCTTTGGCTCTTCATAAATGATTTTTTTTGTATCAGAAATATCGTATGACATCCCCTCACTCGGAGTATTCTTATCAGTAAGCCTGAATACTTCAGACTTGTTGTTGAGGAAATCGACCGATATATATGCGTTACTCTGGAAAATCCTCATTTTTCGCATTTTCTTCAGCGATATTCTGCTTGAGGTTAAATTAGCCACACAACCGTTTTCAAGCGTTAGCCGCGCATTGGCAATATCAATTTCATCGGATATTACAGCTACGCCGTTGGCATCTATCTTTACAACCGGTGAGTTTGCCAGGTGAAGTATAATATCAATATCATGTATCATTAAGTCCTGAATTACCGATACGTCAGTTCCTCTTGGGTTGAATTGTGAGAGCCTGTGCGACTCAATAAACTTTGGGTTTAATTCAAACTTTTCAAGCGCAACAAGCGCCGGGTTAAACCGCTCAACATGGCCAACCTGGATCTTTACTTTTTTGTTCTTTGACTGTATTATTAACATTTCCGCTTCATCCAGAGAACTTGTAACCGGCTTTTCTATGAATATGTTTATATCCTTATCAAGCGCCTGTTTAGCTGTTTCAAAGTGTGTTGAGGTCGGCGTAACTATTATGAGCGTATCAATTTCCCTCAGCATATCATCGAAATTGCTGTAGCCCTTAACGTTATATTCTTTGCTTACTGTATCTGTGATAGTCCTGTCAACATCATATACGCCATTGAAGATGAAGCGTTTATCTTTAACTGCAATTTCACTAATTAACCTGCAGTGAATTTTCCCAAGATGTCCGATGCCTGTTAACCCGATATTTAGAGTATTTTTTTTCAATTTTATGATATATCTATGCTCACACGGTGCATTATGAATACACCCAGGAGCGTTATTATTGACCCAATTATGAAATAGACTGAAATATGCTCTGAAAGAAATATAATAGAAAATAAAACTGTAAGCAGTGGAGAAATATTTGAGAGAGTTGTAAGCTTGCTTACAGCAATGTTTTTTAATGCATAATACCATACAAAATAAGCCAGGTAAGCAACAACAACACTAAGGTAAATAAACCCGATTATTCCTTTATAAGTTAAGTTAGCCAGTGTTAAGTTGGGCAGGTCATAAATAAATATTGGAATGTAAAACACGCTGCCAAGCAGAAAAACAAAGGTCGAAGCCTTAAGAGCGCCGTATTTGGCTATGATATTCTTGCCGAGCGTTAAGTAAAGTGAAAAGGTAAGTACTGCAAACAGCAATAGTATATCGCCCTTCATAACATTGCTATCTACATTTGAAGACATAGCCCCTTCAAAGAAAATGAAGAATATCCCGACAACAGTCAGCAGAATTGAAAGCAGCTTGGAGTAATAAAATTTTTCGTATCTGAAAAGAACGGCTATTACATACGCGTATACAGGATTAAGCGAGTAAATTATCCCGCTGTGTGAGGCAAATGACAGATGTATGCCTGTTAAAAAAAAGAACTGGTTAAGCGGTATGCAAAGCAGTGAGAGAATAATAAGCCTTGGATAATCTTTTTTTTCGAACTTAAGGTCCAGTTTCCTGACCTTAAGCGTAATGAAAAATAATATGGCAGCAAAACCGAACCGGAGGAAGCCTAATGATAAAGGGGATATTTCAGCTACAGTGAGCTTGGCAAATATGGGTGTAAAAGTTGCTGCCAGCGTTATAAACACCAGCAGCATTAGATTCTTCATTATTTCTTTGTGGCTTTAGCTTTTGATTCTTTTATCTTTGCTTTTGCTTTAGCCTTCTTTTTCCTGTGTTTCAGGGCTACTACTTTTAATTTTTTGTTCATTTTACTGTTATTATTTATAAATAGAAATTAAGTTTTATGCTATGGTTACATTTTTATCAATGTATACATCCTGGATAGCGTGTAAAAGCTCAACACCGTCCTTCATAGGTTTCTGGAAAGCTTTTCGGCCGGAAATGAGTCCCATACCGCCTGCGCGTTTATTTATGACTGCTGTTTTTACTGCTTCTTTTAAGTCTGAATCATCGCTGCCTGTGGATGCGCCGCCTGAATTTATCAGCCCGCACCTGCCCATGTAACAGTTAGCTACCTGGTAGCGGGTCAGGTCTATCGGGTTATCGGATGAGAGCTTATCATAAACAAGCTTACTGGTCTTACCGAACTTCAGGGCGTTATATCCGCCGTTATTTTCGGGCAATTTCTGCTTTATTATATCAGCCTGGATAGTTACGCCTAAATGATTGGCCTGTCCTGTCAGATCGGCGGATAAATGATAATCCTTATCGCCTTTTACGTTGAATGCTGAATTCCTGAGGTAGCACCATAATATTGTTGCCATTCCGAATTCATGTGCATACTGGAAAGCTTCAGAAACTTCCTGTATCTGCCGGGCTGATTCATCAGAACCGAAATAAATTGTAGCCCCAACAGCGGCAGCTCCCATATCATATGCCTGCTCAACATTCCCAAACATTATCTGGTCGTATTTATTAGGGTATGATAGAAATTCATTGTGATTCAGCTTTAATATAAATGGTATCTTATGAGCATACTTCCTCGAAACCGCGCCAAGCACCCCAAGAGTTGAGGCAACTGCATTGCACTCGCCTTCGATAGCAAGCTTTACAATGTTTTCGGGGTCAAAATAGATGGGGTTTGGTGAAAATGACGCGCCTGCGGAGTGCTCAATGCCCTGGTCAACAGGAAGTATTGATACATAACCGGTTCCTTTAAGCCTGCCATTAGAAAATATTGCCTGCAGGTTTCTTAAAACCTGTGATGAACGGTCGGAATCTTTCCATATACGGTCAACAAAATCAGGTCCCGGTAAATGAAGATCTTCTTTTGCTATGGTGGTGCACTTATGTTCTAAAAGTGATGAGTCACTACCCAATAATTCTTTAATATTTACTGACATTTCAATAATCTCCTGCTGTTATATATTTTATTTATTTAAGTGGTAAAAGGAAGCTTTACTATACTGCACTTAAGCTCACTTTCATTATATTTTATTTTATACTCTTTATCATGATCCAGGAATATTGTTTTTACAAAGCCCAGACCTATACTGCCGAAATTTTCTGACACAGCTGCGCTTGTAACAAAGCCGCATTCTTTCCCGTCACGTGTTATCTTGTAACGTTCATTTACTGTTAAGCTCTCATTATTAACAATTTCAAATCCAACCATATGTTTGCTTATTTTATCATATGCATCAAGCCTTGCAATAACTTCCTGTCCAATGTAACAGCCTTTTGTGAAACTCACATACTTGTTCATACCGCACTCAAGCGGATTTGTCAGCTCAGATATCTCATTCCCGAATTTCGGAATACCAAGCTCAATTCGCTTTACCTCGTATGCATCACTTGTAATTTCATTCAAAGTGTACTCCTTAATATTTTCTTCCGAAAAAATTAAGCTATTCCAATAGTCACTATCGTTAATGGAATAAATGAAATTTACACCCCCAAATGGATCATCATTTTTTGCAATTATTGCATCACGCCCCTGCGTTACAAGGAAATTATTATCAGTTAAAGATGATATATCAATTCCTGTTACTTTTTTAATAAATCCATCAATACCATCACCATAAAACAAAATCGTTTCATGAGTACCATTCATGTTCGTTGGTCTGAAATCATCCATGATGGTGTATTTATCAAGGTGAGAAAGAACATTTGCGGCATTACCTGTTGAGCATGAAGCAAAAACGAGATCACCAAGGTTATACAGGTTCAGCAAGTCAATGAACCTGCCCTTATCTGATGTTAATATGGTTTTAATTTCATGAAATTTTTCAAGAGATTTAACCTCGTTGGTTGAAAGCCTGTTTATAAGGTCAAGCCTCTCATGGCCTTCAAATTTCAAATAGTCCTGCGGTAATCTATAAAAAATAAGCATTAATCAACAAATATACCTGTTTTTTGGAAGTTATTCAAAGTATTTATAATTCTTATATTCAGGGTTAGGATGTACCGTGCCGTTAAAGGTAAAGGAAATAAATTTTGGCCGGGTTCTGCTTTTTGGATACTTGATAGGATTAGGGGAAAGTTAACAAAAATAAATTGAAATACTTGCGATTATATCAATTAATCAATTGAAATTAAAATAAAGTTGGGTTATTTTTACGAAATTGATATTTTTTAACCTCCACAGGAAAATGAATGCTTAAGGAATTTGGCCAGGACCTAAAAAAGCTGCGAGAGTTAAAAGGAATTTCCATTGCGGAAATTTCAGCTGAAAGCAGGATAAATACAAAATTCCTTCAGCTGCTCGAGAGCGGCAAATTTGATTTCCAGCCTGAGACCTACATTCGTTCTTTTATCAAAGCTTATGCAAAATCCCTTAATGAAAATGAAAACCAGATATTAAACGATTACGATAAAGCTAAAGCCGGATTTTATTCCAGAAGGAAATTCGCTTCGGATGAGAACAAAGATATAAGTACGCCTGATTCGAAGCTGCGAATATCAGTACTTGACCATCCCGTTAAAAATAAAGAGCAGGAAATATCAGAGCCTGTTTATTCAAAGAGCCTTGAAGATGATAAGCCTGATTACATGAAACCCCGGCGCGATGAAGAACCGGCTTCATCCGGATTTTCACACAGATCAGTAACTCAGAAAATTCTTCTCGGACTTTTAATACTTGCAATTGGAGCCGGGATATATTTCCTGGTGGATTACCTTAACCATAACGGTGAAAAGAAAAGCGACGTAAAACCAAAGAGCTTCAACGAGATATCGAGTGATTACGAGAATAGGATATCCAATAAGATTGATTCTACAAGAATAAAAGATTCACTTAAAACTATTGGCGCTTATGATTCGCTTTCATTCATGGTAAAGGCAATCAAGGATATTAAAATAAAAGTGTACGTTGATGATGAATCAAGTCCTTATGATGCTGAAATAGCCGCGAAGGATTCACTGATTTTTATGGCGAAAGAAAAATTCCGTTTCAGCGCAAATACGGGTTCAAATTTTGATCTTTTCCTCAACGGCAAATACCTGAAAAAAGCCAATATGACACCGGGTTCCTCGGTAAAAAATCTCATAATTACTAAAGCAGGGCTCCAGCAGCAATAAAATGCCCGGGATGATTGCGAATTAACTCCAGCCAAAACCGGTATGCCAACAGATAAAAAAACCGCAGATAAGGCAAGGAAGCTCAAAGAGAAGCTTCTTGATGCTGATTATAAGTATTACGTTTTAACCAAACCTGATATTGACGACTATAATTATGATATGATGATGAAGGAGCTTCAGGAGCTTGAGCAAAAATATCCTGAACTTAAAACACCTGATTCACCAACCCAGCGCGTAGGCAGTGACCTTTCCAATAATTTCCCCACCGTAATACATGATGTACCAATGCTATCGCTCTCGAATTCATACGATGAAAATGACCTGGATGAGTTTGATAAGAGAATTAATAACCTGCTGAAGGGCGAAAAATATAAATATGTATGCGAGCTTAAGTTTGATGGAATTGCGGTCTCGCTAACTTATCGTAACGGACTCTTTGTACAAGGCGCGACAAGGGGTGATGGTGTAAGTGGCGATGATATTACCACAAACCTTAAAACTGTGCGCGCTATACCTTTACAGCTTGATAAGAAAATTGATATCGAAGTGCGGGGCGAAGTCTTCTTTATGCTGAAGGATTTCAACAGGATAAATGAAGAGCAGGAATCTGAAGGCAACCCAAGGTACGCAAACCCGCGAAATACCGCGGCGGG
>JBDTNV010000111.1:0-10804 GCA_039933555.1 Ignavibacteria bacterium
TCACTTCTTTTTACCCTGTCAACTTCTGATGCCTGTTTTTCAATTGACATATTCTTATGCAGAATGCCTATACCGCCTTCGCGCGCCATAGCAATAGCAAGCTCTGATTCAGTAACAGTATCCATTGCCGCTGAAAGAATCGGGGTGTTTAAAGTTATGTTTCTTGTTAATCTGGAGGAGATATTTACGTCCCTGGGTAAGACCTTTGATTTTGCGGGAACGAGCAAAATATCATCAAAGGTTATCGCTTTGGTTATTATTTTTTGTTGTGCCATAGCAAATATAGCAAAAAAAAGATTGAATTAAAAACATATAAGTTTATCTCTAAAACCATCTGAGAAAACTATGTTTTGACACAGATTTACTCAGATAAATTTTGAAATGAATATGAAATTTAATAAACTGATTTAATTTTCATATAAAATCATAACATTCTGCGTTGCTTCTGCGTCAAATTTTCTTTCTGAATTTATACGGTAATTATCTCACTTTTTTTGCAGAATTTTATATTTATGTTTGTGTAATATGGATGCATTTTTAATTCACAGGTTACAGTTTGCATTCACGATAATGTTCCATTATCTATTCCCCCAGCTCACAATGGGGCTTGCCCTGCTTATCGTAATTCTGAAGTTCCGCGCATTAAAGACAAAGGATGAATCGTTCAACAGATCAGCAAGATTCTGGGCTAAGATATTTGCGCTGAATTTCGCTATGGGTGTAGTTACAGGTATCCCAATGGAATTTCAGTTCGGCACTAACTGGGCAAGATTTTCAACTTTCGCAGGAGGTATAATAGGACAGACGCTTGCTATGGAAGGAATATATGCATTCTTCCTTGAATCAACATTCCTTGGATTATTTTTGTTTGCTGAAAAAAAGCTCGGACCCAAGCTGCATTTTGTGAGCGCATTACTCGTCTTTGCCGGTTCATGGATATCAGGTCTTTTTATAATTGCAACAAATGCATGGATGCAGAATCCGGTTGGCTTTTCGCAATTGCCTGATGGCACTTTTCAGCTTGCTGATTTTGGAGCGCTCTTTACAAATCCATGGCTCTTCTGGCAGTATGTTCACAATATGAGCGGCGCTGTTGTAACAGGAGCATTTGTAATGTGCTCAGTTGGCGCATATTATGTTCTGGCAAATAAAAATGCTGAGTACGGCAAAAAGTTTTTAATGACAGGAATACTCGTTGGAGTTGTTGTTTCAATATTCCAGGCTTTCCCAAGCGGTGACGGGCAGGGAAAGAATGTTGCATTATACCAGCCTGTAACACTTGCCGCAATGGAGGGATTATTTGATACAGAGCATGGCGCAGGACTCGTTATTTTAGGGCAGCCTGATATGGAGAAAATGAGGCTAGATAACCCGATAATAGTACCCAATATGTTAAGTTTTTTAACGTATAACAGGTGGAAAGCTGAAGTTAAGGGTTTAAATGAATATCCCCGTGAGCTTTGGCCCGATAATGTTCCCCTGTTGTATTACGGCTATCACATTATGGTTGGATTAGGTACATTCTTTATTGCAATAATGTCACTTGGAGTATTTCTGTTATGGCGAAAAAAGGTTTTTGAATCAAGATGGTTTTTATGGATTCTAATGCTCAGCTTTCCCTTCCCATATATTGCAAATACAGCAGGCTGGATGACTGCGGAGCTGGGCAGACAGCCCTGGCTCATATACGGATTGCTTAAGACTGCCGATGGGTTTTCAAGCAATGTTAGTTCCGGTAACGCTTTATTTACCCTGCTTGGATTTGCGGGATTATATTTGCTGGTTGGAGTATTGTTTATTATTTTAGTTTTGAAGGAGATAAACGAGGGTCCTGATCACGTGAAGAAGACGGCTTCAAAAGATTAGTTTAAAAATAGATTGTGTGAAAATAACTTTAATGAAAAATAGAGATACCCGCATTCGCGGGTATTAAGAGCAATGGAAACATTCTGGTTCATAGCGCTGGGGTTTATGCTGATAATGTATGTCATACTCGACGGGTTCGATCTGGGTACGGGTATATTTTATCTGAAAGCAGCTAAAACAGATAACGAAAGAAGAACGCTTCTCAATGCAATCGGTCCGGTGTGGGATGGCAATGAGGTCTGGTTAATTGCCGCAGGCGGTACACTATTTTTTGCATTCCCAAAACTCTATGCATCAAGCTTCAGTGGTTTTTATCTTCCTTTGACAATAGTACTTTGGCTCTTAATTGGCAGAGCTTTGGGTATTGAGCTGAGGAAACATCTGGATAATAAATTGTGGAGGTCATTCTGGGATGCAGTATTTTGCTTATCCAGCCTGCTGCTTGCTGTATTCTTCGGAGCAGCATTCGGCAATATTATCAGGGGTGTACCACTTGGGCAGGATGGCTATTTCTTTGAGGCATTGTGGACAACGTTCACAGTAGTACCTGAATCAGGTATACTTGACTGGTTCACGATACTTATGTCACTGGTCGCAGTTTCTGTGCTGACAAGCCATGGCGCAAATTATATCGCTATGAAAACTACAGGGAATGTTCAGGAATCAGCAAAGAGAATATCGAAATCCCTCAACCCTGTAATATTGTTATTATCAGTGATAATGTTTGCAGCAACAAGTTATGTCAGGCCGGGGTTGTGGGATAATTATTTACGTCACGTTTGGGGTTTTGTTTTTCCATTAATGGGTATGGGCGGACTTGCCTGTATGGTATATTTCAGATATAAAAACGATGATATGAAATCATTTGTATCATCTGCAATATTCATTTTTGGCATGATATCAGGCACGGCATTCGGTCTATACCCCAACCTGCTGCCTTCATCAATTAAACCTGAGTATAATCTTACAATACAAAATGCAAAGGCGGGTGATTATGGTCTCAAAGTTGGGGCCATCTGGTGGATAATCGGAATGATACTCGCAATCGCTTACTTTATATATTTGTTTTATTCTTTCAGAGGTAAGGTTGTTATTACGGAAGATTCAGAAGGATACTAAGAGCAATGAGCAAAGTAAGGATTAAAACTTAAAAATCAAAACTAATCTTCAAGAGCAAAATCGTGTTCAATTTTTTCTGTATCAACAAGTTTTGCTTTATGCCTTGAGAGGTAAGTATATACTGCAGGTACAATAAATAAGGATAAGAATGTTGAGAATATCAATCCCCCTACAACAACTACTCCAAGAGATACACGGCTTCCGGCACCGATACCAATTGCAATCGGCACGGCTCCAAGCGCTGCGGCTAAGCTTGTCATAAGTATCGGCCTGAATCTCTGCATTGCAGCCATTTCAACAGCTTCAATGATACCCATACCTTCTTCTTTTTTCTGGTTAGCAAATTCAACAATAAGTATAGCATTCTTTGTTACCAAGCCTATGAGCATAATAATACCAATCTGGCTGAAGATATTTAAAGTCATACCAAAGATCCACAGTGATAACAGAGCACCGAACAAAGCAAGCGGAACTGTGAGGAGAATAATAAACGGGTCTATGAAGCTTTCGAACTGGGCTGCAAGAACCAGATAAATTATTATTAGTGCAAATATAAATGTGAATAAAAGGCTTGATGAGCTTTCTTCAAAATCTTTTGACTGTCCGGCCAGCGCTGTGTTGAATTCAACCGGAAGAACAGTTTTTGCAACTCTTCTCATTGCATCTATACCATCACCCAGTGTGTACCCTGGCGAGAGTGCTGCGGAAACTGTTGCAGCTACAAACCTGTTATACCTGTATCGTGTCGTTGGCGCTGCCTGCTCTGTTAGCTTGACAAGATTATCAAGCTGAATTAGCTCGCCCCTGTTATTCCTTACATACAGGTAATTAATATCATACGGATTGTCACGTTTATCCCTTGTAACCTGAGCCAATACCTGGTATTGCTTCCCTTCTTTTATGAAATATCCAAAACGCTGGCTCCCAAATGCCATTTGCAATATTGTGGAAACATCACTGAACGATACACCAAGATCAGAAGCTTTCTGCCTGTCAATAGTAAGATTAATTTCAGGTTTGTTTATTTTCAGGTTTACATCCACAAACTGAAGCTCAGGCTGTTTCTTTGCTTCATCGAGGAACTGGGGAAGAATTCCTGCAAGTTTTTCAAAATCCGGTGCTTGTATAACAAACTGTACAGGTGAGCCTCCAAACCTTGCACCAATTGTAGGCGGCTGTGAAGGAATTGCCCTGATACCAGTAATATTATTCAGATCTTTTGAAAGCTTGTCATAAATTTGCTGTTGAGTCCTATCCCTCTGGTCCGGTGGGACAAGGTACATATTCATATTTCCCGTATTAGTTGCACCTGTTCCACCGCCTCCTGCGCCTGTATTGGTTATCGGAGTCTGTATTTCAGGAGTTGTAGAAATAACCAGTTCAGTGAGGTCATCCATATACTTCTGCATGTACTCAAATGAAGCGCCTTCAGGCGCTGTTGCGCTGATCCTGATATTCGAACGGTCTTCAAGCGGGGCCAGCTCGCTTTTTAACATTGAGCCAGATACATAAATAAGAATACCGACAATCGCAATTATGACAAAGCTCATCCAGCGAATCTTCATAAAACTGAAAAGAACTTTTTTATAGAAATTAATCATCTTTTCAAAAAAGGGTTCAGTTTTATTATACAGCCAGTTCTGCTTATCGTGAGGTTTAAGAAGCCTTGAGCTCATCATTGGGGTTAAGGTCAATGCCACAAAAGCAGAAACAATAACCGAACCGGCAATAACTATTCCAAATTCTTTAAATAACTTTCCTGTAGTACCCGAGATGAACATGATCGGAAGAAACACTGCAGCGAGAGTTATTGTAATAGAAATAACCGCAAAATAAATTTCTTTTGAGCCTTTTACTGCAGCTTCAAGGGGCGGCATACCCTCTTCAATTTTTGAATAAATATTTTCAAGCACAACGATCGCATCATCAACCACAAGCCCGATAGCGAGGATCATCCCGACAAGTGTGAGTACATTTATGGAGTATCCCATTAGGTACAATATGAAAAAGGCGGAAATGATCGATGTTGGGATAGCCACAATTGGAATTATCGTAGAACGCCAATCCCTTAAAAAAAGAAATATAATTATTATAACCAAACCAAAGGCGATAAATATTGTTTCCTCAACTTCACCTATAGTTGATCTTATATAATCAGAGAAATCAAAACCGATCTCAAGGGTGTATTCAGGCGGAATATCTTTTTTTAGCTGCTCATATCTTTTTTTGAATTCGTTTGATATATCAATAGCATTGGCACCGGGCTGCATTGTCACGGCAACACCTACGCCAAGCAAACCTGCCCGTTTCAGGGATTGCCTTTCGTTCTCAGCACCAAGAACTGCAAATCCAATATCTTTAAAACGGATTATTGAACCGCCGGTTTCCCTAATAATAAGATTATTGAATTCCTCTGCATTTTTAAGTCTTCCAAGTGTACGAATAGTTAATTCGGTCTTATCACCTTCAATTCTGCCTGAAGGCAGCTCAACATTTTCCTTTTCAAGCGCTGTTTTAACATCAAGCGGGCTGAGCTTATATGCGGCAAGCTTTTCAGGATCAAGCCACATCCTCATTGCGTATTTACGCTCACCAAATATCCTTACAGAGCTTACCCCGGGAATCGTCTGAATTCTTTCTTTGATCACATCTGTTGCAAAGGCGTTTACATCAAGTATGTTCTTAGTATTACTTTGCACATACATAAAAATTATCGGTGTATCATCTGCGTCAGATTTCTGTACAACAGGGGCATCAACATCTGTCGGTAGATTTCTGAGTGCACGCGATACTCTGTCGCGGACATCATTTGCCGCATCTTCAAGGTTTCGGTCAAGGCTGAACTCAATAGTTATCTGACTTGAGCCTTCCCTGCTCTGTGATGTAAGGCTCTTTATACCGTCAATTCCGTTTAATGATTCTTCAAGGGGTTCTGTTATCTGTGTTTCAATCACTTCTGAATTCGCGCCGCCGTATGATGTTGAAACGGTTACTATCGGGGGGTCAACGCTTGGATACTCGCGGACCTCAAGGAATGTGAACGCAACTATACCGAAGATAAGCAGTATCAGTGAAAATACAATTGAAAGTACCGGCCTTCGTATGGAGGTTGCGCTTAAACTCATCCTTAATTGGTTTTCTCCACTTTAACAGGCGAGCTGTCTTTGATCCTCAGTATATTAGTAGTTATAATAGTATCACCCGGTTTTATATTTTCTGAAATTATCTGAATCATCGATTCAGTCCTCTCACCAATATCAACATCGGTTAATTTTGCTTTGCCGTCTTTCACAATATAAACACTCTGACCTTTTAGTTTGGGGACAAGCGCTTCGGTAGGGATCATCAATGCATCCTTGCTTTCACTAACCAGGAAGGTTACATTTGCAAAAGTCCCGGGCATAAGTTTTTTGCCAAGGTTTGTTGTTATTGCCCTTAGAACAAGTGAGCGGGTATTGTTTTCTACTTTCGGCTCGTATGCATAAACTTCTGCCTCAAAATCTCCGTCAATTCCGTCAACTTTAAACTTTATCTTCTGCCCTTTTTTGAAAAGGTAAATATATTTTTCCGGAATAGAGAAATCTACTTTAACTTTGCTTACATCCTGCATTGTGGTTAATACGGTCTGGGGAGTGACATAGGCTCCGCTGCTGACATTTCTTAAACCGATAATACCCGAAAAAGGAGCCCGTACATATGTTTTGGAAATATCAATTCTCGTGATCGTAATTTCTGCTCTTATCTGTTCAAGAGTAGTTTCCATGACATCATAATCTTCCTGAGAAGTCAGGCCCTTTGCGATAAGTTGTTTTTCTCTATCAAGCTTTGTTATAGCAAGCCTTTCATCAACTTCCTGTCTCCTTAATTTGGCGGTAAGGTCATCTGAATCAAGCTTAAAAAGCGTACTGCCCTTCCCTATGTATGTACCTTCTTTAAAATAAATCCCGCGTATTTTGCGGGAAATTTCACTTCGTATTTCAGCTTCTTCGTTAGCTTTAATATTACCAATTGCTTTGATATCATTATCCAGTGTTTCAGACTTAATAACAAAACCTTCAAC
This sequence comes from Ignavibacteria bacterium, assembly GCA_039933555.1. Taxonomy (GTDB): domain Bacteria; phylum Bacteroidota; class Ignavibacteria; order Tepidaquicellales; family OLB5; genus OLB5. The sequence goes on from JBDTNV010000111.1 coordinate 7,046, forward strand.
TGATATCTGCTGAGACTGCTGGTTATTCCCCTGTTTTTTGTTGGCATCAGGCTTATCATTGCCAGCCATGAACTTAGGAACAAAAATTAGACCGAGGATTACAAGTACTAAAAGGGGTAATGCTACATATAATATAATTTTTTTCAATCTATATCCAATAAATATTTATCAAAAATACACATATTTAGTTTGTAAAGAAATGGTATGTACACTAACTACCAATAAATAATAGCATTTAATGCTATGAAGTTCCGAAATTTGCAAATATTTACATATGTAATATGTATTTAGATGTATTTTATTAACAGTTTAAAAATAGTAATTTAGGTAAATTGGAATTTTAAAATAATAAATATGAAAATAACCGGTAAAACCGCAATTATAACAGGCGGTGCAAGCGGCATTGGTCTTGAAGCAGTTAACTTATTCCTTGAAGAAGGGGCAAATGTAGTTATCGCTGATATTGATGAAATTTCAGGCAAGGCGGCTGAAGTATCCTTTGGCAAGAAATGCAGATTCATTAAGACTGATGTTTCAGATAAGTCATCAGCATATATGTGTATGAACGATACTATGAAAAGGTTTGGCAGTATTGATATACTAATAAATAATGCCGGAATTACCAGTGATGCATCGTTAGCCAAAATGAGCGAAGAGCAGTTTGATAAGGTGATCAATATCAATTTAAAGGGTGTGTTTAATATGACAAAATATGCTTCACTTCCTATGGCTGAGAAAAATTATGGCAGGATAATTAATACTTCATCTATTGTTGGATTGTATGGCAATTTTGGACAAACTAATTATGCAGCTTCAAAGAGCGGGGTAATTGGAATGACAAAAGTTTGGGCGAGAGAACTTGGCAAAAAAGGAATTACTGTTAATGCCGTTGCACCGGGATTCATAGATACAGGAATGCTTTCAACTGTACCTGAGAAAGTTCTGAATAATATTAAGGAAAGGACTCCATTAGGCAGATTGGGTTCTGCATTAGAAATTGCCAAAGCATATTTATTCCTTGCTTCCGATGATGCTTCATTTATAACGGGAATTACGCTCAGCGTAGATGGCGGGTTAGTGTGGTGAATAAAGTGTTAATAAAAAAAAAGACGCCCCAGTGGGACGTCTCTAAAAAGCAATATAAATTTGGGTATTTTTATTTTACCAGCATTAACTTTATAGTCTTCACGAAATCACCTGCGGTAAGTTTAGCAAAGTATGTTCCGCTTGGCATATATGATGGTTTCCACTCAGCTTCATAACTTCCCGTTGTAATTTTACCATTATATAGTTCGGATACTTCCCTGCCTCTTGCATCGTACACTTTCAGAACCGCATCAACTTCTCTGCCGTGCGAATTGCTGATATCGAATTTTATTTTTGTCGACGGGTTAAACGGGTTAGGATAATTCTGATGAAGCTCAAATCTCTGCGGAACTTCACTGCTTATCTGCTGAATACCAATTGGATCAATAACTTTAAAGTTGAGCATCATACCGTCATCTTCATGCTCAAGATTATGACAATGGAAGAGATATATTCCTTTGTAATCGGTAAACTTTACAAGTACTCTTACAGTTTCCAGAGAGTTAACCAGTACAGTATCTTTCCATCCTTTATCATTAGGCGGCAGATTTGTATTTCCATTCCTTGCAAGAAGCTGCCACTGCATACCATGTGCGTGCATTGGATGAAAATCAGGAGTGTTGTTAATTATCTTCCACTCTTCAAGTGAATTAAGCGGAATTTCCCATTCAATGGTATTCATATCAAAAAAATGTCCATTGATACGGTGCATATGCGGTGCACTTCCCATTGTCAGCGTCAAATTTCTGACATACAAACCTGCTGGATCGTAATAAGTAATAGGATTAAATGCAGCAGGTATAACTCCGCCTGATGAATTATTATTTGTAACGTCAAATCTGATTATATCAAGAGCTATCCCCTGCTTATAAGGCAAGGTTCCGTTTGCGGTAAAAGCCAAAGATTGCAGTGTTACATTCTGGCCAATTGTATTTGATGAAAAGTCCACGAGTATTTCAACTCTTTCGCCCGGCGCAAGCATAAAGCTTGTTGCTGATATAGGCGTATCCTTTAAGCCGCCGTCGGTAGCAATAACATTAAATGCCCTATTATCCGAAAAAGCTACTTTGTACACGCGGGCATTGGAACCATTGAGTAAGCGAAACCTGTATAAAGTCCTGCCCACTTCGAAATATGCCTCGGGGGTTCCGTTAACAAGTACCCTATCTCCAAGATAGCCATATTGCATTTCAGGTGAGCCGGGAATATAGGTGAATTCAGGAATATCAGCAAATCTTCTATCCTGTATACATAACGGAACGTCATATGCTCCGGAAGGAAGGTTAAAATTTTCAGCGGGATCTGTTACAATAAAAAATCCGGAAAATCCTTTATATACCTCTTTACCTGTTACCATATCACCGTGTGAATGATAGAAATATGTCCCTGCCCTGTTTAATACGGGGAAAGTATATGTCTTAGAGCCGCCGGGAGCTACTGCGTCTTTCGGGTGGCCATCCATAAGCTCAGGGACAGATAACCCATGCCAGTGAACTGTCGTAGGCTCAGCAAGATTATTCGTGAAATTTGCGGTAAAGGTCTGCCCTTTTTGTATTATCACCGAAGGCGAAGGATATGAGCCGTTTATCGCAATTACATTTGTGTTCTGTGACGGGTACACCTGCACAACTGAATTAGCTAATGTCATATTACCGCCATTTGTGAAAACAGGGGGAAACCTTAAAGGATTTCCGGCAACTTCAGTTAAAACAGCAGTTTTATTTTCATTTGCGAACAGCCGCAAGGGCTTCGGAATTGTTAAAAGCGCTCCGGCGGCAAGCGTCTTTAAAAGCATATCTCTTCTTTTCATGAATATCCCGTGTAAAATTAATATTGCTGCAAAGTTAGGGAAATTTATTGATAGTTAAAATGGTTTATATATTGTTATACATGCTCACTTAGTTTACAATGGTTTTTTATAACTACAGAGATTTTAATTGATAAATGACGCCGTAGGCGTCACACATTTATAATTAACATTTAGATAGCTAACGACACCGTAGGTGTCGCACATTGTACGACTAATAGAAAATATTTATGTGCGATGCCTACGGCATCGATTGATATTCAAGCAATTTATCTATAAATGTGGAATCCCTACGTGATTCTTGTTAACTCAAACGAAAGCACATCCACAATGATAATAATATCTGAAACCGGAAGGAGGTAATTCAATCCTTTTAAACCCCACTCGCAATTTATTCTTACTTCATCACTCAAAATTTACTTTTTAGCTTTAACCACTTTCTCTTTATTAATAATACCTTTCACAATATCGATATTATCTTTATTCACAAGAACAACAATAGTATCACTCTGCTCAAGCACTGTGCTTCCGCTGGGAACAACATACTCAAATTTTCTGTGTATAACAGTTATGAGGCTTTCAGTTGGCAGTCTAAGCTCTGCGAGTGATTTACCTATCACGTTTGAATTATCCGGAATTTTCAGTTCAACCAGATCATTATTTGTTTTTATCTCATCGTTCATTTCCATTGGTACAGGTGTTTTTTCTTCTTTTCCGCCGTGCACTCCGAAGAGTTTTGCTGCCAGCGGAATTGACCACCCCTGAACTAATGCTGATGTTAATGTAATGAAGAAAACAAGATTAAATATATACGGGCCTATTTCAAGTCCGGCAGTCAATGGGAATGTTGCAAGAATTACAGGCAC
>JBDTNV010000112.1:0-10609 GCA_039933555.1 Ignavibacteria bacterium
TAAACACACTTGAAGAGCAGCACAGAAATTTAATACTCGAAACAGTTAAGAATCCTTCACTCTTTGAGCTTGTTGAAAAATGGCTTGAGCGCACACCTTTTTTGAATTCGCAAAATTTCAATTTCTGGCAGAGCTATAAGCAGGCGGTTGAAAAAATGCTGGAGCACGATACGAGAAGTATCATGGAAAACAAAACGTTTACAGAAAAGAAACGAGAGTTTCAGCTGAAAAATATTGAACTGAACCGTGAGAACTTTGAAGCATTGTTTGATGAAGCCAAGCATAATGAGCTTGTTAAAGAAGGCAGGATGCACTTATCAAATAAGTCAATGCTCGCTGCGATTTTTATTAATTTATACAGGGATGAACCCATACTGCATTTACCGTTCATGTTCTTAAATCATTTGGTTGAAATGGATGAATTGTTCACTGAATGGCGCTACAGGCATGCGCTGATGGTCCACAGAATGATCGGCGCGAAGATAGGTACAGGCGGCTCATCGGGTCACCAGTATTTAATGGCAACTGTTGATAAACACAGGATATTTACCGACCTGTTTAACCTGCCTACATATTTAATACCCCGCTCAGAATTGCCAAAATTGCCGGATGAATTAATAAAAGAATTGAGTTTTAAATTTAGTAATATATAAATAGTTGCATAATTTAGCCAAAATTAGAATTGATAAAAGATTTAACCACTAATTTCACTAATTTCACTAATTTTTTTTGAAATAGCTTTTATGAATGAACTGCTTTTCAAGGATGAATCTTACAATATTATCGGCTGTTGCATGGAAGTTCATAAAGAATTAGGTCCCGGCTTTCTTGAGGTTGTATACAAGGATGCACTTGAAATAGAATTTCAATTAAAGAATATTCCATATTCAAGAGAAAAGTTGTTTGAAGTTTTTTATAAGGGAAGGACTACTAATAGAAAGTACAATGCTGATTTCGTAGTTTATGATAAGATAATATTAGAAGTAAAAGCTTTTAAACGCTTATCAGAGGATAATTTATTGCAAACTTTGAATTATCTTAAAGTAGCTAAACTTAAGCTGGGAATTTTGGCAAATTTTGGTGAAAGTTCATTTAATTCTAAAAGAGCTGTATTATAATTAGTGCAATTAGTGAAATTCGTGGTTATTGATTTTGATTTATGAAATTGGTGGCTAAGATTCTAAATAAAATATAACATGAAAATTGACTTAACCGAAAAAAATGCTTTAGTCTGCGGCAGTACACAGGGGATTGGTGAAGCTATCGCAATGGAATTTGCTGCATGCGGAGCAAGTGTTGTGTTGGTGGCAAGGAATGAAGAATCGCTAAGAAATGTGTTAAGAGGGCTTCCGGCTTCAAAAACTCAAAATCATAATTTTATTGTGGCTGATTTTTCTGACCCCGAAAGCTTAAGAGCTAAATTGCATAATTTTGTCTCTGAAAATCCGCCGGTGCATATACTGGTAAATAATACAGGCGGACCCAAAGGCGGCGAGATCCATAAAGCTGATACATCGGAGTTTGAAAATGCTTTCAAAAACCATTTAATTTGCAACCAAATACTTGTGCAGGCATTATGCGAAGGCATGAAAAAGGAGAAATACGGCAGGATAATAAATATAATTTCAACATCAGTTAAACAGCCAATACGTAATCTTGGAGTATCAAATACCATTCGCGCTGCAGTTGCAAACTGGGCAAAGACGCTTTCCGTTGAGCTTGCGCCTTTTGGGATTACTGTGAACAACATCCTGCCAGGTGCTACAAAGACTGAAAGATTATATGGATTGTTTGAAGCACGCTCCAAAGCAAGCGGTAAGTCAGTTGATGAGGTTAAAACCGAGTGGATGGGTGAAATTCCAGCAGGAAGATTTGCAGAGCCTGAAGAACTTGCTTATGCAGCCGCATTTCTTGCATCTCCATTAGCAGGATATATCAACGGAATAAACTTGCCCGTTGATGGCGGAAGATTGAATTGTTTGTAAAATATTAAAGAAGCTTTTTAACCACGAATTGCACTAATTACACAAAAATGAATAGTAATAAACCCATATTTTTTTTTGGATTTTCGGTTTTTGTTTTCTTTATTTCTTCGTTTTTAACTGATAGAGAGCTAATACTTAATATTTTTATTAAAAGTATTTCGTTTATTGTAGGATTGATTTTTTTTCTGATTATCCTGAAAGATAAAAATAAAAGTTATAAGTTTAAGATAATTATAGTTTTTTTAGTCGTAATGCTTGGAGTAACTTATGTTTTACTTTTGCCGTTCTTTTTCAGAAGTTTTATCAAATTATATATTTACAGATATAATGATGAATTAATGGAAATTAATACGATTTTATTAGAGAAAGATTCTTCAATAAGTTTAAGAAAGAGTGATTATTATGATAATAAAAATAGTCTAGATTCAATACAACAAGGAAAAATTCAGGAATTACTTAAAAAAACAGATTTATACTGGGTCGGCAAACATGATAGACAGGTTGAATATGAATTACATGGCTTTTTGGATAATAGGTATGGAATTATTTATTCATTAGAAAGTATTAATGATACATTGCGACATTCAGAAAAAGTAAGTGATAATTGGTATTTATATTCTTTCCCGCATTAATTAAATTCGTGTAATTAGTGAAATTCGTGGTTATTCTTTTTTATAATAATAATAAATCAAAATTTTAAACTATGCTATCATACAACGTAACAATAAATGTAGAAGATGATGTTCATGACGATTGGGTTGACTGGATAACTTCAGTTCATATTCCCGATGTAATTGCGACGAGATGTTTTAAAAACTACAGTATGCACAGGATGCTCTCACCGGAACCCGAAGAAGGCACAACATACGTGATACAGTATGTATGCGATAACGTTGAGGATTACGAACGTTACCAGATTGAGCATGCGGCACTATTGCAGAACGCCCACATTGAAAAATTTGGCGGTAAGTTTACAGCGATAAGATCGCTGATGGAAGAAGTCTGATTACAATTAGCAATAAGCAATGATCAATTAACTATAATAATGGATCATTCAGAAGAAGATCAACCAAAGCCCGAAAAAGGGATTGATGCTGAGGAATTAGACAAGCTTTTTAAAAAAATTAAGCTTGATAAGTATCAGTTCTGTCCATACTGCCAAAGCGCTGTTGAGTATATTTGGGTGCATGGTCATTACCAGTGTCCAAAATGTAAAAATGTTGTAATAAGCTGCTGTGGAGAATCTTGAATTAGCGAAATAGCTAAATGGTGAAATGGTGAGATTATACTATAATGAATAGATTACATTTAAGCTTATACAAAAAATGGTTTGATGAAATATTACAGGGAACCAAAAAAATTGAGTATCGGGAAATAAAACCTTATTATGAGAGATTGTTAACGAAAAATTATTCTGAAGTTAAATTTGTTAACGGTTATGGCAAAGAAAGACCATATCTTGTCATCAATATTGTTAAGATAATAAAAAGCAAAGAATTCTACGAAATACATTTGGGAAATATAATTGAAACGGGAAATCTGCAATAATCTGTGAAATCATTAAATCAGTTAAATCTGTGATCGAAATCTATGATAAAGAATTATATAAACGGTGAATTAATAGAGCCGGTATCGGAAAAATATTTCGATAACTTTGACCCGGCAATTGGAGAAGCGTACGGTATTGTGCCTGATTCCGATGAGCGCGATGTTGAGCTTGCCGTATCAGCCGCCGAAGCTGCATTTCCAGCATGGGCAAACAAACCTGCTGAGGAACGTTCAAGAATAATGTTCAAAATCGCTGAGCTGATTCAGAGGGATTTGGCTGAATTTGCCAGAGCCGAATGTATCGATAACGGTAAACCTTTAACTCTTGCCAAAACTGTAGACATCCCGAGAGCAATCAAAAATTTTGAGTTCTTTGCGTCCGCTATACATGGTTTTGCAAGTGAATCGCACAGCATGCAGGATGAATCTGTGAATTATACTTTACGAAACCCCATTGGTATTGTTGGCGCAATATCACCGTGGAATCTGCCATTGTACCTTTTTACATGGAAAATTGCACCTGCATTAATTACCGGGAACTGCGTTGTTGCTAAACCTTCTGAAATTACACCAATGACTGCTTACCTGCTCTCAGAAGCATGTATTGAAGCCGGCTTACCTGATGGGGTATTGAACATTGTTCATGGTTACGGCCATAAAGTCGGTAAAGCAATTACTGCACATCCCAAGATCAAAGCTTTAACTTTCACAGGCGGTACAAAGACAGGCGCTGATATTGCTTCCGTTGCGGCACCCATGTTTAAAAAGCTCTCACTTGAACTTGGCGGCAAGAATCCGAACATAATTTTTGCGGACTCGAATTACGAAAAAATGCTGGCTACAACTGTAATGTCATCATTCCGTAACCAAGGTGAAATTTGCCTGTGCGGTTCAAGGATATTTGTAGAAAAAAATATTTACGAAAAGTTTAAGAAAGATTTTGTTGCTCTCACAAAAACGCTAAAAATAGGCGACCCGCTACAAAATGATACCGATCAGGGCGCGGTAGTTTCTAAAGAGCATATGGAAAAAATCCTTGGGTACATCAAGCTTGCTAAAGAAGAAGGCGGCACAATATTATGCGGCGGTAATCAGTTTACACCTGAAGGAAGATGTGATAACGGGTGGTTCATAGAACCGACGATAATAGAAGGATTGCCGTTTAATTGCAGAACAAATCAGGAAGAAATATTCGGCCCCGTAGTAACAATCATACCGTTTGAAACTGAGGCAGAAGTATTGATGATGGCTAACAGTACGGAGTACGGTCTGGCATCAATTATATGGACGGAAAATCTTTCGCGGGCTCACCGGATGGCTGGCAAAATTCAAACCGGCATAGTATGGATAAACTGCTGGATGGTACGTGACCTTCGCACACCATTTGGGGGAATGAAATCATCCGGAGTTGGCAGGGAAGGCGGCATGGAGGCTTTAAGATTCTTCACAGAACCAAAAAATGTTTGCGTAAAATTATAATGACTCTTCGTTACTGGATAGCCGTGGTTTCTAAAGATCATGTTCTAAAGGGAGTCGAAGGCGGTTTTGCTCAGGCAGGGCATGGTAAATCAGCTCCGCTTAAGAGAATGAAAAAAGGCGATTGGCTTATTTATTATTCACCCAAAGTAAGCTTGAATGGCATAGAGAAATGTCAATGCTTTACTGCAATAGGCGAAGTTAAAGATGAGAGAATTTACCAGGCGAAAATGTCAGAAGACTTTATACCGAACCGCCGTGATATTGATTACAAAAAATGCAGTGAAGTTTCAATTTTACCGTTAATAGATAAACTTTCGTTCATAGTAGATAAAAAACACTGGGGATATAAATTCAGGTTTGGGATACTTGAAATTCCCGGGAAAGATTTTGATATCATTTCAGGTTTGATGTTAAAATAACAATAATATTGCCGGTGGGTTATGGAAAGAAGCTTATCTTTTCATAAATAAACTTAAATACAGATATGATAGGAATATGTTTTGAACTGAAATCGACATGTAAACACTGCAGCTCACCCATTATGCTAAACGCTTTCACTGAAAAGATACTTTGCCCATCGTGCAATAAATACAATAATTTCCCTGAGGAAGAATGGCAAAACCTGCTTGAAGACGCAGTAAAGGAAGCCCCTGATTTCAACATTGGCGAAGGACAGCCTTCAACTATAATGAGGGGTCAATATACTTATAATCTTACATATGGCAGACAGGACCCCAGGTGCCCGAAATGCAAAACAGGGATCGATATTGCAAAGCTTGAAGAATATTCAGCAAGCGGACATGTAAAATGCGCAAAATGCTCCAATGAAATATTCGTAAGAAAGCCGTCTGAGCTTGTTACTGCATGTTTTCCGCAGATACAATTTCTTGCCGGGGAAGATGAAGACCAGCTTGTAGTTAATCCTGATCAGGGGAAAGTACCTGCCTCAGCAAAGCCGATTTTATTTACATGCCCTTCATGCGCAGGTAACCTGCAGGTTGATGGCACGGATAGAATGATAACCTGCAAATTCTGCAGTTCAGAAATTTATCTTCCCGATGACCTTTGGTTCAGGCTGCATCCTGCCAAGGAAGTTGAACGCTGGTATATGGTTCTAGATGAGAATGCAGTATCTTTAAAAGATGGGTTGCCGGAATGGTATTATCTCTCTGACATGATATCAGATAGGGAAGGCAATATTTATTTTGCTTCAGCGGTTGAAAGTGAGAACGATTTTATTGTATGGTCAATTACCAGGGATCTTAAAACACGCTGGGTGCGTAAAGGCCTGGTCTATGATCATGAGCATGCTCATATTGAGTTTACCCTGGACGGTAATCTTTACCTTTGGGATGAAGGAAAACACTCGCTCTTAAAATTATCATCAAAAGACGGCTCAACCATATCCAAAATGGAAGGTGATAAAAACAGAATTAAGCTGAACATGAAAGGCTGCACAAGTATTGTGTCATATGGTGACGGGACCATACTGACAGTTATTAATAATACCTTTGCCAGGTTCAATGAAGCGGGTGAAAGAGTTCTGCTTTGGGAAGCGAAGAAATTCGGGCTTTTCTCAGCCGGTATTGGCGATCCGATTCCGGATAATGATGGTGAATCCGCACCCGATGTAAAGGAAATTAAAAGCCTGCCTAAGAGAGTGGATGGCGATTACACCTTTTTCAATATAGGGATTGATGGCTACTTATATATGATGGATAAGAGTTCAAGCGATGGTGAATTAGCTAAATTTGAAACCTCAGGCATCAGAGTTTGGTCTAAATATATTCCTTTGAATTATAAGGAAGGCAGGCCGTGCCAGGATGAACGCGGATACATTTATATTATCGGAACAAACGATAAATCCAATACAAGGATTATCAGGTATCATAAGGCCGGTGATAGCTTTGAGACTATTATTACAGACCTTCGCGAAGGCGGATTGCTTGAAGAAGAAGATAAATTGACAGTTTTGCCTGACGGTACTATTTTTGCCGCAAAATTCTACAACAGGCTAAAAGTATTTTCGCCGGCATTTGAAATGATATATCGCTCCAAGCAAAGCAAGGAAGATGATGAGCTTGAGCAGAGAACAAGGAAAGAAAAAGTTGAGCATGATGAGGAGTTTGAAGACTAATGCTTTCTTTCTGGGAAAAAAATTCGTTATTAAATTATGATGTAATTATCATAGGCAGCGGGATACTTGGACTTTCGACAGCGTGCGAAATTAAGGAAAGATATCCCGAAAAAAATATACTTGTCCTTGAACGCGGAATTCTGCCTACCGGCGCAAGTACTAAAAATGCAGGGTTTCTTTGCTTTGGCTCAATTTCAGAAATCCTCACTGACCTAGAGGCTAAAGGTGAAGCAGAAACGATCAGCCTCATTGAAAAAAGGTGGAAGGGAATAAATTACCTTAAGCAAAGACTCTCAGAAAATAAGATAGGATATCACAATTACGGCGGGTATGACCTTATTGAAGCTGAAAACAGCGATGCTGCTGATAAAATTGATCTTGTAAACGGGTTATTGCTCCCCGTTTTTAAGAACAAGGTATTTCAAGCGGCTGATGATAAAATTAAAAAATTTGGGTTCAGCAGCAACATAGTTTCGCGCCTTGTATATAGCCCTTATGAAGCACAGATAGATACAGGGGAAATGATGAAAACCCTGATAAAATATGCGCAATTTCTGGGTGTTCAGGTTATTAACGGGGCTGATGTTAAAGAAGTAAGTGAAGGAAGTGTACAGCTGTGGCATGATTTTCTGGATGAATCAATTACTTTTAAAGCAGATAAGGTCATAATTTGCGCCAACGCTTACATAAATAAATTAATGCCTGAATTAAGCGTAAAACCCGGCAGAGGACATGTGATTATCACAAAGCCAATTGAGGGCCTGAAGTTCAAAGGCATCTTTCACTACAATGAAGGATTCTATTATTTCAGAAACTACGGTGAGAGAGTAATTTTTGGAGGCGGCAGGAACCTGGATTTTAAATCAGAAGAATCTTTTGATTTCAGTTTCAACGAAACTATTTTAAATGACCTGATTGATAAGCTGGATAATATGATACTTCCGGGAGTAAAGTACGAAATTGAAGACAAGTGGACGGGAATTATGGGATTTACGAAAAATAAGTTACCTGAAATACTTGAAATAGATGATTATACTATCGCAGCCTTTAGCTGTAATGGTATGGGTATTGCCCTATCAAGTTATATAGCAAGAGAGATAGTTATGTTATTGAATTAATTTTTTTAATTTACTTAATTCTTTTCTCGATCTTGATCTTAACCCTGCCGTGGAATTCTTCAAAGAAACATTAATATATTCAATTACCTCATTAGCCAGCTCAGGGTACACAGCGGCAATTCTGGTTGCAACTGATATTGAAAAAACCCGTACGGCAATCGCTTCATTAGGGTCAGATAAATAGTTTACGCACAGGTTAAATACCTTTGCATGGTACTTCTTTGGGATATTCAAAAACTGCAATACTCTTATAACATTTCTCTTAACAGCAGTGTGAATATCTTTATCACCGAGTCTTTTAATAATTACACCCATATTTTCCTCAACAAGCTTTGGATAATGCTCTGCAGCTTCACAAAGTACCCATGATATCCTTTGGACAACCCGGTATTCATCATGCAGGAAAAGATAAAGATACTGCCTGAACCGGTCTTCATTATTACCGATCCAGGCAGTCATTTTTAAAGTTTGTTTTTTTGAGTGTTCCTTTAAAGCTTCTTCACGCAGATCCATTTTAATTTACTGTTACATTGGTTCATCTGCGGTCGGGCCGTAAATTCCCGGTACCGGTATATCAAGTAACCTTAAATACACACTTAGCTGTGCACGGTGATGATATTCATGATTAAATGTAAAAGAACGCAATACTGCTGCTTTTGGCATTGTCATATATACCTGTTCACCGTTGCGCATTGTCCAGTTTTCCAAAAACTTCGCGTCATCTGATCTTTTTAAACATTCAACTGCTTTTTCAACCATTCCGTCAAACTTCATAACCAGGTCTTCAGTAGTTTTTGGAATTTCCGGTTTGTATTCAAACTTTGCAAAATCCAGTTCATTCTGATCCATTGTAACCATTGTCCAGCTTAAGAGCTCAGCAACGTGGTTTGCCAGGTTACCAAGTTTCATTGATTTTGGATGCGGTGTCCAGTCTGCTTTATCCATTGGAACGCGTTCGAGTACTTTTCTTGTTGATGCCGCTTCCTGTTTAAGCTCCGCGATAAATGCTTCGTTCATTCCCATAATGATTTTGTGCTTTTTAGGTTATTGAAAAATTAGAGTACCAAAATAACTTATAAACACCGCAACATCAATGAATAATTGCCAAAGAATTTATTAAAATATTGTTAAATGAGGAACTTTACAATTGTTTTTGCACTACAATATTCATAATTTTGTTAACCGCAGGGAATAGAAGGTCCCACTTGAAAACTACTGAAAAAATGAAAAAAATAGCATTTTTACTATTATTGATGCTGGCCGTTGTGAACTCACATGCCGCGGATAAAAGCTGGTTCAAAGTCTTTAAGGGTAAAATAGGCGATTACCCCGTTACTATGAATGTTTCATGCTTTGGTAATGATCTAAGGGGATACTATTATTACGATAAGTATAAAAAGCCAATGGATTTTTTTGGAACTTTAAAGGGTGATTCCCTCGAAATTGATTGTTACTATTCTTATGATTTCTCCGAGATTTTCAAAGGGATATTAAAAGGAAATTCATATTCGGGCTCATGGATAAACACTGAAAATGAAGATAAGGTACTTAACTTTTCTGTTACTTCTTCGAATAACAGTGATTTTGAATTCGTGTATGTTGAAGGCAGTGAAAAGCTGTTTAAAGACCTCGAAACTCCTTCTGCTTCTTATATGGAAGGAACTGTCTGGCCTTCCGGTGATTTTCAGAATGCCCAGTTTGTAAGGAATTCAATTCTAAAGCTGAAGGACCTGAGGAGCGGCTTAACTGAAATTGGTGACCTGTTACTGGCACGCAAAAAGAAATTCATTGCTGATTTCAGAAAAGATAACAGTGAGCTCAAAAGAGATGATATGCTCGACGGAGGCTGGAGCTATTCACTTGACCTAAATGACGTTATAACTCCTGTCTATTTTGATAACAATTTTTTTGTAATCAGCGAATATACTTATACATATACAGGAGGCGCCCATGGCAATTACGGGACAAGCTTTACAAACCTTGATGTAAAACGCAGGAAGATGCTTTCAATTGAAGACCTAATTACATCTGCGGGTATAAAAGGACTGCCTAAGCTGCTTGAAAAAAATTATAAAATTCAGAATAATTATCCGCAGGATAAATCTTTAATGGAGTGCGGCCTGTTTGTAGATACAATTCCCGTAAACGGAAATTTTGCAATAACACCCGGCAGCCTTATGTTTGATTACGTGCCGTATGAAATTGCCTCATATGCTGACGGCGAAGTTAAGATATATATCCCGATTGAGGAGATAAGATCAATCCTGAAACCGGATTATAAAGACTTGTTTAAGGAATAAATGACTGAAAATGATAAATTAAATTCCGCAGGAATAAATTCC
>JBDTNV010000113.1:0-10586 GCA_039933555.1 Ignavibacteria bacterium
GGTGAGCGCAACAGGCTGCATTTGGCGCTAACACTGAAATCACAGGCAAACGTTTTACTGCTTGATGAGCCGACAAATGATATCGACGTAAATACGCTAAGAGCGCTTGAAGAGGCATTGGAAGATTTTGCCGGGTGCGCTGTGATAATTTCACATGACAGGTGGTTCCTGGATAGGGTTGCTACTCATATCCTTGCGTTTGAGGGTGATTCCGAAGTCTATTACTTTGAAGGCGGCTACACTGATTACGAAGAGAACAAGAAAAAACGCATGGGTGATGTTGAGCCAAAGCGGGTGAGATATAAAAAACTGGTAGTGTAAAAAATAGTGAAATTGTGAATTAATGAAATAGTGAAAATTATATAAAATGATCCTCTTTTGTGGGCGGCCAGGCTTGCCTGCCGCATTTACAATTAATTTTTAAAAATATAAATCTTAATTATGTTTAAAAGTATTTTAAATAGTATGCTTAACTCGTTCGGAATTACATTATTTCAATAATTCCAAAATTACACATATCTGTATATTTTCATTATATTGTTATTATTAATTCCAGCTTATTTTATTATAAAAAGGAAATCCTACTTCAAGAAATTATCAATAATTGAATCGGTTTTAGTGCTTGTGAGTATTTTGATATTACTTTTTCCTTTCAAACGGGGTATAGAAATAAACGAGTTAAAAGCAACAGGCAAATATATCGTAGATTGCATAAATCAGAATAAAATAGAAAAAGGTGTTTATCCAAAAGATCAAAACGAAATATTTCTTTTTTGTAAAAATCTGAATAAAAATCAATTAACCGATAATATCATAAGATATATTTTTATTGATGCCGAAACAACAAATGAAAAAAATAAAAACGACAAAGGTTATCATATTATGAAAAGTAGTTCATTCAGATTATATTTAGAACCCGAATTTATGAAACCCGATAAAATGTATTTCAATGAATCACTTAATGATTTCATACTTACTGATTAAACATGCCGCTCCTATTGAGCTCTAAAAATCAAACCTATCACAAAACTACAAACATATTGCTCCTAACGGAGCTTTTATACATTCCCAAACTGGTCTACCATGGCGGATTGGAAATGAGGGAAAGGACTTTCATCTCTTTATTCATCCCTCTTTCCAGAAGCAAAGGGAGAGTTTATTATTTTATAACATTCTTAAGCTCACGGGTTTTCCGAAGCTGCCATTTTTTATTTACGTAATTATTCTCCATAATTTCCTTTTCAAGCCGGTTTACATCATCAACATTATATTTCTCAGGACTGCATTTTATTTTAAAAAGCTTTTCGAATATCTTCAGTGAATTTAGATGTGTGTTTTTTGTATAAGCATCCAGGTCATTTTTTTCACGAACAAAAGTTTTAAATGATGCTATCATATCAAATCCCTGTTCAAAGCTGCCCAGCTCATAATATGCCTCAATATATATTTTCCTTACCAGCATTTTAACAAATGTATCATGCGGCTTAATTTTTTTTATGTGCTCTATTGCTTCATCGTTCCTGCCAAGCTCTATGCATATCAGTGCCTTTATAAGGTCATGAGCTAACTGCTGTTTATCATCTTCCAGCCACCCGATGTATCCTTTAACCAGATTTTCTGCTTCTTCCACCTGGTCTTCATGTATGAACTTATGGGCAAGCTCAATGAAGTTGTGAAAATTATAAGGGCCAAGCCCGCTTTCTCTGAAGCGTACTTTTAGCAGCATCAGTTTTTGAATGACGAGCGATTCCGGCAAAAACTCCGCCCTGCCTTCTTCAAACATTACCGCACAATATGAAATTACCTTCGTAAAGATGGATAATCTCTCGTAGTTATCATAGAGATCGATCTTTTCAAATAACAGCTTCTTAATATTATTATAATGATCCATGTTCAGCCCGTCGGTTAGCAGCTTTATCAGCAGTGTGTTCAGCTTAATATTTGTGTAAATTTTCTCGTCAATACTTTTTAGGTTTTCGGTTATCTTTTCAAAATCTATATTACCTGCGATTATTTTTTTCAGGTCAATATCATATTTCGAGTTAACATTTCCCTCAATTATCTGCACTTTCCACAGGCTCCTTGAGATCTTCCTAAAGAAATCCGCGATACTGTATATTGCCTCATTATACACTGCATCCTGCAGGGATAGATCATCTGTGCGGCTTGAATGAAAAAAATATTCCTGCTCTTCAAGCTCTGTCATATTTCTGTAATATTCTGCGTGAATTAAGGATGAATCCATTTCTTCCTTCAGCTTTTTTATAGTTTTTTTAAAATATCCATCCAGGAGTCTTGCATCATATTCCCTGGCAACTCGAAGAGGGTTGCCGAATTTATTTTCATGGGAATTCTTAATGTTATTGAAGAGCAGGAACTCTTCCAGCAGGCCAAAGAGCGCGCTTGTAAGGTTTTTCATTATACCGTAATTGTATTTTTTCCCGGGGAAAATTTTCCTGAAAATATCTTCTTCGGATATTTTATCCTCTTTGATAAGCGGAAATGATTTCCTTAAGGCTTCATACAGCTTAACAAGATTCTTGTTTGAATTAAAGTAAGGTGACTTAATAAAAGCTGACATAGCCTTAAATTCCTCAGCTGAAAATGTATTTATGATATCGATCGTTTTAGTTCTGAGCATATATTTCTTCTTTCAAAATATTATTTTCGGCTTATCCAGCCATGATCTTCCTCAGTTCGGCGGTCTTATTGAAGAACCAATCTTTTCGCGCGGAAAAATAAGTTAATGCGGTTTCTTCAAGCGCAGAAATATCATCAGGCGAATACTTTTCAGGATTCGCTTTTATTTTGAAGAGCCTTTCAATTGTTGATACGCGTGCCGCAAGGTTTAATTTGACAGGTTCTGCAAACTCGGTATTATCTCTTAAGAAATGTTTCATGGAATCCAGCGCCGATATTCCTTCTTCTATATATCCCAGGTTATAGAACGCAATTATCGCAACCATCTTAGCCGAAAACTTAGCCTGGTAATCGCTGAAATCAACATCACGAAGAAGCTTAAGCGCTTTCTCGTTGTTGCCTCTTGATTCTTCAATTATAGCCATAGAGTAACTCAAGATACCTTTTCGCTTATCCTCTTCAAGCTCACCGGAATGTTTATCAATTATCTCCAAAGCAAATTCAATGTTCCCCAGGAGCACAAATAATTCTATTATATTCCTGAAAACACCTGCCTGCAGCGGCCCCAGCCCGTCCCTGTTGAATTTTACATGTTCAAGCTGAATTCTTCTTATTTCACCCAGCTCATTCATAAGCTCGTTGCTGCTTGCTGTAATATATTTTGAAAGCACAAAGTTGAAAAGCGCTGAAGAAAGGAACCATTTTTCCGCATTGGAAAATTTTTCTATGTTACGGAGAATGAGCTCCCTGAGCTCGTTATAATTTTCAAGGTTATCGCGCTCATTATAAAGCTTCATCAGCTTGACCTGCAGGTTTATGTAATCAAAATGCTCCGCGTCAAGCCCTTTGATCTCCTTTAAGAATGTTTCAAAGTCAAAATTCCTGTAAAGCGCATCGGTAACGTTAACGGGAGGAATGCTGTTAAGCTGGCTTTCCAGGTACTCCATTCCGGCAACATCCTGTTTAATGGTTGAAATAATACTGCATGTATTGTAAATGCTCATAGGGTAAAGCGTATCGGCGGCACCGGTATATTTGCTTCTCCTTGTGTAATATTTATACATAGCCTCAACAAGCCTGAATTTATTTTTATAGATATCGGGACTTAAGACAGAATACTCAAGTGATCTTTCAAGCTGTTTATACTCCGCATGAAAAAGTTTATCAAGTGAGCGGGTATTGTAATTTCTCAACCTTTTCAATCCTTCCTCAAAATCATGACCTGTATCGCCTTCCTGCGGGTGCACTGCAAGGAATTTTTCCGATTGTCTGAAAAGCTCGCTTACCAGGTTTTTCATAATGCCGTAATTATACTTTTTCCCCGGGTAGAGTTTTAAGAAAAGGTCTTCCTCTTTGAGTGGATTGCCCGGTTCCTTTTGAACATGTTTCCTTATCAGCTCAAACAGCTTGATGACAGCTTTATTGGAATTGTAATAAGGCGAGGAAATAAACAGCTCAAAAGCCTTCATTTCTGCCGGATTTAAAGAGGCAAGAACCAGGTAAGCCTTATTTTTTGTCATAAATTTTTATGAAAATTATCGCAACAAAATACGCAAAATTTTAACAAAAATCACGTTTTTAACGGAATACAGCAAAAATATTCTATGAAAAATTAAATAAAAATTCTTTGAAGTGCGGTACCTAAATAACCTAACTTTGTATCAATAAAAAATCCGGTGGGGGCCAAATGTTCGATCCGAACAGTAATTCAAAATACAGAAAATATTACATCTCCAGTACCCACCGGAGATAAGCTGAAAACATAGACCTGCTGAACCTAACGGAGAAAGCAGGTCTTATTCAGCGAAATGAAAAAAATTTAAAGGAGTAAAAAATATGAAAAGCTTATTAATAATAATTACAATTTTTTTAATCAGCTCGCCGCGTGATACAAACTCACAGGTAAGCCAGCAGTGGGCAAAGAGGCTAAGCTCAGCGGGTTCAGTTAATGATTATGTATATGCTATGACCTATGATACCGAAGGGAATGTTTATGTAACCGGCTCAGGCGCAGGAAATTACCTGACAGTAAAATATTCACCCGAAGGCGCTTTACTTTGGCAGGCATCATACAACGGCCCGGCAAATGATGCTGATTACGCGACTTCAATAGCCGTTGATGCCGCAGGTAACGTATACGTAACCGGCAGAAGCTTTGGTAACAGCACTGCAACGGATTTCGCAACAATTAAGTATGATGCTGCAGGCACACAGCTTTGGGTACAGCGTTACAACGGAACAGGAAACGATGATGATGCGGCAGTATCTATAGTAGTTGATGCACAGGGGAATGTATACGCAGGCGGCTGGGCATCACAAACAGCGGGCGGAACGAACTATACAATAGTAAAATACTCAGCTTCAGGTTCGCAGAGCTGGGTAAGATCTTACAACGGTACAGGCAACAGCAATGATTTTATGAGAACAATGATAGCTGACTCTGACGGTAACCTTTATGCAACAGGTAAAAGCCGCGGTACAACTAATGACGATTATGCAACAGTAAAATACAGTCCTGCAGGTACTCTGCTATGGTCAGCAAGGTATGAAGGCAGTGGTACTGATGAAGGTGCTGCTTTAACGGTTGACGGCCAGGGAAGTGTAATTGTTACAGGTTACAGCACAACAGCGGCAACAGGAGAGGATTACACAACTATAAAATACAATAATGCCGGAGTTCAGCAATGGCTTAAAAAGTATAACAGAACATCCGCAAGTGAAGATATTCCGGTGGGTATTGTGAGCGATAACACAGGAAATATTTATGTAACAGGATACTGCTCAGGATTCAATACAGCTTCATATGATTATGTAACCATAAAATACAATTCGGGCGGTGACCAGCAGTGGGCAAAAGTTTTCAACAGCGGGCTTGTTGGAATGGATGATAAAGCTTCATCAATCGATATCGACGCCACAGGTAATATTTATGTAACAGGCTCAACTGTAAGCAGCGGGAGTGATTTTGATTATGGCACTATAAAATATTCTCCGGCGGGCGATGTGTTATGGTCAGTTTTGTATGAAAGTAATCTCTCGGGGATTGATAACGCCATAATGGTAAGAAGTGATAATAACGGCAATGTATATGTCTCGGGCTACGCAACAGGGAGTGTTTCAGGGTATGATTTCTTAACCGTAAAATACTCTCAGCCTATCGGTATAACACCGATATCAACAGAGGTTCCGGAAGGTTTTGAGCTTGGTCAGAATTACCCCAACCCGTTTAATCCGACGACAAATATCAAATTGCAGATCGCGCGTTCCGGATTTGTTTCAGTAAAGGTATATGATATCGCCGGAAAAGAAGTTGCTGTACTTGTGAATGAAAATCTGAGCGCTGGCGTATATAATGTTGATTTTGCTGCTTCGGATCTTTCCAGCGGCACATATTTTTACAGGCTGGAAACAAATGGGTTCACGTCTGTAAAGAAAATGATGTTAATCAAATAAATAAAATACAATCTAGAACATAAAAATCATGAAAACAATAATATTTATATTTTTAATTGCTTTAACTGTAGTGTGCCGTTCCCAGATAATACAGGAACAATCATATGTCCAGCAGGTGTGGAAGGAGGAGTTCGGAGGCGAAGAATTGATGGATATGGTCACCGATAATGCAGGTAACGTATACATTACGGGCAGTGTATCTGATTTGAACTATGACTGGGTAACAATAAAGTACAGTCCAACCGGGGAAAGGTTATGGTTTACGGATTTCAGCGGCAATCATGCAGATATTCCCCACGCTATTGCTGTTGATAACTTAGGCAATGTTTATGTTACAGGTGAAAGCTATTACCTGACATCAGATTTTTATACTGTTAAATACAACTCAGCAGGAGTAGAGCAATGGGCAAACAGATATGGCGGGCCAGGCAATGATATTGCCTACAGTATTGCACTGGATGAAAACAGAAATGTGTACGTTACAGGAGGCGACATGAACAGTTACGGCAACCTGGATTGCGTAACGCTGAAATATACACCTGGCGGCACCCTTGTATGGGAAAAAAAATATGAAAGCCCGAATAACGGAAACGATAAGGGAACTTCTGTAGCCGTTGATATCTATGGCAGTATATATGTTGCCGGCCGCACGGAAAATCCCGGTACAGGCTATGACTATTTGGTGCTTAAATATAATTCTTCGGGGGTGCAGCAATGGGTAAGGACATACGACGGGCTTGGGCATGGCAGTGACATGATTCGCAAAATGGTTCTGACTTCAAATGCTGTATATGTTACAGGTTACAGTGATGGTGAGGGGACGGGTAAGGATTACCTGACCATAAAATACAACTTAACCGGTGGACTTTATTACGCAAAAAGGTACAACGGGCCTTCAAATGATGAGGACCGCGGGGAATCACTGGTTGTTGATAATACAGGTAATGCATACGTAACGGGTTACAGTAAGTCCAATACAGGTTTTGATTATGCAACCGTTAAATACAATTCAATGGGAGCTTTGCAATGGCTAAACAGGGAAGACGGAGTAAACCATACCGATGATTATGCAAGAGATATTGCAATTGATGGTGACGGAGATATCTATGTAACAGGAGAATTTAAGAAAGCGGATGATGATTACCAGCTTGCAACCGTAAAATACAGTTCTTCAGGAACCCAGAAGTGGTTAAAAAAACTGTATTACCCCGGAA
Source organism: Ignavibacteria bacterium (assembly GCA_039933555.1). Lineage (GTDB taxonomy): Bacteria > Bacteroidota > Ignavibacteria > Tepidaquicellales > OLB5 > OLB5. The sequence continues at coordinate 7,308 of JBDTNV010000113.1, forward strand.
AGACCAGCGAAGGGCGAAAAATTATTGTTGATGCATCAGAAAATATTTACATTGGAGGTATGACAGACTTACCCGGCACGCAGCATGGTTTTTACAATGAATTCCTGGTAGTAAAATATATCCAAAGTCCTTATTTGATCCAAAGCAGAATTGAAATGCCAAGCACCTTTTCACTTTCACAGAATTTCCCTAATCCTTTTAACCCGGTTACAAAAATTTCATTCAGTATTCCGAACAATTCCTATACAAAGCTCGTGGTTTTTGATATTTCCGGTAAGCAGGTTGCAGAGCTTGTTGATAACGAGCTTGATGCAGGTACATATAATATTGATTTTGATGGGAGCAGCCTTGCAAGCGGTACATATTTTTACAGAATCACTTCCGGAGATTTTACAGATGTGAGGAAAATGGTGTTGGTGAAGTAAGACCCCACCCATCACGCCTACGGCGTGATTTCCCTCCCCGAAGGGGAGGGGTGTTCATATTTAAAAATAGAAAGTTTTATTAATAAAGGAGAATCATAAAATGTCGAAACGAAATGTAGACCCCGAATACTCGGGATTAAACAAAAAAATTACAACTATCATTTTAAGCATGATACTTATGGCAGGTTCGTTGCATGCTCAAATGTTCTGGAACCAGGCAGCGAAGTTCGAGAATGGCTCATACATTGCATGCCCAAATACGCTTTCACTTAACATTATAGGCAGTGTTACAGTTGAAGCGTGGGTATATCCACAAACAAACACGGGAATAAGGTACATTGTTTATAAAGGCAATGCATCTAACGGATATTACCTCAGGCTTAATTCCAACGGAACAGTTTCGATGGGAACCAACGGGCTGAACCGTATAACAAGCACAGCTGTTATTCCCGCAGGCAAATGGAGCCATATAGCGGGATCATATAACGTATCAACCAACGGCTACAAACTTTTTGTAAACGGATTAGAAGATGCATCGCTGATAAGTATAATCAACAGCGCTCCTAACACAAATACTGATTCCCTGCTTATAGGAAAATTCGGAGCTAATACTTTTACCGGTATGATAGATGAAGTTCGTATATGGACAAGAGCTGTTGACCCTGAGAACCTTCGCCGCAGCTTCAGGACATCGCTATCGCTCTCAAGCGGGGTATATACATCATTATTATTTTCACTTCCTTTCCAGCGCATCAACAGCAGCGGTAACCATTTTATATTATCTGATCTTTCATTCAATCCTATATCTGCAAACCCGGTGTATAACCGCGGTGTAACGCCGGTGGATCTCAGCAACCGGCCCTCGAATTATTTGGGCGGCAACGAAGCCTTAAACTTTGAAGGCAATAATGATTCATATGCTGAGCTGCCGAGCAATGCTTTAAACAGCCTGACAGGCGCCATGACTATAGAAGCATGGATAAATATTACCGGGGCCTCTGCGGTAAACCAGTATATAATACATAAAAATTCACCCGGCGGCAACGGTTACAGGCTAATGGTAAACAACTTACAGAAATTAAGCTTTTCAATTAATAACGCCGCTTTCAGCAGCGGCTCTTCCACTATTGAATATAATAAATGGTACCATGTTGCCTGGGTAGTTTCTGCCTCAGGCGGCTCATCATTGTACATCAACGGAGAGCTTGATGCATTCTACGGTTCAACCGGAACTCCTGCTGCAAACCCTGAGAATGTCTATATCGGAAGAGGATTGAACGGTTATATAGATGAGCTACGGGTATTTAAGTTTGAGCGTTCCGCTGATGATATTAAAAAAACTATGTTTGAATCGATCGATGAAGTAAATGCGCCTGCGGGTGAGTGTTTTGTTTTTAACTTTGACGGCTCGGGGTGGGCACAGAAAAATTTTCAGATCTTAACATTGAACGGCAATACCTTTTTTTCTAACACAGCGGCGTTCCATACTCCTTCAAGTCCGCTTGAAAGGGCAGATAATATGAATTTCCGTGAAGGGTTCTATAAAAAAATATCAAAAAGAAGGATTCCCGAAAACGGTACATCAGGTTCGATGATCGATGATTCGATCAGTATTCCGGATAACGTAAATATCAGCGATGTAAATCTTTATTTAAGCCTTAACCACGGCGCAGCTGAGCAGCTTATTGTAACACTTATCTCACCCTCCGGCCAAAGCTTTCAGCTCTTAAACGGCTACATAAGCCCTTCTTTGGGATTTAACTTCACAACAATTTTTGATGACCAGGCAGATAGTACGCTTGCAAACAATAGATTTTATCACCTGTTCCCGCAGGTTAGGCCGCAGGCAGGTATCAACAGCGCATTCACAGGGGTTAATTCAGCCGGCATTTGGAAGCTCAGGATCCAGGATTTATCAGGGCTTGAGACCGGACAGCTCCTGGCATGGGGAATACAATTTAATAATTCTCCTGTTATTGGTATTCAGAATATTTCAACCGAGATTCCCGCGAAGTTCAGCATGGGGCAGAATTACCCGAACCCGTTTAATCCAATGACAAATGTCAAAATCCAAATGTCAAAATCAGGAAATGTGAAACTTACAGTTTTTGATGTTGCGGGTAAAGAAGTTAAAGTACTTTTGAATGAATACCTGGCCGCGGGAACGTATAATGTTGATTTTGACGCCTCGAATCTTGCAAGCGGAACATATTTTTACAAAGCTGTAGTTGGTGACAACACCAACAACGGGGTTGTGTTTACCGATGTAAAGAAAATGATCTTGATAAAATAACATGTCATTCTGAGAGAGCGCAGCAAACGAAGGATCCAGGAATGTCAGAAGCAAATATTCTTTTTGATAGTTATTTAGATTTCATACATAAAAGTAATTAAATAAAAATACGTCTGGATACCTGCTTTCCTGCCTGAACTGCCGTTACGGCAGGCACGGCGCAGGTATGACATTTGGGAGAAATAAAATGAGCTTAGATAAATACGAAAAAGCAATTGATAACACTATCAATACAGTAAACACAGCCTATAGCATTGGTAGAAGGATCGGTTATGTAATAATGGGTTTTGTGTTTCTTATTGCCGGCATCGGCCTGACCGGCTGGGGATACGTAACTGTTAAGAATAAGTTAGACGGCACCAGCTTTGTAAAGGCAGAAGGCACTGTATTAAGAATGCGTGAGATTCCCGCAAACCAGGATGCCGGTATAACATGGGCGCCTGTAATAAAATTTACTGACAGATCAGGGGCTGAGCATACTTTTGAATCAACGGTATCAAGCGACCCGCCTGCATATAAAGTTGGCGATAAGGTTGAATTACTTTATCCCGAAGGAAAGCC
>JBDTNV010000114.1:0-10497 GCA_039933555.1 Ignavibacteria bacterium
TAAATAAATCATACTGCTCATTTTTACTGTAGACATTAAGATTTTGTATTATTTCTTTTTTCAAAACAAAATATATCTCTTCTTTCTGTTCAAAACAAAAGTTTATTATATTATTATAAATATTGCATATTTTTATGGTTTTTTCATCACAGGTTATTTCAGAGATTTTTCCAAAATTAAAGAGCTTTGTAAAACGGACTAGTGTAATTTTATCTATGTTGATATTGTAAGACCATTGGTTTACATATACATCATGAATAAGCTTTGAGAGTTTTTCAACAATTAACATAATAAAGTTATTTGTATGTTTTTCGAAAGCTTCATTTAAGTTCTCATATTTTCCAAGTAGTGAGTAATGCTGTAATGCAAGTTCATCAGCATCAAAAAGGATCTTTATATTAGTTGAATCGTAGGGATTACTGTATAGTCTATTATAGAACATTTCAAAACTTCCCTTAAAGATCTCGTTAAGTCCACGTTTATGAAATTGCTGGTTTATCATCAGTTCCTTTAATGTCTGGTTACTCCTGAGTTCTATTACAGATAAAAATTCTGTTGCAAGGTTATATAATCCGGATGTAATTGTAAATATTACCGTATCCTTGAACTCCTTACCCGGGTAAAGGGCTGAATAGATATTTTCTCTTGTAAGTTTAGTTGAATTGAAATCAGGGTAATATTTTTTAAGTTCAGTTAATAAACTTAGAAAAATCCTTCCATTTGCAAAATAAGACAATGATACAAATTTCTCGAATTCTTTAAGCTCGGACCTTGAAAATGTTTTTAAAACGCGGATTAACTTAGAATTAACCATAAAATATCATTTAGAATTTATCCGTAAAAATGGCGATAATATAGTTAAAATGCAAATAATGTTGCTTATGTAGATATGTTTACATTAAGAAATACTTGTTAAACTCTTTGCAGTTACAGTAATCATGGGTTAACTTGACAAATGAAAGTGCACAAAATGTGCACTATTAGAAAATGATTAATTACAAAAAGAAAATCAGAACAATTCCAAAAGGTTATAGGCTCCAGCCCGCAACTCATAAACTGATAATAAAAATTCAGAACCGGTTGCAGTGGACCCAGGAAGAAGTTTTAAGCAATGCCTGTAAAAAGCTGTATGAAGTGATTGAAAAGGGATCAATCAAATAAACCAAAAAACTTTTATCTTTTTCAAATGCTGATAATCCAAATGAAAGTTTATTGAGATGCGTGCCTTGAATGATTTATTCGCGTTTAAGCAGAAAGATAAATTTCACAATTATATAATATGAAAATAAATTTAATTATAATAATATGAATAAATCGAATGTTTTTAAATTTCCTGTCGTTAATGTTTTTTATATGCTGCTCATAATTATAGAGGTAAATATTTCTTATTCACAAACAGGCTGGCAGGTACAAACAATCGGGAAGCAATTGAATTCAGTATATTTTCTTAATGCTTCTACTGGCTTTGCAGCAGGCTCCAATGGTGTAATATATAAAACTACTAATTCAGCAGCCATGTGGGAATGTTATGATACTAAAAGCTCTATTATCTTAAACGCTGTCTATTTCCCTTCTGTGAGTACCGGTTTCGCTGCAGGAAATGCAGGCTATATTTACAGGACCATTAATTCAGGGACAAATTGGATACAGGTTCCCAGCGGTACAACAAATAGCCTTATATCAATTTACTTCATTGATGATAATACAGGCTGGGCGGTTGGAGCATCAGGAAGGATCCTTAAATCCACTAACGGTGGTACTTCATGGTTAACCCAGATAAGCGGTACAACAAACCAGCTTAATAGCGTATTTTTCACTTCGGCTTTAAACGGCATTTGTGCAGGATTAAATATCGTTCTCCGTACTACTGATGGCGGCGCTAACTGGGTTACAAACAACTCAGCTGGAGGAAATTCTGTTATAATGGTTAATGCATCTACAGGGTTTATTGCAAATAATTTTTTAGGCGACTTAATGTATAAAACTACTAATGGTGGAATTAACTGGACAACGTTTTCTACAAATACAGGTTTAGCATGTTACGGGTTAAGCTTTACAACCTCTAATGATATATGGGCTTCAACTATCGAGGGTTCAATTATCCGTACAACTAACGCAGGAAATAACTGGATTGTTCAATATAACTCTTCATCAAATGTTCTTTATTCTATTAATAATAAATCCAATTTTGGATGTTCTGTTGGAGACAATGGAACAATAATTACAACAACGAACTCTGGTTCGAACTGGAGTATAAGCACACGTGGTACTGAAGTTATTTCTTTAACAGATATTCATTTTGTAAACCAGCAAACCGGGTTTGTTATTGGCTGGAACGGCATCATATACTCAACAACAACAGGTGGCAGGATCTGGACAAAACAAATAAGCAATACTACGACTAATTTAAACTCAGTTTATTTTACATCAGCGCAAACAGGATTTGTTGCAGGCAATTCCGGTATTCTTGCATTTACAAACAATGGTGGAAGCAGTTGGACATCAACCGGTATATCTGTTGAAAACCTGAATTCTATATATTTTATTAATGCAACAACCGGTTTAGTGTGTGGTAATAACGGGGCACTCTTGAGAACTACAAATGCAGGTGCAACCTGGAATACAATACCTACCGGAATTATATATAGTTTAACCGATATTTCATTTCCATCATCATCCACAGGTTATATTGTAAGCAGCTATCTTCCGCTTTTGAAAACAACAAATTCAGGACAAAACTGGACGCAACTTTCAATACCAATAGCGGGAGGTTATTCCATTTCTTTCGTTAATGATAATACCGGATATATCAAAGGGTCAAACCTTATACGAACAACTAACGGAGGGTTAAACTGGGTTAATTTAACAGGTTCACAAGGAGCTTATACAAGTTTTAGAAACGCAGCTCTGGGATGGATAGTTGGTAGTACGGGGGCTGATTCAATGTTAATTACTGGAACCAATGACGGAGGTACAAGCTGGAACACGTATACTTCTAAAATAACAAATATGGTTGGTGGTATATTTATGTTATCGGATTCGACAGGGTGGTGTGTCGGAAATGATGGAATTATTTTTAAAACATCTAATGGCGGGGGAATTTTGACTAGTATAAATGATCCTGTCAATTCAATACCTGAAAATTACAAGATGCTTCAAAACTATCCAAATCCGTTTAACCCGGTAACGTCAATATCTTTTGATATTCCAATACCGGCTAGAGTAAAGATTATTATATATGATTTAAACGGCAAAATGGTTGAAGAGCTTGTAAACGAGGACAAGGCTGCAGGTTCGTACAGGTATCAATGGGATGGAACGAAGTATTCCAGTGGCGTGTATTTTTATAAAATTGAAGCTGGTGATTTTAAAGAAACAAAGAAAATGATATTAATTAAGTAGTTTGAATTAATCATGCCACGGCTGGACATATTTTAAGTCGTGGTATGAATGTTTTTTTAATTTACACTCGGATTTTCGGGGAAGCTTGCAAGAAGTGCGTATTTTTTACCCATTGATTTAAGTGTTTCACGCCATAGCTTATCAGGCTCATCAGAAAAGATATTATCAATTGTTGTATCAGCCACTATCCATGAATTAAGCTGTATTTCTTCTTCAATCTGGCCATCTACCCAGCCTGAGTAACCCAGGAAAAAACGAAAGTTGGTGGGTTCAATTGCTTTTGCAGTTATCAGGGTTTTCAGTAAATCGAAACTGCCGCCCCAATAAAGATTTGGAGCTATTTCAATCGAACCATCTATTATTTCTTCGTCTTTATAAATAAACTGCAAAGTATCAAGTTGAACAGGTCCGCCGAAATATACAACTGCATCGAACTCGGGGAAATCCTCTATAACTTCGTGTATTTTGTAATCAGTGGGTTTGTTCAAAACAAAACCAACCGAGCCTTCCTCGTTGTGCTCACTTAGTAATATTATAGTCCTTTTGAAATTAGGATCATTTAAAAAGGGTTCAGATATCAGGATTTTGCCTGTTGCGGGTTTTTCTGTCATATTTAAAGCAATATAATATGATTTTGTTTATGTTGAAATAACGATTGTGGAATTATTTATGTTATTGTTTAACTTTGATTTACAAATATATTTTTGATTATAAAATGAAAAGGTTTATATTTGAACAATTGAGTCCATCAAATAATGAATTAATTTAAAAATGAAAAAACTAAATTTTATTATACTAATATTGTTTTCTTTTACTTTTTTTCGGGGATCAGATATTTCATCACAGACATATGACATCAAGTATACGGTTGAATATGCTTTAAAAGATGCCGGTGGAAATATATTAAGTAAGATGAAAATGTACCGGAACGGAAGCAAGATCAGATTCGTAAAATTAGATAGAGTTGGCAAACCGGATTCATCAACGACAAATATTTATATCCTTAAGGATGAGCCTAAGATCTATACTATAATATCAAATTCGGCGGGTAAATTCGGAACAAAGAATGCTGTTGAAATGAGCTATGTTGGAATGGAGACAGGAGTTTATATACTTGATTTAGGCAATGATGGCTCGATATTCAACAGTAATTCAAGGGCAGGTACTGAAAATGTGCTAGGCCTGGAATGTGTGAAGTACACAATAGCTTCGCAGACTGTAGGAAGTGACCATGCATCCAGCGATTACTATATGTACCAAGATAATCTAATGTTAAAACGCTGGGTTGGCAACTCAAGTGAAGGTAATTCCCTTGAAGCATTGAATTATGATAACACAACTGATGTACCGGAGAGTATGTTTATTGTTCCGACAGATGTACAGTATCTAAACTAATATTTAAATTAAATTATTCAGACTCTAAAAAGGGGCCTTAAGAGGCTCCTTTTTATTGGCATAAATTCTGAAATTGAATAAATCACAATTTATCTACACCTTTGCAACAGGTCATCCAGGATATTGAATAAAAAATTGCAGGAAATAACAGAGGAACAATTAACCGCGGCTCTGAAACAAAAGAACAGGGATGCAGTTGGAATATTATATGATAAATATTCCAGCCTGTTGTTTGGAATTATTTCAAGAATTGTAAAAAGCGATGAAACTGCAGAAGACCTTCTCCAGGAAGTTTTTGTAAAAATATGGAAGAATATTGATTCTTATGATGCAGAAAAAGCAAAGCTTGTAACATGGATGGGAAATATTGCGCGCAATCTTGCAATTGATAAAATACGCTCAAAAGACTACAAAAATTCTAAGCAAAACCATGATATTGAAGATTACGTAAATATTATTGAAGAAAGCCCCTCATCAGGCTTTAATCCTGAATATATCGGGGTAAAAGAAATGGTTGAAAGATTGCCTCATGAACACAGGGTTTTAATTGAATTGGTTTACTTTCAGGGGTTTACACAGGCAGAGACTTCCGAAAAACTTGGAATTCCTTTGGGAACAGTAAAAACAAGGATCAGAAGCGCAATTAATAATTTAAGAAATATTTATACATAAAATGTAGCCGCAAGTTGAAAACTTGCGTAAATTTGCTCAACCTAAAGGTTGAAGCTGCATTTAAAATAAAATTTGAATATAAAAGAATACATATCATCCGGAGTACTTGAGCTTTATGCAGCAGGGGCTTTATCTGAAGAAGAAGCCCGTGAGGTTGAAGTTATGTCTTCCAAATATCCTGAAGTGAAAGCTGAAATTGAAACGATACAGAATGCTTTAAATTCGTATTCAGCTTCATTTAAAAAGAACCCAAGACCGGAATTAAGACAATCAATCCTGGATAAAATTGATGAACTTGAAGGAAATTCTTCTTCAAATATTCTTTCTATATCTGAAAATATGCCTGGTGTTCAGAGGGAGATCCAACAGGAAACTGTACCAAATTACCATGTGCGCTCTCAAAAATTCAATTACTTAATGGCGGCAGTTTGGGTATTCCTTGCTTTAAATATTATTGGGAACATATATTTCTATAATAAGCTAAGGGGTACAGAAGAGCAAATGGCAGGTGTTGTGAATGAAAATAACAAGATGAAGCAGGAGTATGAGAAGATAAAGCTAGATATGGAAAAGAAATCAACTGATATGAAAATGGTTATGAACAGGAGCAATAAAGTAGTTGATATGAAAGGAATGGAAATTGCGCCGCAGTCATTTGCAACAGTTTACTGGAATCCAGGCACAAAGCAGGTAATGCTGAATGTCAATAATCTTCCTATGCCGCCAAGTGATAAGCAGTACCAGCTTTGGGCTTTAAAAGACGGAAAACCAATTGATGCAGGTGTATTTGATATGAAGTCCGGAACTGATGGGGATATGCACATGATGCCGGTTACTATTGCTGATGCTGATGCCTTTGCCGTTACCTTAGAGCAGAAAGGGGGAAGCCCGGTACCAACTTTAACCCAGCTTTATGTAATGGGAAAGATATAATATTCTAAATGATAGAATTTCATCCGTTCAAATTTTCTGATTGAGGATATATTGGAAAACCACGATAATATAAAATATACTGATTTAACCTCTGAAAGTGTTCCCTTATTAAGCAGTATGATCCGGAAACTGTATGAACTTGAAAACACAGTATATGTAGAGACAGATGTTAATATGGCATTGCATAAGCTTATTGATAATAAAAGTTATGGAGCTGCTTGGCTGATATATTGAAATAATATTGTTTCAGGATATTTGATAATTGGATTTGCCTTTAGTGTTGAATTTAAAGGTGAAACTGTTTTTGTGGATGAATTGTACATTGAGAAAGAATTTCGTGGAAGAGGAATAGGGAAAAAAGCATTATTGTTTGCAGAAGAGTATACAAAAAACAGAGGATTCAAAGCCTTAAGGCTGGAAGTAGAAACAGCAAATACACGTGCGCAGAAAATTTACAGGCAACACGGCTTTACTGAACATGAAAGATACATCATGACAAAATGGATAAACAAAAAGTAAATAGAATTAAGCCTGATATTCAGATGCTACCGCTGCTTGAATCAGATCTTCCCGTTTTAGTTAACTGGGCAAAAGATGAAAAGACTCTAATTCAGTGGTGCGGTCCTGTTTTTGATTTTCCGTTAACTATTGAACAATTGCAGCCTTATTTCAGAGAATCAGTTAAAACAAATCCGCAAAGATTCATATTTAAAGCGGTAATAAATGATAAGATTGCGGGAATGAGTGAACTTGGAGCTATAAGCCAAAAACATGAAACCGCTTCTTTGTGCAGAATATTTGTAGATGAGTCCTTCAGGGGGCAGGGAATTGCAGATTTATTGATTTCTAATGTTCTGGAATTTGGTTTCAAAAAACTTAACTTAACTAGAATAGAGCTTAATGTTTATACTTACAACATTCCCGCCTATAAATGTTATGAGAAACTTGGTTTTCAAAGAGAAGGATTAAAAAGAAAAATTACCAAGTACAAAAATGAGTATTGGGATGGTTATGTTTACGGATTGCTTAGAGAAGATTGGGAAGAACTGAAACGTCAAACGTCAAACGTGAAATGTGAAACGTGAAACTTCAAATGTGAAGCAGGAAATCAACACTTAGACCCTTTTATTATTTATTGATTATGTCAACTAGTTTTTCAATCAAGGGAATTTGTGCTGCTTTAATTTTCAGCTTTGCATCTTCGAATGAAAAGAAACTTACTTTATCCACTTCCGGAAATTCAACATACTTGCCTGAGTGCGGGGGCCACTCTTCTTCGAACATATTGCATTCATGTGCATAATTTTCAGGCAGGTCCATTTCAAATGCCCATGCATGCACTACTTTGCCGCCTTTTTGTACAATAGAGCCCAAAGGTATAAAATCTCCAATTGGTGTAATTCCTGTTTCTTCTTTAAATTCACGCATTGCTGTAACTATTAGCTCTTCATCTTCATCCGGTTCACCTTTCGGAATGCTCCAGTGCCCGTCATCCCTTTTATTGAAATATGGACCGCCGGGATGAGCAAGAAAAAATTCGGGAGTGCCGTCTTTGATCCTGTACATAATTAATCCTGCGCTTATTCTCTTTGCCATAAGCTTAATTTGTATAAAACTTTATTAACTTATCAGTCATAATTTGAAACGCAAAAACATCTTTCACTCTTTTATATCCGTTTTCAGCAAATTTAGTTCTTAATTTACTGCTTTCAACTAATTTCATCAGTTTTACAGCCATTTGTTTTGAATTCTTTGGCTCGAACAATAACCCTGATTCATTATCAATTACAATATCTATCACACCGGCATTGCCGCTTGCTGCTACCGGGACCATGAGAGCCATTGCTTCAAGCAATACCCTGCCGAATGATTCATTATGAGAGGGCATTGCAAGTATATCCAGAACTCCTATTAATTTCTGCGGTTCAGATGTATAGCCGGTGAATGTGATGTTTTCTATCTTTAGAGTTTTTGCAAGGATTTTAATTTCTTCTTCATATTTTTCTTCGCCAAAGCTGGCATTGCCAATTACAACAAAATGAACTGTTCCTGAATGTTTTTCGGTGATGATCTTCGCTGCTTCCAGAAATTCTTCATGCCCTTTACCCGGAGTTATTCTTCCAACAATACCAATTAAAAGCTTATCAACAGGCAATAAATATTTTTTTTTCAATTCATTTTTGTTGAGCTTTGTATTGTCAAATCTATCCAAGTCAATTCCAACCGGCAGCAGATGTATTTTCTCAAATGGCACAGGGCATGTATCTTTAACACTTTGCTCAATATATCTGGAAATAGCAAAAATACCATTTACCCGGTTGTAAAGATATTTATGCAGCATATCAGTTTTCTTAATGCCGCTTGCCATATGCTTGGTTAAAAACAACTTCGCGTTACTTCCTGAGAGCTTAAGTGCGGGGGCTAACACCCATAGATCATGAGAGTGGTTCGAGTGTATTACATCTATATTGTTATTGCTTAAAAATCTTTTCAACTTAAATATGGAAGAGATAATCCCTGTATTTTTTGAAAAGTATGGTAAGGTTTCAAATCCCTGTTTATTAGATTCTTCTTCAAGACGTGAGTTTTTTGAACAGAGTATTTTTGCCACTAAGCCGGTTTCTCTTAGTTTTTTAGCTGTTTCAAGCGAAATCATTTCAAGTCCGCCCCATGAATAGGAACCGCAAGATATTAAAATATTCAACTTTTCACCACTATTTAGCATATTTTACAAAATTAACGTACTTAATCGAGAAGTAAAAGTAATATATAAATATTTCTTTTTTTGATAACGGTTTGTTGGTATTGTGGCTATACCGTATTAATGTTAACTTTATAATCCAAAATCAAATTATTAACATTAAGGTTCATCAAAATATAGGGAAATAGCAGAAAAAATGAAGAAAATTTTGATCTAGGAACGAATCCTGTCTAACAGGGTTTAATTATATACGTAAATCATAAAAATAATGCTGAAAAAGAGGGTGTTAAGTGACAAATCTTAACAGTACCCCGCGTATAATGGTAGTTGAAGATGAGGGTATTATAGCCCAGGACATCAAGAATTGTCTTGAAGGTCTTGGATATATAGTGCCTGATGTCGTATTCACGGGCAGGGAAGCTATTGCCCGCGCTGAAGAACTGCGCCCTGACCTTGTCTTAATGGATATTGTTTTAAAAGGTGATATTGATGGAATCGAAACTGCTGCTGAGATAAGAAAAAGATATAACATACCTATTGTCTATTTAACAGCTTATGAAGATGACAGAACATTAAAACGCGCAAAGCTCACAGAGCCCTTAGGTTACATTTTAAAACCTTTTGAGGAGCGCTATCTGCGTTCAAGTATTGAAATGGCGCTTTATAAGCATCAGATGGAAACCAAGCTCAAAGAAAATGAAAGCTGGCTGAATGCCATTTTAAAAAGTGTTGGTGATGCGGTTATAGTATCTGATGAATATGGTTTTGTAAAATTTCTTAATCCGGTTGCCGAAGCGTTAACTGGATGGACAATGGATGAGGTCTCTGGTAAGAAAGTGTATGAGTTCCTCAAGTTCATAGATGAAGATACCCGTGAACCTATTAAAAATCCGATTGACCGCGTGCTGGCTGAAAATATTGTAATAGGCAGAAGCAATCATACGATCTTAATAGGCAGAAACGGGAGGGAAATTTCTATTGACCACAGTTCATCCCCTCTTCGCGATAATAAGGGCCGGCTGACAGGGGCTGTACTCATAATTCAGGATATTACGGAAAGAAAGATTTCTGAAAATGCTTTAAGAGAAAGTGAAACAAAATTTCGTAACCTTTTTGATTTTGCTACTGATGCAATTTTTGTTCAGTCGTTAAACGGCAGAATAATATCGGTCAACAATCAAGCCAGCAATTTACTCGGATACAGTAAAGATGAGCTGGGTAAGATGAAATTTTCCGAGCTTATAAATGAAAATATCATTGATAACACTTTTATGATATATTCATCGCTTAAAGAAAAAGGTAATTACCAGTTTGAAACTCAGTACAGGAAGAAAGACGGCACTTTTGTAGATGTAGAGATCAGCATGCGTCTGATAAAACTATTTGAAGAGGAG
>JBDTNV010000115.1:0-10462 GCA_039933555.1 Ignavibacteria bacterium
GAGTATTTAACGAAAATATTTACACAGGATTTATTTTTATCCCACTTATAATTTTCTGGCTGGGATGGTTCTTTGGCTCATTTAATATGGGGCTGTATTTGACGATATCCATGAATATCTTCGGCAGGCATGATAACGAAGCATTTTCAGCTCTAAGGATACAGGACTATAAGAACTTCCTGCGGCTGCATATTGATGAAGATGGTACGCTTACAATTTTCCCTATAAAAATTCAAAAGGCTTCTAGGAAATGGCGAAAGAGAAATGAAGGTGAAAAAGATAATTCATATATCATTCCCCTAGACGGCACAAAACCTGAGCTGATAGAAGAACCGATAGTTATAAAGAATAAATGACAAACGTCAAAGCTCAAATGACAAAAATTACAGAGAGCCTGTTATAAAAGTCCCCTTTTAAAGTGGGAGGATAGTGATGGGCCAACATTAGTGAAATTTGATCATATAGCTCAATGTATCGAAAGGTTTAAACGGGGATTTGAAAATAATACCTAAACTATAAACCTAATTGTTCAATCTGGATTTCTAATCCCCGTCTAAAATTTATGTTTAACATGAAGATTGTTTAATTGTAATTATCACAATATTCATAAATCTTGTCCCCCTTTATAAGGGGGATTAATTTTACAAATCCCAGTTAACTTGTTGAATTTCAATTAGAATGAATTTAGGTAAAAAAATAGTAATTGTAGGCTCAAGCGGAAGCGGGAAGACTACCTTTGCAGGCAGGCTTTCGCAATTGACAAAAATCAAGCAGTATGAAATTGACTCCATGTTCTGGAAACCGAACTGGGTGCAGACAGGTGATGAAGAATTCCGCGGGCTTGTTGGAGATGTAACGTGCAGGGATGAATGGATAATAGACGGCAATTACAGGCGAGTGCAGGATCTGACAGTTGGCAGGGCTAATACAGTTATATGGCTAGATATGAACCTTCCCAGAATAATGTACAGAGTAACATTAAGAACAGCAGGCAGGCTGGTAAGCAAAAAGCCACTCTGGCATAATAACAGGGAGTCGCTTAAGACAACATTTTCCAAAGATTCAATCATTCTTTACTCCCTCAATAATTACCGTTCAAAGAAAAGATGGTATAACAGGCTGATTAATAATGAAGAGCTGAAGCATGTAGAATGGTTAATAATAAAAAATCAGAAGGAAGAACGGAAATTTTGGGATACATTGAAGGAGATGAAATAGTCACTGTTCATTTAAGCTTTAATTCCTCTGCTTTTTCTCTCAGCCAATCCCTGTTAAATATCAAAATGCTGTTATTATTTAGTCCATTCAAAATATTTTCAAGCTCAGTATTATCCGGATCTTCTTTAATCCTCAATAGCCTGGTGTAAAATTTCAAATAATTTGTCCTGCTTTCTATCCTGTCAATTGAGAAATTCCTTGACATGCTTGACTGGAAATGCCTGAATGAATCAACAAGGTAATATGCCTGCTCGAACATTGATAGCTCATAAAAAACCTGCATGGTCATTTCCTTTACCGCTGATTTAAACTCCCATCTTTTAACAGGCTTAATTTTGTTCAGATACTCCAATGACCTCATGAAATCTTTTTCATTGAAAAATACGATTGCGTATGAGAGGTTTAATACTGTTTCAAAATTAGTTTGTTCAAGGCTGCCTTTGTTCTTTTCAATGAAAGCCCTTGCCCACTCAAACTCTTTCATTTCGCATGCATCCCTTACAATTGAAGCGAAAGCCGGCGGAGGAAATTCTGTTTCAACCCTTGACATATAGATCTTTTGCTCAAGGGCAATCTTATCAAGCACGAATCTTTCCGTGCGGTATTCACTGAAACCGCGCATTATCCTGTTGGCGCAATGCTGCAGCAGAATGTTATAGAGGCTGAACCTGGAATCGTGCAGTAAATTCTCCGAACCATTTCTTAGCATATCCTTCAGTTTTAAAAAGTAAATATCAGATGCTAAACGCTCAACCCCTGACTTATCTCTCATCAACATTATTTCATACAGATATACTCTTAGAGTAAGTTTGCCTGTGTATTTAGATTTCCCATCTGTGCCTGATTCGTGTAGCTCTTTCAATAAATATTCAATGACATTATCGAGCAGCTCATCATTATATTCAAATCTATCAACATAACCCTGATATTTCAGGGTGCGGTAAGTATCCATTGAGTGAAAAAGAAAATAATTTACAAAGTGAGTAAGCTTTTCACCGGTCCGTTCATTGTGATACTCCTTCTTATCATGCAGGTCAACTTTATACCTCATGTTATCGCTGTAATTTGACCATTGCGCCTCCAGCGCAAATTTCCTGCGGTAATAAACATGATTCTTAAGCCCTGAAACTTCATTCTCTTTTTCAATTTCTGTAAAATGCTTGGTAAACAGCTTTTCAAGTTTTCTTTTGTTAAGCTCTGCAAGAAGTGTGATACCTGAGTCAACAGGATCCTGAACAGAATTATTATATGTTATGTATGATTCAGCCAGGTGTGTGAGATTGAAAATTATCTTTCTGATAAAAGCGTCATTATACTTTGTACCTGCAAATATTTTCCTGTGAATTTCTTCTTTTGCGATCCTGTTTTCTTCATAATCCGGATGGTATTTCCTCAGGTAGTCGTACAGCTTTATTACACTTTCGTTCTTATTGAAAAATCCAGAGCGTACGAATTCACCGAATTCTTTTATTTCACCGGTAGAAAATGTCTTTAATATCTGTATCAGATTACTGTTTTTCATGTCAAATTTTGGAACAAAATTAACTGTAAAAATCTTGATTTTCCGCAAAAATCATCATATCTGATGCAACATATGACGCACTATGAGGAACATATAAAATGCTTATTCCTAATACAAATTTCAAGAACAAAATATCATTTTTAAAGTGGATAAAATTAAGTTGTTAGCTCTCTGGCGGTGTTTTGTTCCCATCATTTAGAAAAACATTTTTCAAAAGTATTCTTTGTAACGGACTCATTTCAAACATATTTTTGTAACGAAACAATGAAATCAAGACAAGAGGAAATAAAAATAATTCCGGCCAAACCTGAATCTCTTTCAGCAACTATTGGAGAGCTTGCCGGTGAAATAGATCTTAATTGGGATGCAGTCAAAGATGCCAGAAGCTATGTTGTTGAGGTCTCAAAAAACAGGAAAGACTGCTGGCAGCAGGTTGATATTGTTCCGGTTTCAAAATATACTGTATCTCGGCTCAAGGGTAATTCGACATACCGTTTCAGGATTGCAGTAAGTGACGGGAACCGGCAGGGGCCGTGGAGCGAAGTAGTAACAAAAAAATTATAAAAGATATAAATTATAATATATGAAAACATTTATTGGAGTATCATTAATAATAATTATCTGCTTTAGCGGAAATAAAAATTACGCCCAGTGGGAAGCGGATTATCGTCTGACAAATAATCCAAGTACTTCAATTACTGCCTATGATAACACATGGTGCGTTGCTGCAAACGGAAATTTTGTACATGCGGCATGGTATGATTACCGCGACGGCAACCCTGAGATATATTACAAGCGCTCAACAAATTACGGAGTAAGCTGGGGCGCTGATACGCGGCTTACCACCAGCTCGTTCGATTCATTCAAAGGTAACATATCAACATCGGGGTCAGTAGTTCATTTAGTGTGGTATGAACTGCAGGCGGGACACAATGTAATATTATATAAAAGATCCACTGATGACGGCGCGACATGGGGCTCAGCAACAATAATTTCAGGCGCAATAGTAGGATCAACTGATGCAATGGTCGCATCATCAGGATCAAATGTTTACGCTGTATGGGAAGCCCTCTTAGCTATTGATAACCGTGAAATATACTTAGCCCGCTCAACTGATGGCGGCCTATCATGGCTGGCGCCGGTGAGGATAACAAATGCTATCGGTGCCTCTCAAAATCCCGCAGTCTCGGCTTCTGGGCAGGATGTTCATTTGATCTGGGATGACGGAGGGTTTTATATAAATGTATTTTATCTTCGCTCAACTAATGCGGGTGCAAATTGGTCTGCGCAGACCCAGCTATCAAACAGTACGGGCGCATCATTTTCTTCAGTTTCATGTACGGGACAGAATGTGAACGCATCCTGGCTGGATGGCAGGGATGGGCATACTGAGATATATTATAAGCGCTCAACAAATGCCGGAATGAACTGGAGTACTGATACCAGATTGACAAATGATCTTGGTATAAAGCAGCCGCCGGTTATATGTTCTGCAGATTCATCTGTTCATGTTGTATGGTTTGATCAAAGAGATGGTAATATGGAGATTTATTATAAGAGGTCAACTAATCTTGGGTTGAACTGGGATGGGGACTTCAGGCTTACTAATGATGCAGCTGCTTCCAGGGGACCGGGGGTAGCGGCTTCCGGAACCAATGTTCATGTAGTATGGTATGATTCACGTGCCGGTAATACAGAAATTTATTATAAACGCAATCCAACCGGAAACCCAATCTCAGTAAATAATATAAGCACTGAAATTACAACCGATTTTGCTTTATTCCAGAATTATCCTAATCCATTTAACCCAGTTACTGATATTAAATTCAGCCTGCCAAATCGAGGTCTTGTGAATATCGTGGTGTATGATGTGAATGGTAGGATAACAGCAACTCTGGTTAACAGCGAGCTTAATGCAGGTACATATAATGTTGATTTTGACGCATCGGAGCTTGCATCAGGTATTTATTTTTACAGCCTTAGTGCTGGAAACTTTGTTCAGACAAAAAAAATGTTGATAATAAAATAACGAAATTATTTTATCAACCTTGTTTCTATGATAAATAAATAACAATTAATAAAAAAACATATGAGCTCATATTTTGAAAAACTATCTGAATATTATAAGTCAGATAAAGCGGTGCAGGATAACAACAGGTTTGTGAGGCAGGCGAAAAACACTTTTATCACAAGCGTTGTTATCTTAGGGATTATTTTTTTCCTGATAATAGTCATAGCTGTAATAGTCGGGATACAATCAATATTTTAATTGAGAGTATAAAAAAACCCGCGATTCAGATCGCGGGCTTGGAAAATCAAAAAATAGATCCTTCTCTACGTTCAGGATTTGTCTAAATTATCAAGTACATCCATAACTTCTTTTACTGCTTTGGCTGAATCGTTTACAAGCTTCATTTCATCGGCATTAAGCTTAAGCTCGATAATTTTTTCAATTCCGCCTTTGCCTAATATTACCGGAACACCAAGGAAAATATTCTTCAGTCCGTATTCGCCGTTCAACATTGCGCATACAGGGAAAACCCTCTTCTGGTCACGGATGATCGCTTCAACCATCTGTGCTGCTGCAGAGCCCGGCGCATACCATGCGGATGTTCCAAGTAAATTAACTATCTCGCCGCCGCCTTTTTTGGTCCTGTCAATTATCGCATCAAGCTTTGCGGAATCGATAAGCTCGGTAACAGGAATACCGCCAACGGTTGTATACCTTGGTAACGGAACCATTGTATCGCCATGGCCGCCCATTAAGACTGCCTGAATATCTTTAGGTGATACATTAAGCTCTTCAGCTAAGAATGCTTTATATCTGGCAGTATCCAAAATACCTGCCATACCGAATACCCGGTTTGAAGGGAACTTTGCGTTAACATATGCGCAGTATGTCATAACATCAAGCGGGTTAGATACGATAATGATAATTGCATTGGGTGAGTGCTTTACAACCTGCTCGGTAACTGATTTAACTATCTTCGCATTGGTAGAAATAAGGTCATCACGGCTCATGCCCGGTTTTCTTGGAAGGCCTGAAGTAATTACAACAACTTCCGAACCTGCAGTTTTTGAATAATCGTTGGTTGAGCCCTTTATTCTTGTATCATACATATTGATAGGGGATGTTTCCCAGATATCAAGCGCCTTGCCTTCGGCAAAGTTCTCTTTGATATCGAGCAATACAACTTCGTTAACAATTTCATGGTGAGCTATAACTTCTGCGCAGGTCGCTCCAACATTACCCGCTCCGATGACTGATACTTTCACTTTGGTTGCCTCTTTATGTTATATTTTAGAATGGTTGGTTAGTTTATCTCTTTTATAAACAACAAACGAGTGAACCCGTGTCCACTCGCTGCTTTAAAATCTTTGACCATGTGTAGTTACCTAAGGTCAATTTGAAAAAACTTAATTGGCTTCTACGGGAAGTACGCTTATTTTTTTCTTTAACCTAGTCTGGTTGGTAAATTTAACGTGACCGGTTACTGTAGCAAAAATAGTATCATCTTTGCCCAGCCCAACATTAAGACCGGGAAGGAACTTTGTTCCGCGCTGCCTTACTATAATGCTGCCTGCTGTGACAAGCTCGCCGCCAAAACGCTTTACGCCAAGTCTCTGGGAATTACTATCGCGGCCGTTCTTTGTACTGCCTAAACCTTTTTTATGAGCCATTATATATAAAATTAAAAATTTATAATTATCAATTATGAACTAAAAAACCTCAAAACCGGATCTACTTTATTGAATTGATCTGAATTTCAGTATACTGCTGGCGATGACCTTTTGTTCTTTTGTAACCTTTTCTTCTTTTCTTCTTGAATACGATAACTTTATCATCTTTTACATGACCAAGAACAGTCGCTTCAACATTCATTGAAAGCTTTGGAGCACCAACCTGGAAAGATTTTTCATCCTGGCTGAACATTATCACTTTATCAAATGATAATTTTGCGCCAACATCATCCTTTAATTTATTGATAAAGATCCTGTCGTTTTCAGTAACTTTGTATTGCTTACCTTTAATATCAACTATTGCGAACATTTTACTTATGTTTAAATTATTATTATTCTACAAAAAATATAAAAAATCCCTTAAAACCTGCTCCTTTTTAGTCTTTTATTAAATAGCCTGGAGTATTTTTAGAGAATTACAAATTTAGTGATTTTTTTGTTTTTTTGCAATCCAAGAGGTAATGTTTAAAGGATAAATTGAGGAACAAAATGAATTGAATTTAAACTTATGTTTTGCCTAACTTTGAGCAAATAAATTACGAAAAATCATGAAAGCTTCAATTATTGGTGTAGTTTCGGGAATTGTTACAATTTTAATATTTGTAGTACTTAAAAGAATCGATAAGAACGTAATTTACGGAATGATACTTGCCTGCATAGGATTTATATATGTTGGCTTTACCTGGACTGATTTTGGGCAACTATCTATTACTGTATTGCAGGCAATATTCTTTTTATTTTTTGCTTACTATGGAATAAAAAAGAATTCGTATATTTTGATATCCGGTTATTTCCTTCATGGTATCTGGGACTTAATTTATAGTTATGTTACAAATTCAAGTTTAATGCCGCCCGATTATGATCTATTCTGTTTGACTATAGACTTCGTAATTGGATTCTATCTTTTGTACTTAAATTATAGATCAGGACTTAAAGTTAATGTATGACTCAAAGTGAATTTAATGAATTGAATTTACATGCAAATAAGTATTATTTTTGTAGGTATTAATGATTTGGGGCTGTAGCTTCTGCCTGCGCTTACGCTTCGGCAGACAGGCAGCTGGTCTTGAACCGTTCTAACAAGATTCGTACTTTCAATTTTGTAACTCATAATTGAAATTTGGGGCTGTAGCTCAGATGGGAGAGCGCTTGAATGGCATTCAAGAGGTCAGGGGTTCGATCCCCCTTAGCTCCACAGATTAAAAAGCGAAATAGCGAAGCAGCTAAATCGTGAATTGGAGGAATAAGTTTTATCAGGAAAGTTTTACTTTTAAAGTAATCAAATATTTATCGCCTTCGTTATCTATTCCAAGGCGGTAGTTACTTCCAAACTGCAGATTAAGGTATCGTTTAATAGAACTTACGCTAAATCCTTCTTCAACTTTGATCTCGGCTGCATTCCCCTTTGTATAATTCATGACTTCGAATGACAAATTATTATCTTTAATACCGAGACTTATAATAATTCCGGGAGTTGTCTTTCTTACAGTCTATTTAATGAATGATAGATTCACTGAAAAACCACGTGATATGCTTGGAAATAACAATCTTGAGCAAACTAAGTAAACATAAGCCTGCGGGAATGTTATGCAGACAAAAAAATATCCCCATGAAATACTGTAACAAAAATTGCATTTAGCTTAAAGCCCGTTAAAAACGGGCTTTTTTGTACATATTACATTAATTGTTCATCAACTAAATTTGTGATATGAGGGCAATATGCAGCAGTGATATTCACGGTAATGAGGTTAACTTCAGAAAACTTTGCGCATATATCAGGCTGAAGTTACCCGAGGCAGTTTTTATCGGTGGTGATGCACTTCCTAATTATTATGTCACTGATCCTGAAGATTTTATTAAAGACTTTCTAAGTCCGCTCTTCACTGACCTCAAATCTGAGCTAAACCAAAATTACCCTGATATTTACCTCATACCCGGGAATGATGATGCAGCAATATGCTGTGAACATTTCGAAATGCTTGAAATTAAAAAACTCCTCTATTTTTTGAACAAAAGAGTTGTTTCAAAAAATGATCTCAAAATTATTGGGTATCCTTTTATTCCACCGACTCCATTTTTACTTAAGGACTGGGAAAAATATGACATCTCCCGTTACGTTCCAAGAGATGCAGTCTCGCCTGAAGACGGAATAAGAACAATAGCAGTACCCGAAAATATTAAGAAGTTTTCAACAATAAAAGATGATTTGAATGAGTTATCCAAAGAAGTAAATGACTTCCGAAAGACAATTTGTCTTTTTCATGCGCCTCCTGTTGATACAAATCTGGATAAGATATATGCAAACAACATCAACGGCGAAAAAGAAGTACTGAGTGTTGGAAGTTATGCTATAAGAAAATTTATCGAAAGGAATCAGCCGCTCTTGACCCTTCATGGCCATATACATGAATCAACGCAGATTACAACAAACTGGCAGGATAAAATAGGAAATTCATATTGTTTCAATTCAGCGCACTTAGGCAATGAACTTGCGGTGATTGAATTTGATACAGATGAACCCGGGAATGCTGTAAGGATATTGATCTGATTTAATTCATCCGATGACTTTAAGCTACATTGCTTCGGCGGTCATCTGATGAACAGGAAAATCTACTTCCCAATTTTTAGCTGCTTAGCCGGATCGGTAATTGCGCCTATCTTGCTGGCAAAACTTGTACGTTTTTCGATATCTTCATCAGTAACATAATGAATATCCAGCATTCCATCGGAACTGTAACCTGTTTTAAGGTAATTAAGCTCACTTAGACACTGGCTCCAGCCTTCAAACCATAGATTAAGCTTTGTAACATCAGCCGTATCATTAATATGAATTAAAAGGTCAATATCACTTGCTGGGCCCGCGTTGGCATTTTTAGAGCTTCCGAAAATATAAAATCCTTTTACGCCAAAATCTTCTGCAGGAATAAGCTCTGCCATTCTCTCAGCCATCTTATACCGCCATTGCCAGTAGTTACTGGGCTGCCACTCAACATACTCGGAAGTATCCAGTGAAGTGACTTTGTTTGCCAAAGGTTCGTTTAAAAAAGCAATTGCTTCTTCAAGCTCCGCATTTATCAGTACTCTCAGTATCTGACCTTCGGCAGCATGAGTAACATCAATTACTTTAATTGTATCTTCAAGGTGTTTGTATTCAGGCAAAAGGTGTTCCAGCATATTTTCTGATTTGCGGAAAAAAGGTTCGTTAAAAATTATATCTTCCTCGTCAGGATATAATGGCAAATATCTGATTGACGCTTCAACGAGATCCTGGAAAAAATGTGTACCAAAAGAGAGATCGGGGGTGTAATTACCTACTTGTTTTGCAATTTCAATTAGCATTGAAGTATTATTGATATCTGAATAAGTAACATTAACTCCAAGTTTAATATCCCCGCGGCTGCCCCATCTGCCCGGCCCCATCAATATAAATCTGCGTTTCGGCAGAATTTTGTTAAGCTTACTTACTGCCCTTCCGATCTCAACAAGTTCTTCCCTAGAAGCTATATTATAATAGCTTTGCGGATCAACATAAACTATATGTGAAATTTCAGGTACTTTACCGTTTGAAACGTATTTATTCGCACTGAATATAATTTTCTTTCTTGGTATATCTCTCGGGATCGGGTCAGGCTGTATTTCTTTTGACTTGGTTTGTGAGCGGCATTGTAATATGTAAAATTCAGTTCCATTTGAAGCGAATTCAATATCAACAGGGGAGTGCATTCCTTCCTGCAGTGTATCGAGCAGGAATTTTACCTGGGGAACAAAAGTATTATTGGTTATCAAACCTTCAAAGGTTACTAAAAGGTCGTCATTTTCATAATCAGCACCAAGTCCCATTGGCTGTGTTATGTGATTATCCTTAATTATAGATACCATATCTTTTATCCCGGGATAATCAGAGCCTGATTCCTTAATAATATTTGATATTTTATGAGTTTCAAACTCATTTGTTTCAAGATCAATTACATCAATATTCTG